>NZ_JAKKOM010000003.1:0-341766 GCF_021739525.1 Klebsiella sp. 2019SCSN059 | reverse complement strand
GGTGCATCCGGGAGGATTCGAACCTCCGACCGCTCGGTTCGTAGCCGAGTACTCTATCCAGCTGAGCTACGGATGCAAAATGGCGGTGAGGCGGGGATTCGAACCCCGGATGCAGCTTTTGACCGCATACTCCCTTAGCAGGGGAGCGCCTTCAGCCTCTCGGCCACCTCACCACACACGCCTCTTTCGAGTGCTTCGAAGAACTTGTTTCTGCTCTTCGTCGCTGCGATGGCGCACATATTACTTTCTGGTACTTATAAGTCAAACACTTTTTCGAGACCTTTTTTCGTTTGCACACTTCGCACGCAATTCGCGTGCAAAAACGGCAAAAAGGGCAATTTATCAACAGGAAATCAGCCCTGACGCAGGCATAACGCCAAACGACCAAAGCAGCAAAGGGTGATGAAAAGCGGTATGGCACAGGGGAAAAAACAGAAAAAGAGAAAAAGCGGCGGTAAGTGATGCGCCTCACTGAACAGCGAGGCGCGGAAACCTTAGTAACTGGACTGCTGGGATTTTTCAGCCTGAATACGCTGGTAGATCTCTTCACGGTGAACAGATACTTCTTTAGGGGCGTTTACGCCAATACGAACCTGGTTACCCTTCACCCCTAAAACTGTCACAGTGACCTCATCTCCAATCATGAGGGTCTCACCAACTCGACGAGTCAGAATCAGCATTCTTTGCTCCTTGAAAGATTAAAAGAGTCGGGTCTCTCGTATCCCGGCATTATCCATCATATAACGCCAAAAAGTAAGCGATGACAAATACCTTGCGGTATAAGCAGTCATGGCATCACATTCTGTTAAACCTAAGTTTAGCCGATATACACAATTTCAACCCGACTTTATCGTTATCGGTGTTTCTCGCGCAAGGTGCCATTTCCCTGAGGTTACGGCACCTATACCCGTCATACTTCAGGTTGCATGTGTGTTGGCTTTCCTCGCTCCCCCCAGTCACTTACTTGAGTAAGCTCCCGGGGATTCGCTGCGTCGCCGCCTTCCTGCAACTCGAATTATTTAGGGTATATGCGCTTATAGTTATTACAGTTTTGCGCTGACCCAGCCTTTCACACTGGCTAACGCTGCAGGGAGAGCAGACGCATCGGTACCACCGGCCTGCGCCATATCCGGACGACCGCCCCCTTTACCGCCCACCTGCTGAGCGACCATACCAACCAGCTCCCCAGCCTTCACGCGATCTGTCACATCCTTAGACACACCGGCAATCAGGGAAACTTTACCGTCTGCGACCGTAGCCAACACCACAACCGTCGAACCCAGCTGGTTCTTCAGGTCGTCAACCATGGTACGCAGCATCTTCGGCTCCACGCCGGCCAGTTCGCTGACCAGCAGCTTAACGCCGTTAATCTCTTCCGCTTTGCTGGAGAGGTTTGCGCTCTCCTGCGCCGCAGCCTGCTCTTTCATCTGCTGCAGCTCTTTTTCCAGCTGACGGGTACGCTCCAGCGCGGCGCGAACTTTCTCGCCGAGATTGTGGCTGTCGCCCTTCAGCAGCTGTGCGATATCGCTGAGCTGATCGCTCTGCGCGTGCAGCATGGCTATCGCGCCCTCACCGGTCACCGCTTCGATACGGCGCACGCCAGCGGCGGTACCGGACTCAGACGTGATGCGGAACAGGCCGATATCACCGGTACGCGCCGCGTGAGTCCCGCCGCACAGTTCAGTGGAGAAGTCGCCCATCTGCAGCACGCGGACGCGGTCATCGTATTTCTCGCCGAACAGCGCCATGGCGCCGGATGCGCGCGCGGCATCGATATCCATAATGTTGGTTTCGATAGCCAGGTTACGACGGATCTGCGCGTTGACCAGATCTTCCACTGCACGAATCTCTTCCGGCTTCATCGCTTCGAAATGCGAGAAGTCAAAGCGCAGCGCTTTATCGTTGACCAGCGAGCCTTTCTGCGCCACATGGGTGCCGAGCACCTGGCGCAGCGCCGCGTGCATCAGGTGCGTCGCGGAGTGGTTCAGACGGATACGCTGACGGCGAGCCTCGTCCACATCGGCCTGCACCGCGTCGCCCACTTTCAGGGAGCCGCTGGCGACTTTACCGATATGACCAATGGCCTGGCCGTACTTCTGCGTGTCGCTGACCGCGAAGGAGAAGCCCGCGCCTTTCAGTTCGCCTTTATCGCCCACCTGGCCGCCGGACTCCGCATAGAACGGGGTCTGGTCGAGGATCACCACGGCTTCCTGACCCGCGCTGACGCTATCCACCGCTTTGCCGTCGATAAACAGCGCCGTCACTTTGCCGTTCAGCTCCAGACGATCGTAACCTTTAAATTCAGAGGCGCCGTCAACGCGGATCATCGCGTTGTAGTCCGCGCCGAAACCGCTGGACTCGCGCGCGCGGCGGCGCTGCTCTTCCATGGCGGCCTCAAAGCCGGCTTCGTCAACCTTGATGTTGCGCTCGCGGCAGACGTCCGCGGTCAGGTCGACCGGGAAGCCGTAGGTGTCGTACAGACGGAAGGCGGTTTCGCCATCCAGGGTGTCGCCTTTCAGCTTCGACAGCTCTTCATCCAGCAGCGACAGTCCGCGCTCCAGAGTGCGGGCGAACTGCTCTTCTTCGGTTTTCAGCACCTGCTCAACCTGAGCCTGCTGCTGCTTCAGCTCTTCGCCGGCGGAGCCCATCACGGCAATCAGCGGGGCAACCAGTTTCCAGAAGAAAGTGTCCTTCGCGCCCAGCATGTTGCCGTGACGGATCGCGCGGCGAATGATGCGACGCAGCACGTAGCCGCGGTTTTCATTCGACGGGATAACGCCATCAGCGATCAGGAAGGCGCAGGAGCGAATGTGGTCGGCGATTACGCGCAGCGACTTGTTCGTCAGATCGGTGGCGCCGGTGACTTTCGCCACGCTGGCGATCAGATCGCGGAACAGGTCGATGTCATAGTTGGAGTTAACGTGCTGCAGCACCGCGGCAATACGCTCCAGGCCCATACCGGTGTCGACGGACGGCTTCGGCAGCGGCTCCATGGTGCCGTCAGCCTGACGGTTGAACTGCATGAAGACGATGTTCCAGATCTCAATGTAGCGGTCGCCGTCTTCTTCCGGGCTTCCCGGAGGGCCGCCCCAGATGTGATCGCCGTGGTCAAAGAAGATTTCGGTGCACGGGCCGCACGGACCGGTGTCGCCCATCTGCCAGAAGTTGTCTGAAGCAAACGGCTCGCCTTTGTTGTCGCCGATGCGGATGATTCGCTCGCGCGGGACGCCTACTTCATTGGCCCAGATGTCGAATGCTTCGTCATCGGTCTCGTAAACGGTGACCCACAGCTTCTCTTTCGGCAGCGCGAACCAGTTCTCACCGGTCAGCAGTTCCCACGCGTATTTGATGGCATCCTGCTTGAAGTAGTCGCCGAAGCTAAAGTTGCCCAGCATTTCAAAGAAGGTGTGGTGACGCGCGGTGTAACCGACGTTTTCCAGATCGTTGTGTTTACCACCCGCACGCACGCAACGCTGCGCGGTGGTCGCACGCGAATAATTACGTTTGTCGAGACCAAGGAAGACATCCTTGAACTGGTTCATCCCTGCGTTGGTAAACAGCAGGGTCGGATCGTTGTGCGGCACCAGGGAGCTGCTGGCAACTACCTGATGTCCCTTGCTATGGAAAAAGTCGAGAAACGCCTGACGGATCTCAGCGGTGCTCTTGCTCATAATTATCCTGAAATCAAGCTACACGTCATCCTTCAAGTCGCCTCTGTCCTGGCTGCGCTTGCTCTTCCGGCACCGAACTGACGTGCGCTGCGGAAGATAGTCTCTCTTGCCGCCCTGATGCAGCTTGAATGATTTTGTGTAAAGGAATAATCGCCCAGGACGCTGCCTGCACTGTCACAACCAGCGGCCCGACGGAATAAAGTGGGAATAAGATAAGTTTTCTTTACGGCGAAGTAAAATCCCGGATGGGTCAATCTGCAAAATTTCGCCAGATTTCCTGGATATCTTCCATCAGGTAGCCACGGTACAGCAGGAATCGCTGGATTTTCACTTTTTCAGTAAAGGCGGATGGTAACGGTTCACCGTATTTACGCTGCGCCTGCGCCCTGGCAAGGCTCACCCAGTCGATATCGCATTCGCGCATCGCCTGTTCAACGGCCTGGCGCGCAATGCCTTTCTGGCTGAGCTCCTGACGAATGCGCGCGGGGCCATAGCCTTTGCGGCTCCGGCTGGCGATGAACTGGCCGACAAAACGATTATCGTCGAGATAGCGGTTTTCGATACACCAGGCCACCACCTGCTCCAGCTCTTCAGGGGTGACGTCCAGCGCCTCGGGGCCGTTTTTGCTCATCACCGGAGCGGCCAGTTTGCGCCGCAGCTCCTGTTCGCTGTGGTCGCGCATCGCCAGGATACGGATAGCGCGGTCCAGCAGACGAGCATAGCCGGATCGGCGTGATGAAGGTTCAGTCACAGGCACCTCAATAATCTAAGAAAAGCAAAAGGGCCGCATAAGCAGCCCTTTATCACTCTGTTAGACGATATCAGAAATCTTGTTCCGTTTCTTCTGCGTCGTTGCCGTCAACGGCGAAGTCCGGCGTAGAGTCCTGGTTGTTGAGCAGCAGTTCGCGCACTTTCTTCTCAATCTCTTTCGCCGCCGCCGGGTTCTCTTTCAGCCAGGTGATAGCGTTCGCTTTACCCTGACCAATTTTGTCGCCGTTGTAGCTGTACCAGGCGCCCGCTTTCTCAATCAGCTTCTCTTTCACGCCGAGGTCAACCAGCTCGCCGAAGAAGTTGATGCCTTCGCCGTAGAGGATCTGGAATTCAGCCTGTTTGAACGGCGCCGCAATCTTGTTCTTCACCACTTTGACGCGGGTTTCGCTGCCGACGACGTTATCGCCCTCTTTCACCGCGCCGATACGACGGATATCCAGACGCACGGAGGCGTAGAACTTCAGCGCGTTACCGCCGGTGGTGGTTTCCGGGTTACCGAACATCACGCCGATTTTCATACGGATCTGGTTGATAAAGATCAGCAGCGTGTTGGACTGCTTCAGGTTACCCGCCAGTTTACGCATCGCCTGGCTCATCATACGCGCCGCGAGGCCCATGTGAGAGTCGCCAATTTCGCCTTCGATTTCCGCTTTCGGCGTCAGCGCCGCGACGGAGTCGACGACGATAACGTCAACCGCGCCAGAGCGCGCCAGCGCGTCACAGATTTCCAGCGCCTGCTCGCCGGTATCCGGCTGAGAACACAGCAGGTTGTCGATATCCACGCCCAGTTTGCGCGCATAGACCGGATCCAGCGCGTGTTCCGCATCGATGAACGCACAGGTTTTACCTTCGCGCTGCGCTGCGGCGATAACCTGCAGCGTCAGGGTGGTTTTACCGGAGGATTCCGGCCCGTAGATCTCGACGATACGGCCCATTGGCAGACCGCCGGCGCCCAGCGCGATATCCAGAGAAAGCGAGCCGGTGGAGATGGTTTCTACGTCCATAGAACGGTCTTCACCCAGGCGCATGATGGAGCCTTTACCGAATTGCTTTTCGATCTGGCCCAGTGCAGCCGCCAACGCTTTCTGTTTGTTTTCGTCGATCGCCATTGTTACTCCTAATCATGCAGGGTGAAGCCTGTTCGCTTCGCCGTTAATATTTGTTCAGTTGAGGCAATTATACTGTATAGTCATACAGTATCAAGTCTTTTGTAGAAATTGTTGCCAGAGCAGATTGAGCGCGTAGGCCGTCGCCTGACGACGCACCGCTTCGCGGTCTCCGGCAAAGCATTCCCGCCGCGTCACCCCTTGCCCGCTGACGCTGGCGACGCCAAACCACACCGTCCCGACCGGCTTTTCGTCGCTGCCGCCATCCGGCCCGGCGACGCCGCTTACCGAGATGGCATAGTCCGCGCGCGCGGCGCGCAACGCGCCGATCGCCATCTCCACCACCACCGGTTCGCTCACCGCGCCGTTGTCCCGCAGCGTCGCTTCGCTGACGCCGATCATTTGCGATTTGGCCTCATTGCTGTAGGTCACAAAACCGCGTTCAAACCACGCTGAGCTGCCGGCAATATCGGTGATGGCTTTCGCTATCCAGCCGCCGGTGCAGGATTCCGCCGTGGTCACCGTCGCGCCCTGTGCCTTCAGCGCCCGGCCGACCTTCTCGCTTAGCTGCATTAATTCTGAATCGGTCATTATCGCCCCGCTTTGCTCCGGATAAAGAGGCCATCAAAGATAGCACTTTCCACAGAGATATGGGGACGAGGTGTGGAATTTACGAGGGGACATCCAAAATGAATCATCCCGGCGGCGCCGGGATGAGAAATTGCACGATTACTTCATGCTGGCGGCGATCAGCGCCACGTTATGACGCATCATTTTGACATAGCTATCCGCGACGCCCCCCGGGGCGGAGAGCGCCTCAGGATAGAGTTCTCCGCCGGGCTGCGCGCCGGTGGCGCTGGCGATCTGCTTCACCAGTCGCGGGTCAAGCTGGTTCTCCATAAACCAGGTATGGACGCCGTCCGCGTTGATTTGCTTAATCAGCGCCGCCACCTGCGCCGCGCTGGCCTCGCTCTCTGAAGAGAGCCCCTGCGGCGCGAGGAAGGTCACGTGATAAGCGCGGCCAAAATAGCCGAAGGCGTCATGGCTGGTGAGAACTTTGCGCTTTGCCTGCGGAATTGCGCTGAACTGCCCTTTCGCCCAGCCGTCGAGGGCCGTCAGTTGCTCGATATAACGCTTGCCGCTGTTCGTCAGCGCCGCTTGATCTTCCGGGTCGGCTTTCACCAGTCCATCGAGGATATTCTGCGCATACAACGCGCCGTTCGCCGCGCTGTTCCAGGCGTGGGGATCGGTCACCGTTTTGCCATCTTCATCGAGGGTATGGGTCTTGACGCCCTTCGACGCCACCACCAGCTCGCCCTTAAAACCAGAGGCCTTAATCAGGCGATCCAGCCACCCTTCCAGTCCCAGACCGTTAACCACCACCACGTCGGCCTTGCTGAGCAGCGCGCTGTCCTTCGGCGACGGCTCGAAGGTGTGCGGATCGCCATCCGGGCCGACCAGGGTGTCCACATGAACATGCTCCCCGCCGACCTGCTGCACCATATCACCCAGCACCGAAAAACTGCTTACCACATTCAGCGTTTTCGCCATCGCCCCCTGCGCCATCAGGCCGAAGGCCAGCGCGACCACTATTGCACTACGTTTCATCATTTCCTTACCCCATCAATTTGCGCCAGCCGACCAGCAGTCGGCTGCGCGTGCCAAAAAACAGCGAAATAAAAAACAGCGCGCTGGCGGTCAGCACGATGGCGGGCCCGGCGGGAAGACTGGCCGCCCAGGAGAGACTCAAACCCAGCCAGGCGCAGAGCGCGCCGGAGAGCGCCGCCAGCAGCAGGATGCCCGGCAGCGTTCGCGCCCAGCAGCGCGCGGCGACCGCCGGCAGCATCATCACCCCTACCGCCATCAGCGTGCCGAGGACCTGAAACCCCGCCACCAGGTTAAGCACCAGCAGCGCCAGAAAAAGCCCATGCAGCAGCGCGGGCAGCCGGCGGTGATTCACCTGCAGCCAGGCGCTGTCGAACGCCTCGCTGACCAGACCGCGGTAGCACAGCGCGATGCACAGCAGCGTCAGGCTGGCGACGCCGCTGACAAACAGCGCCGCGTCACGGTCCACCGCCAGAATGGAGCCAAACAGCAGATGCAGCAGGTCGACGCTGGAGCCGCGCAGCGACACCAGGGTGACGCCCAGCGCCAGCGATCCCAGATAAAATCCGGCAAAGCTGGCGTCCTCTTTTAACGGCGTCCGCCGGCTCACCCATCCCGCCACCAGCGCGACCGCGATGCCGGCGACAAAGCCGCCCAGGGTCATGGCCAGCAGCGACATGCCGCTCAGCAGATAGCCCACCGCCACGCCGGGGAGAATGGCGTGCGACAGCGCGTCGCCCATCAGGCTCATGCGCCGCAGCAGCAGGAAGACGCCCAGCATGGTGGTGCTTAGCGACAGCGCCAGACAGACCACCAGCGCCCGGCGCATAAAGCCGAATTCAATAAAAGGCTGAAAGAAGGTGTGCCAGATCATGCCGACCTCGCCTGGCTGAAGGCCGGGAGAACCGCCCGGGTGGCGCCCCAGCAGGCGCGCCGGGGGGTCAGCAGCAGCGTCTCCGGGAAAAAGTCGGCTACCCGCTGGTTATCATGCAGCACCGCCAGGATGGTCTGCCCCTGCCGGTGCATGTCGAGGATCAAATCCATCAGTTCGCGACTGGTCGCTTCATCAATGCCGGTGAAGGGCTCGTCGAGCATCACCAGCGGCGCCTGCTGCACCAGCACCCGGGCAAACAGCATGCGCTGAAACTGACCGCCGGAGAGCGCTTCGATCGGGGTTTTCGCCAGGCTCGCCAGCCCGACCCGCTCCAGCGCCGCGCCGATGCGTCGCCGGGTATCGCCGCCCAGACCGCGCAGCAGCGACACGCCGGGCCATGCGCCCTGGCTCACCACATCCTGCACGTTGAGAGGAAACTGCGACTCGAGGGCATGGCGCTGCGCCAGCCAGCCAATCACCGGCCGCTTTCCCTGCCAGCGCAGACAGCCACTGACCGGCGGAAGAAACCCGGCGAGGGTTTTCAGCAGGGTCGATTTTCCGCAGCCATTGAGGCCAACGATTGCCGTCAGGCTGCCGGGGCATATCATCCCGCTCAGCGGCGGGGTGATCGCCACCCCGCCATAGCCGGTTACCAGTTGTTCCAGTTCAATCATGGCAGCGTCACCGCCCACCAGGTCGCCAGCCATAGCGCCGCCAGCAGCGTTCCCGCGATGGCCAGGCGCGCCGCGCCGGATGCCATAAAAACCGATGTGAACATATCCCACCTCTATTAAATGTTATAACATAACAATACAGAGGCGAAATAAGATTGTAAATCAGCGTCGGTGAGCGGAAATGTAACAAAGGTCGACAAGCGGCAGGCAAACGGGAAAAAGCAGGAGGATAAACGAGAAGTCCCCGGTCGCGCTGCGCTTACCGGGGCTGCCAACCGGATAACAGACCGTAGCCCGGATAAGGCGTTACGCGCCGCTATCCGGGGAGGCTCGGGAGCGGTCAGCCGGATGACAGTATTAATAACCGCCGCGGGCCTGAGAAACCGCCAGGCCAAGCTGCCAGACGGCCATGGCGTAGTGGGTGCTGTGGTTGTAGCGGGTGATGGTGTAGAAGTTCGGCAACCCGTACCAGTACTCATAGCCGGTGCCGACGTCCAGGCGCAGCAGGCTGGCCTGCTGATGGTTGCCCAGCGGCTGGGTCGGGGTTAATCCCGCCGCCGACAGCTGCGAAACGCTGTATTTGGTTTTGAAACCATTCTCCAGCCCCGGCGCCTGGCCCAGCGCCTGCACCGCCACCAGATCGCCGCTCACCCAGCCGTGCTGTTTGAAGTAGTTGGCCACGCTGCCGATCGCATCCACCGGGTCCCACAGGTTGATATGGCCGTCGCCGTTAAAGTCCACCGCGTATTGCTTATAGGAGGACGGCATAAACTGGCCGTAACCCATCGCCCCGGCGAAAGAGCCTTTCAGATCCAGCGGGTCGTCGCTTTCGCTGCGCGCCATCAGCAGGAAGGTTTCCAGCTCGGAGGAGAAGTATTCTGCACGGCGCGGATAGTTAAACGACAGGGTCGCCAGCGCGTCGAGGATGCGGGTTTTGCCCATCACCCGGCCCCAACGGGTCTCCACGCCGATAATGCCGACAATGATTTCCGGCGGTACGCCGTAGACCTGATAAGCGCGGTTGAGCGCGTCCTGATACTGATTCCAGAACACCACGCCGTTCTGCACGTTATCCGGGGTAATAAACTGTTTCTTGTAGCGCAGCCAGGCGCCGGTCGGCCCGGTCGGCGGCAGGCCGGTCGGCGCCTGACGATCCATCAGCCGCAGAACGTAGTCCAGACGCTTCGCCTGCGACAGGATCTCCTGCAGCTGCTGCCTGTCGAAGCCGTGCTTCGCCACCATCTTATCGATGAACTGCGCCGCTGCCGGGTTGTTGGCGAAGTCGCCGCCCATCTGCATCACGTTATGCTGCGGTTCCAGCAAAAAGCCGCCGGTTCCACTCGCCATCTCCGTTTCCGCGGGAGTCTTGGGTTTGCTGCTGCAGGCAGCGAGGAGCACACAAAGGGGAAGTACAGCCAGAGAGCGACGCTTCAACATGGGAATTCCGTTTAACAAATTCAGCAAGGGATAATTATGGTAAAGCATGCGACGACCAACAAGAAAGCGACAATCTGTTTGTAGACAAAATAGTCCTTCACCGCCCCCCTTCCTGGATGCTGTCATGCGCCTCGTGATTTCATCCTCTCAGCGCCAATCTTTCGAAATAAAATATTTATCTTTCATTTTGCGATCTATTTAACACTTTAAAACCTTTCAAAGTGATTAAAATCAGCCTGCAGTTAGCAAGAAAAATAACATGCTGAAGGAGAGAACAATGATTGACGTCGTGACCCACGGCGCAGAGTGGTTTATCGGCCTGTTTCAGAAAGGCGGCGAGGTATTTACCGGAATGGTGACCGGGATCCTCCCCTTGCTGATCAGTCTGCTGGTGATCATGAACGCGCTGATCAACTTTATCGGCCAGCAGCGGATCGAAAAACTGGCGCAGCGCTGCGCCGGGAACCCGATCTCCCGCTACCTGCTGTTGCCCTGCATCGGCACCTTTGTGTTTTGTAACCCGATGACCCTGAGCCTGGGCCGCTTTATGCCAGAGAAGTACAAGCCCAGCTATTACGCGGCGGCGTCCTACAGCTGCCACTCGATGAACGGCCTGTTTCCGCATATCAACCCCGGCGAGCTGTTCGTCTATCTCGGCATCGCCAACGGCCTCACCACCCTCGGCCTGCCGCTTGGGCCGCTGGCGGTGAGCTATCTGCTGGTCGGGCTGGTGACCAACTTCTTCCGCGGCTGGGTCACCGACCTGACCACCTCGATTTTCGAACGAAAAATGGCGATTCAGCTGGCTCAGAAAGTGCATCTGTCAGGAGCGACATCATGACCCGGATTCGTATTGAGAAAGGTACCGGCGGCTGGGGCGGCCCCCTTGAGCTCGACGTCGTCGAGGGCAAAAAGATCGTCTATATCACCGCCGGCACCCGCCCGGCGATCGTTGACCGCATCGCCAGCCTGACCGGCTGGCAGGCGGTGGACGGTTTTAAAGAGGGCGAACCGGCGGAAAGCGACATCGGCGTGGCGATTATCGACTGCGGAGGCACCCTGCGCTGCGGGCTCTACCCCAAGCGTCGCATCCCGACGGTGAATATCCATGCCACCGGCAAATCGGGGCCGCTGGCCCAGTACATCACAGAAGATATCTACGTCTCCGGCGTCAAAGAGGAGAACATTCAGCGCATCGCGACCGACAGCGCGGTAGCTCCCGAGCCGCCGGCGGAGAACAACCGCGCGGGTCGCGATTACGACGCCAGCAAAAAGATCACTGAACAGAGCGATGGCCTGCTGGCGAAGGTCGGGATGGGGATGGGCTCGGTGGTGGCGGTGCTGTTCCAGGCCGGGCGCGACACCATCGATACGGTGCTGAAGACCATTCTGCCGTTTATGGCCTTCGTCTCGGCGCTGATCGGCATCATCATGGCCTCCGGCATCGGCGACTGGATCGCTCATGGCCTGGCGCCGCTGGCCAGCCATCCGCTGGGTCTGGTGACCCTGGCGCTGATCTGCTCCTTCCCGCTGCTGTCGCCGTTTCTCGGCCCCGGCGCGGTTATCGCCCAGGTGATTGGCGTACTGATCGGCGTTCAGATCGGCCTCGGCAATATTCCCCCGCACCTCGCCCTGCCGGCGCTGTTCGCCATTAACGCCCAGGCCGCCTGCGATTTTATCCCGGTAGGCCTGTCGCTGGCTGAAGCCCGCCAGGATACCGTGCGCGTCGGCGTGCCGTCGGTGCTGGTCAGCCGCTTCCTGACCGGCGCGCCAACGGTGCTGATCGCGTGGTTCGTTTCCGGATTTATTTATCAATAAGAGGTGCCTGAAGATGACCGTGATTTACCAGACCACCATTACCCATATCGGCGCCAGCGCGACGATGGCGCTGGAGGAGCAGATGCTGATCACCTTCCGCGAAGGCGCCCCTGCCGATATCGAAGAGTACTGCTTTATTCACAACCACGGCGAGCTTGCCGGCGCGCTGCAGCCGGGCGCAGAGCTGCTGCTTGGCGAGCTGCGCTACCCGGTGACCGCCGTCGGCGAGGTCGCCGAACAAAACCTGCGCGAGCTGGGCCATATCACGCTGCGCTTTGATGGTCACCGCGAAGCGGAATTCCCCGGAACCGTGCACGTCGCGGGCCCGGTGCCGGAAGGCATCGCCACCGGCTGCGTACTGAAATTTGTTGCTTAACAGGAGAGAAAGATGAATCAGGTTGCTGTTGTCATTGGCGGTGGACAAACCTTAGGAGAGTTTCTGTGCCGCGGGCTGGCCGCCGAGGGCTACCGCGTGGCGGTGGTCGATATTCAGAGCGAAAAAGCCAGCCGCGTCGCCCAGGAGATTAACGCTGAATATGGCGAAGGCATGGCGTATGGCTTCGGCGCCGACGCCACCAGCGAGGCCAGCGTCACCGCGCTGGCCCACGGAGTGGATGAGATTTTCTCGCGTGTCGACCTGCTGGTGTACAGCGCCGGCATCGCTAAAGCGGCGTTTATTAGCGACTTTGCGCTGGGGGATTTCGACCGCTCGCTGCAGGTCAATCTGGTGGGCTACTTCCTCTGCGCCCGCGAGTTTTCCCGGCTGATGATCCGCGACGGCATTAAGGGACGCATCATTCAGATCAACTCGAAATCCGGCAAAGTGGGCAGCAAGCACAACTCCGGCTACAGCGCGGCGAAGTTCGGCGGCGTCGGCCTGACCCAGTCGCTGGCGCTGGATCTGGCGGAGTACGGCATTACCGTACACTCACTGATGCTCGGCAATCTGCTGAAGTCGCCGATGTTCCAGTCGCTGCTGCCGCAGTACGCCACCAAGCTCGGTATCGATGAGAGCGAGGTCGAGCAGTACTACATCGACAAGGTGCCCCTGAAGCGCGGTTGCGAATATCAGGATGTGCTGAACGTCCTGATGTTTTACGCCAGCCCGCAGGCGTCGTACTGCACCGGTCAGTCGATCAACGTTACCGGCGGCCAGGTGATGTTTTAAAGGGCTCCCGGATGGCGCCGCGCTTATCCGGGCTACAAAACGGTAGGTCGGGTAAGGCGTTAGCCGCCACCCGACAAAAATACGGCACCGCGGGTCGCTCGGGTTAGGCGCTCGCGCCGCGACCCGGGTTGTTCCCGGCCCCCTTAAGGAGACACCTATGGTTACCGCACTCATCACCGTCGCCGCCATCGCCTGGCTTACCCAACTGGCCTTCGGCGGCTGGCAGATCCGCCGCTTCAATCGCGCCTTCGACAGCCTGTGCCAGCAGGGTCGGGTGGGGGTCGGCCGCTCCGCCGGGCGCTTTCAACCGCGCGCCATCGTCGCTATCGCCGTTGATGATGACAACCGCATTTGCGACACGCTGCTGATGAAAGGCTTCACCATTTTCGCCCGACCGCAAAAAATCCCCGCGCTGGACGGCAAACATATCGGGGAATTGCAGCCTGATGTGATCTTTCCCCATGATCCGCGCTGTCAGAATGCACTATCATTAGCGCTTAATCCGAAACATGGATAATTTCGTTGTAAAAGTAAATATCTTGCGAAATTATCACTTCGAAACTTAAACGCAGGATAGACGCCTATGAAACCACGTCAGCGCCAGGCAGCCATTCTCGAGTTCCTGCAGTCGCAGGGAAAATGCTCGGTCGAAGAGCTGGCGCAACACTTCGATACTACCGGCACCACCATCCGCAAGGATCTGGTCACGCTGGAAAACGCCGGCACCGTCATTCGCACCTACGGTGGCGTGGTACTCAACAAAGATGAAGCCGATCCGCCGATCGATCATAAAACGCTGATCAACACCCATAAGAAAGCGCGCATCGCCGAAGCGGCGGTGCGCTTTATTCATGATGGCGACTCCCTCATCCTTGATGCCGGCAGCACGGTGCTGCAGATGGTCCCACTGCTCAGCCGCTTCAATAACATCACGGTGATGACCAACAGCCTGCATATCGTCAACGCCCTTGCCGAACTGGATAATGAACAGACTATCCTGATGCCCGGCGGCACCTTCCGCAAAAAATCGGCCTCCTTTCACGGCCAGCTGGCGGAAAACGCCTTCGAACAGTTCAGTTTCGACAAGCTGTTTATGGGCACCGACGGCATCGATCTGAACGCCGGCGTCACCACCTTCAATGAGGTGTATACCGTCAGCAAGGCGATGTGCAACGCCGCCCGCGAAGTGATCCTGATGGCCGACTCGTCAAAGTTTGGCCGTAAAAGCCCCAATATCGTCTGCGGCCTGGAGCGCGTGGATAAATTGATTACCGATGCCGATATTGACCCCGCATTCCAGCGGGCGCTGGAAGCCAAAGGCATAGAAGTCATCATTACTGGAGAACATCATGAGTAACTTTTTGTTAGAGGCCGGACGCCAGACCCTGATGCTGGAGCTACAGGAGGCGAGCCGCCTGCCGGAACGCCTGGGCGACGACTTCATCCGCGCGGCGGAAACCATCATCCACTGCGAGGGCAAACTGATTGTCTCCGGTATCGGTAAATCCGGTCATATCGGCAAAAAGCTGGCGGCGACTTTCGCCAGCACCGGCACCCCGGCCTTTTTTGTCCATCCGGCGGAAGCGCTGCACGGCGATCTTGGCATGCTCGACGGCCGCGACGTGATGCTGTTTATCTCCTACTCCGGCAGCGCGAAAGAGCTGGATCTGATCGTGCCGCGGCTGGAGGAAAAAGGTATCCCGCTGCTGGCGATGACCGGCAAATCCACCTCGCCGCTGGCGCTGGCGGCGAAAGCGGTGCTGGATATCGCCGTCGAGCGAGAGGCCTGTCCGATGCACCTGGCGCCGACCTCCAGCACCGTCAACACCCTGATGCTTGGCGATGCGCTGGCGATGGCGGTCATGCAGGCCCGCGGCTTCAATGAAGAGGATTTTGCCCGCTCCCACCCGGCAGGGGCGCTCGGCGCGCGTCTGCTGAACAAAGTGCATCACCTGATGCGCCGCGACGACGAAGTGCCGCGCGTCGGCACGGACGCCAACGTCATGAACGCAATGCTCGAGCTAAGCCGCACAGGGCTCGGCCTGGTGGCGGTCTGCGATGAGGCCAACCGCGTGCAGGGGGTCTTCACCGACGGCGACCTGCGCCGCTGGCTGGTGGGCGGCGGCACCTTAAACGACGGCGTCGCGCAGGCGATGACCCGCAACGGCGTGACGCTACAGGCGGAGAGCCGCGCGGTGGAAGCCAAAGAGCGGCTGATGAAGCACAAAATCAGCGCCGCGCCGGTAGTCGATGAAAACGGCCAACTGGTCGGCGCCATCAACCTGCAGAACTTTTACCAGGCCGGGATCCTTTAAGCCCCAGACGTTTCGCCAGCCGGTGCAGGTTGGCGACGTCGAGTTCCAGCGCGCGGGCGGTCGCCGCCCAGTTGCCCTGATGTGCCGCCAGCGCGCGGGCAATCGCCTCGCGCTGGAAATTATCCGTGGCTTCGCGCAGATTCACGTTGCCCATTGCCGGCGCCGCTGCCGCCGCCTCGGTCGGCAACGTCGGCGCAGTCGCCGTAAACTCGAAATGCTGCGGCTCCAGTACTATGTCATCGCCAGCCTGAGTAGCCCGCGCCAGCACCACCGCGCGGTGAATGGCATGCTCCAGTTCGCGCACGTTGCCCGGCCACGACCACTGCTGCAGCCTGTTTCGCGTTGCCTCACTTAAAATTACCCGCGCCAGCCCCATCCGCAGGCGGCACTGCTCGCAAAAATAGCCAGCCAGCAGCACCACGTCATTTTCCCGCTCGCGCAGCGCCGGAACCGACAGCGGGAAGACGCTCAGCCGGTGATAGAGGTCGGCGCGAAAGCGCCCTTCCACCACCTCCTGGCGCAGATCGCGGTTGGTGGCCGCCAGCACCCGCACATCGACCCGCAGGCTGCGGTCATCGCCGACACGCTGAATATCGCCATACTGCAGGACGCGCAGCAGCTTCGCCTGCAGCGCCAGCGACAGCTCGCCGATTTCGTCGAGGAACAGCGTGCCGTTATCGGCCATCTCAAATTTGCCGCTACGGTTGCTGATAGCCCCGGTAAACGCCCCTTTCACGTGACCGAACAGCTCGCTCTCCGCCACGCTCTCCGGCAGCGCCGCGCAGTTGAGGTACACCAGCGGGTTAGCCGCTCGCGGCGATCCCTGATGCACCGCCTTCGCCACCAGCTCCTTACCGGTCCCCGTTTCGCCGCTGATCAGCACGTTCAAATCCGAGGCGGCGACAATCTCGATCTCTTTTTTCAGCTGCAGCATCGGCGCCGACAGGCCGATGATCTCCTGACGCTCCGGCTGCGGGTAATTCACCACCTGCGCGGGCAGGACGTTTTGCGCTTCAAGGCGGGCGATAAGCAGCGCGTTATTCAGCGCCCCGGCCACCAGCGCGGCAATCAGTCGCAGCTCTTCATCGCTGAAGCTGTCGAAGCGGTCGGCATCCATGCCGTCAAGAGTTAGCGCGCCGATCAGCGTTTGCCCGGCAAACAGCGGCAACCCCACGCAGGCGTGAACCTTGAGGCTCTCCTGGCCGGGGATCAGGCCGTCATAGGGGTCCGGCAGGTCGCTGTCCGCCGGGAAGCGCACCACATCGCCGGCGCGGGCGATAGCCTCCAGCCGCGGATGCCCATCCAGTGCAAAGCGCCGGCCAAGCACATCCTGCGCCAGACCATCGATCGCCAGCGGCACAAACTGATGGGCCTCATAGCGCAGCAGCGCCGAGGCGTCGCAGCCAAGGATCTGCCGCAGGGTGGCGATCAGGCGCGAAAAGCGGTCGACGTGGCCGATATCGCTTTGTAAATCAATGGCGATTCTCGCCAGCGCCTCGACGGAAAAACTCATCATCGCTCCATTGTCATTTTGACAGCCAAAATAGTCATAGCGACTATTTTAATCATTGTCATTTTGACAGCAACTAAAATCATGAAAATTTAAAAAATGCTTTTATTCAATAAGTTAAAAAACTGGCACGCAACTTGTAATACATCAATCAACTGACTTTGAACACACTGTATTAATTGAGGTTGCTATGTCTATTGTGGTGAAAAATAACATTCTTTGGGTTGGCCAACGTGACTGGGAAGTGCGTGATTTCCACGGCACCGAATATAAAACGCTGCGCGGCAGCAGCTATAACAGCTATCTCATCCGCGAAGAGAAAAACGTGCTGATCGATACCGTCGATCATAAATTCAGCCGCGAGTTCGTGCAGAATCTGCGCCGCGAAATCGACCTCGCCGACCTCGACTACATCGTTATTAACCACGCCGAAGAGGACCACGCCGGCGCGTTGACTGAGCTGATGATGCAGATCCCGGATACGCCGATCTACTGCACCGCCAACGCCATCGACTCCATCAACGGCCACCACCACCATCCGGAGTGGAACTTCCACGTGGTGAAAACGGGCGATACCCTCGATATCGGCAACGGTAAGCAGCTGATCTTCGTGGAAACGCCAATGCTGCACTGGCCGGACAGCATGATGACTTACCTGACCGGCGACGCGGTGCTGTTCAGCAATGACGCCTTCGGCCAGCACTACTGCGACGAACATCTGTTCAACGATGAAGTGGACCAGACTGAACTGTACGAACAGTGCCAGCGCTACTACGCCAACATCCTGACGCCCTTCAGCCGCCTGGTGACGCCGAAAATTAACGAAATTCTCGGCTTCAACCTGCCGGTAGCGATGATTGCCACCTCCCACGGCGTGGTCTGGCGCGATAACCCGACGCAAATCGTCGAGAAATACCTCGAATGGGCGGCGGATTATCAGGAAGATCGCATCACGATTTTCTACGACACCATGTCCAACAACACCCGCATGATGGCGGACGCCATTGCCCAGGGGATCACCGAGGTCGACCCACGGGTGGCGGTGAAAATCTTTAACGTCGCCCGCAGCGACAAAAACGACATTCTGACCAACGTTTTCCGCTCAAAAGGCGTGCTGGTGGGCACCTCCACCATGAACAACGTCATGATGCCGAAAATTGCCGGGCTGGTGGAAGAGATGACCGGGCTGCGTTTTCGCAACAAACGCGCCAGCGCCTTTGGCTCCCACGGCTGGAGCGGCGGCGCGGTAGACCGCCTGTCCACTCGCCTGCAGGATGCCGGGTTTGAAATGTCCCTGAGTCTGAAGGCCAAATGGCGCCCGGATATCGACGCGCTCGAACTGTGCCGCCAACACGGGCGCGACATCGCCCGCCAGTGGGCGCTCGCTCCACTGCCGGTTGCTGAAGCGACAGTCACGCCGGAACAACAGGAGTGCGCCTGTGCCGCCGCCGCGGCCGCCGATCTCGGTCCCATGATGCAGTGCAGCGTCTGCCAGTGGGTGTATGACCCGGCGAAAGGCGAACCTAACCAGGATGTGCAGCCGGGTACGCCGTGGAGCGACGTGCCGGATAACTTCCTCTGCCCTGAATGTTCGCTGGGTAAAGATGTGTTTGATGTTCTGGCGACGGAGGCAAAATGAGTGATGGCATCGTCATCATCGGCTCGGGCTTCGCGGCCCGCCAGCTGGTGAAAAATATTCGTAAGCAGGATGCCGAGATCCCGCTGACCCTCATCGCCGCCGACAGCATGGATGAGTATAACAAGCCCGATCTCAGCCACGTCATCAGCCGCGGACAGCACGCCGACGATCTGACTCTGCAAAGCGCCGGCGAGTTCGCCGAACAGTACCACCTGCGCTTGTTTCCCCATACCTGGGTGAGCGATATCGACGCTGAAAACCATCGGGTGAAAAGCCTGGATAAGCAGTGGCGCTACGACAAACTGGTGCTGGCCACCGGCGCCACGCCGTTTATCCCCCCGGTGCCGGGCCGCGAGCTGATGCTAACGCTGAACAGCCAGCGCGAATATGGCGCGGCGCAGAGCCAGCTCCGCGACGCCAGGCGGGTGCTGATCGTCGGCGGCGGCCTGATTGGCTGCGAGCTGGCGATGGATTTCTGTCGCGCCGGTAAAGCGGTAACGGTGGTCGATAATGCCGCCAGCGTGCTGGCGGCGCTGATGCCGCCGGAGGTCAGCAGCCGTCTGCAGCATCGCCTCACCGGGATGGGCGTCCATCTGATGTTAAAAACGCAGCTGGAAAGGCTTGAACACACCGCCGACGGCATCCGCGTCAGTCTCGACCGCCAGCGCGCGATAACCGTCGATGCGGTGGTGGCCGCCGCCGGCCTGCTCCCGGAAACCTCGCTGGCGCGCCACACCGGACTGCAGATTAACCGCGGCGTGGTGGTCAATAGCCAGCTGCAAACCAGCGACCCGGCGATTTACGCCCTCGGCGACTGTGCGGAAATCAACGGTACGGTACTGCCGTTCCTGCAGCCGATTTTGCTCAGCGCCATGTGCCTGAGTAAAAACCTGCTGGCGCAGGCGGGCGAACTCAAGCTGCCGCCAATGCTGGTGAAGGTGAAGACCCCGGATCTGCCGCTGCATCTGGCCGGCGACACCCGCCGCGAGGATCTGACGTGGAACATCGTGGCCGCCAAAGAGGGGCTGGTGGCGAAAGGGCTGGATGCGGCGAATCAACTGCGCGCCTTTGTGGTCAGCGAAGACAAGATGAAAGACGCCTTCGCGCTGCTCAAACAACTGGTGAGTGAATGACCTTCCAGGCAGCCCTGTTTTGCCGTTAGTTTGCCGGGTGGCGCTACGCTTACCCGGCCTACGGATCGTGCGACCTGTCGTTAATATATTCACCATGGTTGCTGAAACTGCCGGTGCTGACGGCCTCAAAATCGCTGAGACGTTCCCGGAAGGCCGGGGCAGCCCGCATGGATGCGGGCTGAGGGCCGTGTTTTGCACGGACGCTGCCTCGGCCCGACCCGAAGCCTGCAGGGATAAGTCGAAGGGACCGCGTAGCGGCGATTTTGCTGGCCGGAGCCCGGGGGTACAGGGGGCGGCGGCGACTGGCCGCCCCCTGTGCGCTCCCTGCGCCATGCCAGGCATAACGCAGAAGATTAACCGGGAGCGCAATGTACGCTGAAATCACACGCGACAGACGCTTTTTGCCGGAGTGAGAAAATGGCAATCCAATAACCGTATCTGCAATACACGCATCCCTGTTGCGCCGCCAGTTTGCCGGGTGGCGCTACGCTTACCCGGCCTACGGATGTAGCCCGTAAGCTCAGATACGGTAGGCCCGCGCAAGCGCAGCGCCGCCGGGCAAGCGTTCATTACCTCCCAGGTAACCCTGTTGCACGGTTAGTTTGCCGGGTGGCGCTACGCTTACCCGGCCTACGGATGTAGCCCGTAAGCCCAGATACGGTAGGCCCGCGCAAGCGCAGCGCCGTCGGGCAAGCGTTCATTACCTCCCTGGTAACCCTGTTGCACGGTTAGTTTGCCGGGTGGCGGCTGCGCCTTACCCGGCCTGGAGGGTTCGTGCGACCTGTCGTTGATTTACCCACTTGCGCGACTGAAACTGCCTGTGCTGGCGGCCTCAAAATCGCTGAGACGTTCCCGGAAGGCCGGGGCAGCCCGCATGGATGCGGGCTGAGGGCCGTGTTTTGCACGGACGCTGCCTCGGCCCGACCCGAAGCCTGCAGGGATAAGTCGAAGGTACCGCGTAGCGGCGATTTTGCTGGCCGGAGCCCGGGGGTACAGGGGGCGGCGGCGACTGGCCGCCCCCTGTGCGCTCCCTGCGCCATGCCAGGCATAACGCAGAAGATTAACCGGGAGCGCAATGTACGCTGAAATCACACGCGACAGACGCTTTTTGCCGGAGTGAGAAAATGGCAATCCAATAACCGTATCTGCAACACACGCATCCCTGTTACGCCGCCATTTTGCCGGCTGGCGCTACGCTTACCCGGCCTACGGATGTAGCCCGTAAGCCCAGATACGGTAGGCCCGCGCAAGCGCAGCGCCGCCGGGCGAGCATAGCTCACCTCCAAGGCAGCCCTGTTGCACGGTTAGTTTGCCGGGTGGCGCTACGCTTACCCGACCTGCGGATGCCGCCCGTAAGCTCATCAGGGCAAAATAATTAACCGGAAGCGCAGGTTCGATTAACACTTAATACGTTGTTTCTGTCTGAGCCGACTCCTGCAGCGCCTGCAGAATATTGGCCGCGGCAGCGATCCCCATTTTCACGTAAGAGGCATCGCTTACGCCGCCCACATGCGGAGACAGAATCACATTATCGATCGCCTGCCAGATGTGGGGCGTGGTTAATGGTTCACTGTTAAAGCTGTCGAGCGCCGCCCAGCGCAAGGTCCCCGCTTTTAATGCCGCGGCCAGCGCCGCATCGTCAATCAACCCGCCGCGCGCGGTATTGACCAGGATGGCGCCCGGCTTACACTGCGCCAGCGTGGCGGCATTGATCATTCCCCTGTTTTGTTGCGTCAAGGGGCAATGAAGGGACAGCACATCGGCCTGCATGAGCAGATCGTTAAGTTCAGCAACACGTTCACATCCCGGCGGGACCGCTTTCGCATAGGGATCGTAAGCCAGAACCTTCATACCAAAGGCACAGGCAATCTTCGCCACCCGGCTGCCAATGGCGCCCAGGCCGATGAGTCCCAGCGTTCTGCCCTCAAGCTCAAGCGATTTATGCGTGGATTTATCCCAGTGCCCTTCACGCAGGCGGCGGTCGAGCGGAATGACCGACTTAGCACAGGCCAAAATTAATGCCCAGGTATGTTCGGACACCGCGGCGGCATTCGCCCCGATCGCTGCGCGAACCAGAATGCCGCGCGCGGCAGCCGCCTCGACGTCAATAACATCAATGCCGCTGCCATGTTTGGCAATCACCTTCAATGCCGGGGCCGCATCCATAACGGCGGCAGTAATGTGGCCATAGCGCACCAGGATCGCGACGGGATTGTGCTGCTGGCACAAAGCGATCAGCTGGGCCTCTGTAGGCTGGCGGCCGGCAAAGACAAGTTCGTAATCTTCCAGCATCCCCAGCGCCGCGTCAGCCAAATCGCTGCCGGTAATCAGTACCACGTTTTTAGCACTCATGGCAGCGTCTCCCCTTCGCTCAGCATCCCCGCCTGACGCAGGGCGCCCTCCAGCCAGTGCGGACGTAGATCGCCATCGCGGATAGCAACCAGACGTTTTGCTTCCATCTCCAGTTTGCCTTTCGCCAGTTCGATGATGGTGCGGACTTCCTCGCGTGGGATAACGACCACGCCGTCAATATCCCCGACCACTAAGTCCCCCGCCTGCACCGCGGCGCCGCCGACCGAAATGGCATGATTGACCCGGCCAGGAATGAACTTGGTCGGGCCGCACGGGTTCAGGCCGGCAGCGAACACCGGGAAGCGTTGTTTGCTTAAGGTCTCCGCATCGCGAACGGCGCCATCGATAACGATCCCGGCGATACCGCTGGCCTGCGCCTGCGTGGCCATGATCTCCCCCAGCAGCGCGCAGGAGAGATCGCCTTTCCCGTCGATCACTAATACATCGCCAGGTTTAGCGACGGCCATTGCGGCGTGAATAGCCAGGTTATCCCCCGGGCGGACCTCGACGGTAATCGCCGGCCCGGCGACCGCCATATGCGGCGCCAGCGGCTTGATGCGGCCATGTAATGTGCCACGGCGTCCGGCCACGTCAGCCAGAATGGCGGCCTGAAATTCGGCGGCCTGACGGACTTCTTCCGCGGTAACACGCGCAATAGCAAAATTGATGAGTTTCTGTTGCGAAGCAGGCATGGTGACTCTCCATTTGTTTTACTAGATACAACTCATGTGTACTATATAAAACAACCATACGTGCATTGCTTCGCTTTTCGCCAGTGTTGCGAAGTTGTTTGTGATGTAAACACGAAGTTACTCACAAAATTCAGGTACAATTTTGTTCGGCAAAAAGGAGAACATGATGGGGAATGAAGGCGTAATTGCCGTTGAAAAGGCGCTGGCTTTGCTTGATTGCTTCCGTCCCGGTAATGACAGTCTGACGTTAACGGAGCTGGCCCAGCTTTCGGGATATCACAAAACAACCGTTTATCGCCTGATGAATTCGCTTGAGCGAATGAACTACATCATCCGGCACGACGATGGCACCTATACGCTCGGCCACCGTCTGCTCTATCTTGGCAAGCTCTATGAGCAATCATTTGAACTTGCCAGAGTGGTACAGCCGGAATTGCAGGCGCTGTCACAGGCCTCCAGCGAAAGCGCAAGCTGGTATGTGATTGAGGGCGGACAACGCCTGTGTCTGTTCCGCGCCGAAGCCTCCCAGGGATTGCGCCACAGCAACCTGCCTGGCAGCCAGTTCCCGCTGGATGGTTCCGCTATCAGTAAGGTTTTACGCCGCTGGGGATTGGGTGAATCGTTGCCGGAAGACGAACCGACGCTGCCGTTCTATACCTCCGGCGCGCGCGACCCGCACACCGCGGCCTTCGCCATGCCAGTGTTTGGCGTTCACGATAAACTGATCGCGGCGCTGGCCCTGACCGGGCCGGCATCGCGTCTGACGGAAGATCGTAAAGCGAGCGGCATCAGCCAGCTCATGCAGGAGACGGCCAACCGCCTGTCGCTCAAGCTAGGCGCCAGCAAGACATTCTGCGAAACGTTTTACGGTGTGAAAGAGTAAGCTTTGCTGAGAAGGCGGGAAAAATCCCGCCTTTGCTTATTAATGGGTCATCTGTTTTTCCTGCCTGGCCGTCTGCGAGTAACGGCGCCCCATGGCCAGCACCGCAATGCCGCCTGCCAGACACAAGCCTGCCAGCGGGAGCATCGCCAGCGTATGGCTTCCTGTCCGTTCGCTAATCATGCCGTAGGCATTCACCATCACCGCGCCGCCAATCAGGTTGGCGATCGCCCCGATGGCCGCCAGCCCTGCGGCGGCTGAGGTGCTGCTCATCCAGCCCGACGCCAGCGCCCAGAAGGGCCCCTTCATCGCATAAGCGCCAATCAGAATGGTGCTGAGGATCGCAATGGTGGCCGGCAGCGACAGATTGATAAACGCCGCAAACACGCCGCCCGCGATCATAAAGAGGGTGAGCGCCGTGTGCCAGCGGCGTTCATTACTTCGATCCGAACTGCGCCCCCAGACAATCATCAGCACCGAGGCCAGACCATAGGGGATGGCATTAAGCAGCCCGGTGGTCAGGTTATCCAGATGGAACGACTTCAGCAGCTGGGGAGACCAGACGCTAAGGGTCGTGCCGGCGGAGGAGGCGCCGGCGTAAATCAGCGCCATGAGCCAGATTTGACGATGCTTCAACAGTTGCCAGGTGGAGGTGTGGCCGATCTGTTTCTGCTGTTGGCGCTCCGCCTGAAGCGTGTTTTCCAGCCATGCTTTCTGACGATCGTTTAACCAGCCAGCCTGGTGTGGACGGTCCCGCAAGATGAAAAACGCGGCTATCCCCAGCAGGACCGCCGGCAGCCCTTCAATAATGAATAACAGATGCCAGCCGCGCAGGCCTAACCACCCATCCATCATCAGTATCAACCCGGAAAGCGGGGAGCCGATAAAGTTAGCCAGCGGAATGGCCACCATAAACGAGGCGATGATCCGCGCCCGGTAGCGCGACGGGATCCACCAGGTAAGATAGAGCACCACGCCCGGGAAAAAGCCCGCTTCGGCAGCCCCCAGCAAAAAGCGTACGATGTAAAGGGAGGTGGTATTTTGCACCAGCGCCATACACATCGATACCACTCCCCAGCTGATCATAATGCGCGGGATCCACAATCGTGCCCCCACCTTCTGCATCGCCAGGTTGCTGGGTACTTCAAAGATAAAGTAGGCCACAAAATACAAGCTGCTGGCGAAGCCGAAAGCCGCCTTACTCAGGCCCAGATCCTGATTCATCTGCAGCGCCGCCATGCCTATGTTGCCGCGGTCAATAATCGATACCAGGTAGCTCACCACCAGGAAAGGCAGGATGCGCCAGATAACCCGTCGCATGGTTTCTTTTTCCAGCGCGTCGTTATCGCTCGCGCGGTGCGGTAATTGATCGGTCATGGTTTCCTCGCAGGGTTTCATTATGTTTATCAGGAAAACGATGTAGAGATGAAATAAGTTACTTCAGCTTGATGCCTCTGGTTTCCGGCGCTCGCCACACCACCAGCATCGCCGCAAGGAAAGCAACCACGGTCGTCGCCAGTCCCGCGGTGAAACCGCCAGCGTTGGCGACAGCGCCAATCAGTAGCGGCGCAATAAATCCGCCCAGACGGCCTCCGTTATAGGCGAGCCCCATCAGGAAGCCCCGGGATGAGGTGTCCCCGATGATTTCCGCCAGGAAGGGTCCCGAGCCCGCAAAAATACCGTTAACCCCGAAACCGGCCATGAAAATCGCCACCATCAGAATGAAGGGTTGCGTGGTCACAAGGTACAGCGCGACGGCAATGGCGCCGGTTAACAGATAAATCAGGAACATCGGACGGCGTCCCCACTTATCCGCCAGCACCGAAAACACCAGAAAACCCGCGATGGCCCCAGCCTGCAGCGCAAGTACAAACTTCAGGCTGTGCAAAAAATCCAGATGTTTGACTTCCCGCAGATAGGTGGGTGTCCAGGTAAATACCCCCCAGAACAGATACTGAATAAAAAAGATAAAGACAAAGGCCAACAGCAGACCTCGCAGATTCTGTTTACCCAGCTTGACGGCAGGTTGACGACTCGTCGCCTTCGCCTGTTGACGAGCAAGCCAAACCTGCGATTCCGGTGTGAACCAGGCGACCACACTCATAATGAATACCGGCAGCGCGCCGATCATAAACAGATAGCGCCATGCACCCTGCTCCAGGCCGCCGTTGACCGAGCTGACGATTGCCGTCAGGCTGATAGCCAGAATCGCGCCAACAGGTAAGCCCATTTGCATCAACGCGCCGCCGCGCGCGCGCCGTTCAGGTCGCCAGGTTTCAGCAATCAGCGCCGCGCCCGAGGTCCACATTCCGCCCATACCCAGCGCGCCGCAAAAACGTAAAAGCGCGAAATGTTGTTGATCGTGCGTAAAGGCTAACAGGCCGGAAAAGAGTGAATAGATGGCGATACAGATCAGCGCCGTTTTCACACGCCCAATTTTATCGGCGATAAAACCAAACAGGATCCCGCCAATAATCTGCCCCCCGGCCGTGACGCTGATAAACAGCCCAAGCTCGGTTTTATTAATACCGAACACCACGCCCAGCACTGGCAACAGCAATTAAAGCAGAAAGGAGTCGTAGCTTTCAAATGTCCAGCCAAGGCCGCCCAGCGCCAGCGTCCGCCTCTCAGCGACGCGTTGTGGCAATGCGTCAGGCGTCGCTTTAGTCGCAGTAAATTGATTTAGCTCGCTTTTACTGGTCATTGATATTCTCCACAGAGGTTAACCGATAACAGGTTGCGGCGGTACGCCAGAACAACTGCGCCTGTTCGTCAGGGGACGCCTGTTGCGCCAGGCGTTTGCAGGCGTTCCAGAAAACGCCGTAGCTGAACATGCCTTTATCGACGGGAAAGTTGCTGGCGAACATGCAGCGTTCGGCACCGAAAAGAGAAACGATGGTCTCAAACCACGGCATCCATGCCTGTGCCAGCATTTGCGAATCCGGCGGCGTCTCTGCCGCTGCGAAGTGAAATCCCCTGACCGTCATCCCAAAGCCGCTAATTTTTACGCATACGTTCGGCAGTTCCGCCAGACGTCGCATACCGTTTCGCCACTGCTGAAACATGTCCGGATCCCGTTCTGAACAGGGTCCAACGCCGACCGGCCCGCCGCAGTGATCGATCACAATCTGTAACGTTGGTATTTCCCGCGCCAGATCGGCAATCTCCTCCAGCTGCGTGTGGTAAACCCATACATCGAGCGACAATGCATGCCTCGCGAGACAGGCAGCGCCCCGGCGGAACGGAGCGCTCTGCGCCAGGCCTGCCGGTGGCGTAACCGGGCTGGAGGTAACCCGCGGATCGGGATGCCAGGCCAACGGATTGCGCATCCCACGCAGCCGCCCGCCGGATAACGCTATCGCGCGCTCAATGGCAGGCTGCATCGCGTCCCCCGCCAGTAAACTGAGCCCGCCGATGATGGCTTCGCATCCGAGCGCGTTTGCATAATGTCCGCTGGCGAACATCGCGGCGATACCGCTGGCAAACTCGATTTCACCAAGCGGTTTAAGCGTCTCCGGCCCGTCGCGACGCAACATAGAGCGGCATTGCACATAGACCGATGAGACAACGCGATGCCCTGAGGTCTGGATATCGTCGCTGAACTCATGGGTGAGATAGCGGCCGGTTTGCCGATCCCAAAGATGATGATGCGCATCAATGATGGGCAGCTCGGGTTGTAATGGCGCTTCACGATGTAACGCAAGCCACTCGTTTCTGACCGCAAGGTGCGGCGCGGTAACGATCTCCATGAACACCTCGTTTTGTTTTACCCTGTACAACAGTGTTTTATTTTACAAAACTACTATAACGAGGCCGCCGTGTTTTTATCCAGTTAACGATTGGTTTAAATGATGTAAATAAGAGGTGAATCACAGATGTATAAGGTCGTTAAAAGCGGGGGAAGGGAGGGGCTAACAGAAATTAATATGTTTTCAAGAAGTTAAAAATCAGCCTGAGCGACACCGATACAATGCCTCACCACGAGCAGCAGGCTCCTGCGTAAAACAGTGCGGGCAGCATACGCCACGCAGGCCCACGTAGCGCCGCCGGACAGTTGTTGTCGCCCGGCTTAGCGCAGCGCAAGCCGGGAAAATGCTGAACCTAACGCGCCAGATTATCGTAGCCGCGCCAGCGATAGTTGAGCACCGACAGCGCCCAACAGGCGACAAACAGCCCGACCACCACAAACCCGGCGTCGCCGAGGTTGTCGTTTAACACCCCGACCCAGCGCCATATTCCGCCGCTGAGCGCAAACTTATCCATCAGCAGACCCAGCGCTTCCAGGCCGCCGATAAACAGCGCCACCACCACCGAAGTGCCGGTGATGGTCATGTTGTAGTAAAGCTTGCGCTGCGGCTTGCTGAACGCCCAGCCGTAGGCGCCGACCATCAGCACGTTATCGAGGGTGTCCACCAGCGCCATGCCGCTGGCGAACAGCGCCGGGAAGACCATAATCGACCAGACGGAAATCCCGCTCGACGCGCCGGCGGCGGAGATGCCCAGCACGCCGATTTCGGTGGCGGTATCAAACCCGAGGCCGAACAGGAAACCGACCAGGTACATCTGCCAGCTGCGGCTGACCAGACGAAAGGTTTTGCCAAACAGCCAGCTCATCACCCCGCCGCCGCTGACGATCTCGTCGCTCACCGGCTCACCGCGCTTCCACGCCCGAAAGCTGCGCCAGACGCTGCGCAATATCACCAGGTTGATAAAGGCCATCGCCAGCAGAAACAGCGCCGACACCGCGGTGCCGATGACGCTGCCGGTGTCGTGCAGCCAGCTCATCTGCGCGCTGAAGGCCGTGGCGGTCGCGGCAATCGCCGCCGAGGCCAGCACCACAATCGACGAGTGGCCCAGCGAGAACCAGGCCCCGACGGCGAAAGGCCGCCGCCCCTGCTGCATCATCTTGCGGGTGACGTTATCAATCGCCGCGATATGGTCGGCATCCACCGCGTGGCGCAGGCCGTAGCCCCAGGCCAGCAGGCTGGCGGCCATCAGCGCGCCGCTGTCGCCAAAAGCCTGCAGTGCCCAGCACCAGGCCAGTAAGTTCGCCGCGATCAACCCCAGCACCAGTCCCGCAGCGCGCGGCTGCTGGCGTAAAACTGTCATTATCATTGTTGTGTTCCTTGAGCCTGTCCGCGGGCGGCGGCGATCACTGCCTGACCATAGGCGATTGCGCCGTCGCCGGCCGGCAACTGCTGCGCAAACAGCAGAGTAAAATCCGCCAGATAAAAGGTCAATCGCGCCGCCAGCAGGCGGTTATGCAGCACTCCGCCGCTGCAGACCATCGTGTCGATGCCGCGGGCGATGGCGCAGTCGCGGGCCATCGCCGCCAGTCCGCTGGCCAGGGCATCATGGAATGCCCAGGCTTTTTGCGCCGGGGTCGCCTGCCAGCGCAGCCACTGTCGCCAGAAGGTGGCTAAGTCCAGCGCATTGCCGCGCCACGGCAGCGTGACCGGATGGCAGACGCCGGAGCAGCTGGCGGCCAGCGCCTCCAGCCGACAGGCCGCCTCGCCCTCATAGCTCAGGCTCTCCGGGGCGCAGTCCAGCGCGCAGGCGACGGCATCAAACAGCCGTCCGCAGGACGAGGCGCGTGGCGCGTTAATGCCGCGATCGATGGCCTGCGCCAGCAGCGGCCAGTTGCGCTGGCGCAGCGTACCGGTCTGCGGGTAATCCTGCCAGTCAGGGATAAAGGCCAGGCACTGAGCCAGCAGATTACGCCACGGCTGACGCGCCGCCAGGTCGCCGCCCGGCAGCGCGACGGCCGGCAGCCCGCCGAGATGTTCGCACTGGCGATAGTTAACCCGCAGGCACTCCCCGCCCCATAGCGCGCCGTTCTCCCCCATGCCGATTCCGTCGAGGATCAGGGCGATGACGTCTCCGCCGTCGAGCGGCCAGCGGTGCTCCGCCAGGCACGCCGCGGCGTGAGCATGGTGATGTAGCACTGTCTCTACCGGCAGCGGCTGAGTCGCCGCCCACTGCGTCGAGCGATAGCCGGGATGGGCGTCAACCACCACCCGCTGCGGCATAAAGGCGTAGATGTTCTGCATCAGCTGTAGCGCGCTGCGCCACTGCTGCTCGACGCCCTCCTCGCCAAGATCGCCAAAGTGCTGGCTGAGAACCGCTTCGCCCCCGCGCGCCAGGCAGAAGGTGTTTTTCATGTCCGCGCCCAGCGCCAGCAGCGGCGGAACCTTCTCCAGTCCCGGCGGCAGCGGCAGCGCATCCGGGACATAGCCCCGGGCGCGGCGCAGCATTTCTCCGCTTGAGCGCACCAGCGAATCATCCATCCGCTGCACGATGTCGCGGTTATGGAGCAAAAAGCCGTCGGCGATGTCGGCTAAGTCGTTGAGCGCCTGAGTATTACTTAACGCCGGCGGGCGGCCGCTAAGGTTGCCGGAGGTCATCACGATAGGGCGCGCCAGCGCCTGCAGAAGCAAATGCTGCAGCGGATTAGACGGCAGCATCACCCCAACTTCCGCAAGCCCTGGCGCAATCTCGTCGCACAGGCCGGAGACCTGCGCTTTGCTAATCAGTACGATGGGCGCCGCCGGGGAGCCCATCAGCGCCGCGGCGTCGGCAGGTAACCCCGCCGCAGAGGGCAGCATCACCGCCAGCGGTTTCGCCGGACGGTGTTTCCTCGCCCGCAGCGTGGCAACGGCAGCAGGGTTGCCGGCGTCGCAAGCCAGATGAAAGCCGCCGACGCCTTTTATCGCCACGATGTCGCCCGCCGCCAGCCGGGCGATAGCCGACTGCAGCGCCGCCTCGCCGTCCAGCGTTTCCCCTTGCGCCCGCCATTCCAGTCGCGGCCCGCAGTCGGGGCAGGCCACCGGCTGGGCGTGAAACCGGCGATCGGCAGGATCGCGGTATTCCGCCTCGCAGGGCGGGCAGAGCGGAAACGGCGCCATCGCGGTAAATGGCCGGTCGTAAGGCATCGCGCGAATAATGGTTAACCGCGGCCCGCAGTGGGTGCAGTTGATAAAGGGGTAGCGGTAGCGGCGCGCCCGGGGATCATTCATCTCCGCGAGGCACGCCGGGCAGGTCGCGGCATCAGGCACGATCTGGGTGCGCATCCGTCCCGCCCCGCTCTCGCGGATGGTGAAATCCTGCGGCGGAGCCGCCCAGCGATAAGGGGCGCAGTCGGCGCTGTCGATCCGCGCCAGCGGCGGGCAGTGGGCAGCGAGGGCGGCAGTAAAACCATCATCGCCCCCGGCCAGCCGCACCAGCACGCCGTCGCCGTCGTTACAGACATCGCCGCAGCGCGCCTGCCCCTGAGCCAGCTGCCAGACAAAGGGGCGGAACCCCACCCCCTGCACTTTACCGCGAATGCGGATTTGCACCCCGTTCATGCCTGAGCTTACCAGGCCAGCGCCGTGCGGCGACGTTTCTCCTGGTTCATCTGCTCCAGCTTGTTGCGGTCTACGCAGACCAGGGCGTGCGTCGGGCAGACCTCCATGCAGGCCGGGCCGCTGTCGCGGTGGAAGCAGAGATCGCACTTGTTGGCTTCGGCTTTTTCCGCCACGACGTTCAGTCCGGCGCCGCTATGGCGGATCACCGGCCGCACCACTACCTCCATCGCCCCGTACGGGCAGGCGACGACGCAGGTTTTGCAGCCGATGCAGCGCTCCTGCATCACATGAACAAAGCCTTTATCGCGGCTGATGGCGCCGTTCGGGCAGACGTTGGCGCACGGGGCGTCCTCACACTGACGGCAGGCGGTGGCCGTGGAGACATTGACCCCTTTGATGACGTGAATACGCGGCTGAAAGGTGTGCGGCGTCAGGGAGGCGCAGTCCTGATGTTCCTGATGGGAGACCACGCAGGCTACTTCGCAAGTGCGACAGCCGATGCATTTGCTCGCATCGGCAATAATGAAACGGTTCATCCATTTCTCCAGCAGTAAGAGGGTTAGGCGCCGGAGTATGCATAATACGTTCCAGTTTTTATCTTATTGATAATAAGTAAAATTTAATGGTTAGCGCGCTGTCATCGTCAGTAGTGACGATGACAGCTGACGACGTCAGGCGCAGGGACCTGACACCAGCGACTCACGCTCGATCAGCGCCCCGGGGAAACTCTGCTGAACATTGAATTCCCCGCCATCGAGCATAAATATCAGGCGATTAATGCTCTCTTTAATCATCTCCGTCACCGGCACCCGGACGCTGGCGAGCGACGGCACCATGTACGGCGCCAGCACAATATCGTCAAACCCCACCACCGAGACCTGCTCCGGCACCTTAACGCCCAGCTGGTGAAGCTGCTTCATCGCCCCGATGGCCATATCGTCATTGCTCGCCACCAGCGCGCTGTAGGTCACCCCGCGCTGACGCAGGCTCTCCACCGCCGCCGCGCCGGTTTCCGGCGTCCAGCGCCCTTCGGCGATGAGCGCCTCGTTGAGGGTAATGCCGTGGCCAGCCAGCGCGTCTTTATAGCCGGCAAGGCGCTCGACGCCGGTGGGCGAGTCAAGGGAGCCGGTAATAAAGGCGATATCGCGGTGACCCAGGGCAATCAGCCGCTCCACCACCCGCATCGCCGACGCTTTTTGATCGGACCAGACGCAATGGCTGGCGTGGCGGCGCAGCCGGCGGTTCAGCACCATGATCGGCTGCGAGTGGTTCTCAACGATCTCGTCCATCTCGTCGACGGTGAGAAAGCGCGGGTAGATGATGATCGCATCGCAGCGCAGATCCAGCAGATACTGGATCGCTTCCCGCTCCTCTTGCGCGCTGTGCTTGCCGTCGGCGAGGATCAGCTGCCGCCCTTTATCCTCCGTCATCCGCGCCACGTGGTACAACAGCTCGCTGAAATAGACGCCGTGGTAGAGGGTGTTGGTCACCACCAGGCCAAGGGTTTGCGTGGTTTTGGTCGCCAGGTTGCGCGCCAGCAGATTCGGTCGGTAGCCGCTCTCCGCCACCGCCTTAAATACCCGGTCTTTGGTCTCCTGGCTGACATAGCCGTTGCCCGACAGCACCCGCGACACGGTCGCCTTCGATACCCCCGCGCGCTTTGCGACCTCCAGCATCGTTGCCATGTAATTCTTCCTGTTGCAAAAGTTGCAGGCAGTGTACTGCACGTTTCTGGCTTTTACAGCATCCCCCGCTCTCCACCGCGATCCTGCTCGCCGCGACGCTTCGCGATCAAAATCACAAAAATGAGATCATCTTTTTTTATTTCTTGTGCAATCAAATGAAACTCACCATGATTTTGTGGAACCGGTTTCCTATAAAGCATGGTATCGCCCGACGATGCGGCGCGGTAACAGATCAGTACCCTATTGATAAACAGGATAAAATCCGATGTCGAAAAATTATGCAGCCCTGGCGCAACAGATAGTCGCGGCATTAGGCGGAGTCGATAACGTCGTCGCCGTGACCCACTGCATGACGCGTCTGCGCTTCGTGGTCAAAGACAACGAACAGGTCGATAGCCCTACCCTGAAAGGCCTGACCGGGGTGCTCGGCGTCGTGCGCAGCGATAACCAGTGCCAGGTGATCATCGGCAACACGGTCTCTCAGGCCTATCGCGAGGTGGTGAATCTGCTGCCTGGCGACCTGCGCCCGGTCGAGCCGCAGGGCAAAGCGCCGATCACCCTGAAACGCATCGGCGCCGGGATCCTCGACGCGCTGATCGGCACCATGTCGCCACTGATCCCGGCGATTATCGGCGGATCGATGGTCAAGCTGCTGGCGATGATCCTTGAGATGAGCGGCGTGTTGCCGAAAGGCTCGCCGACGCTGACCCTCCTGACGCTTATCGGCGACGGCGCGTTTTTCTTCCTGCCGCTGATGGTGGCCGCCTCCGCGGCGGTGAAATTCAAAACCAATATGTCGCTGGCCATCGCTATCGCCGGGGTGCTGGTACATCCCGGGTTTATCGAATTAATGGCCAAAGCCGCCCAGGGCGAACACGTCGAATTTGCCCTTATTCCGGTGACCGCGGTGAAATACACCTACACGGTGATCCCGGCGCTGGTGATGACCTGGTGCCTGTCGTATATCGAACGCTGGGTGGATCGCATTACCCCGGCGGTGACGAAAAACTTCCTTAAGCCGATGCTGATCGTGCTGATCGCCGCCCCGCTGGCGATCCTGCTGATTGGCCCGCTCGGCATCTGGATCGGCAGCGCCATTTCCGCGCTGGTCTATACGATCCACAGCTATCTCGGCTGGCTGTCGGTGGCGATCATGGGCGGGCTGTGGCCGCTGCTGGTGATGACCGGCATGCACCGGGTCTTTACGCCGACCATCATTCAGACCATCGCCGAAACCGGCAAAGAGGGCATGGTAATGCCGTCGGAGATCGGCGCCAACCTGTCGCTCGGCGGCTCGTCGCTGGCGGTGGCGTGGAAAACGAAAAACCCGGAATTGCGCCAGACGGCGCTGGCCGCCGCGGCATCGGCGATTCTGGCCGGTATTTCCGAACCGGCGCTGTACGGCGTGGCGGTGCGCCTGAAACGCCCGCTGATCGCCAGCTTAATCAGCGGCTTTATCTGCGGCGCGGTGGCGGGCATCGCCGGACTGGCCAGCCACTCGATGGCGGCGCCGGGGCTGTTCACCAGCGTGCAGTTTTTCGATCCAGCCAATCCAATGACCATCGTCTGGGTGTTTGGCGTGATGGCGCTGTCGGTAGTGCTGTCGTTTGCCCTGACGCTGATCCTCGGCTTTGAAGATATTCCCGTTGAACAGGCCGCCGCCGACGCCCGAGCGCGCCAGGCCCAGGCCCAGGCAACCCACGCCTGAACACACCATTAATAACGAGGTAACGCATGGCGAGTTTCCCACAGGGATTTTTATGGGGCGGCGCACTGGCCGCCAACCAGTCAGAAGGCGCATGGCGCGAAGGGGGGAAAGGGATGGCCACCGTGGATACCCTCCCCCACGGCGCCCACCGTCTGCCGGTAAAATTAGGCCTGGAGAAGCGCTTCACGCTTCGCGAAGACGAATTCTACCCCAGCCACGAGGCGATCGATTTCTACCACCGCTACAAGGAAGATATCGCCCTGATGGCGGAGATGGGGTTCAGCGTCTTTCGCACCTCCATCGCCTGGAGCCGCCTGTTCCCGCGCGGCGACGAGCAGCAGCCGAATCCGCAGGGCATAGCCTTCTATCGTTCGCTGTTCGAGGAGTGCAAAAAGCACGGTATCGAGCCGCTGGTGACGTTGTGCCATTTTGACGTGCCGATGCATCTGGTGATGGAGTACGGCTCCTGGCGCAACCGCAAAATGGTCGATTTCTTCAGCCACTACGCCCGCACCTGCTTTGAAGCTTTTGACGGTCTGGTGAAATACTGGCTCACCTTCAATGAAATCAACATTATGCTGCACAGCCCCTACTCCGGCGCCGGGCTGGTGTTTGAAGAGGGAGAAAATCAGGAGCAGGTGAAGTACCAGGCGGCGCATCACGAGCTGGTGGCCAGCGCGCTGGCGACAAAAATCGCCCACGAGATAAACCCGCAGAATCAGGTCGGCTGCATGCTGGCGGGCGGTAATTTCTACCCTTACTCCTGCAAGCCGGAAGATGTATGGATGGCGCTGGAGAAGGACCGCGAAAACCTGTTCTTTATTGACGTCCAGGCGCGCGGCGCTTACCCGGTATGGGCCGCGCGGGTATTCCGGGAAAAGGGGGTCACCATTGCGAAGCTGCCGGGCGATGATGAGATCCTCAAAAACACCGTCGATTTCGTCTCCTTTAGCTACTACGCCTCGCGCTGCGCCTCGGCGGAGATGAACGCCAGCAACACCAATGCCGCCAACATCGTCAAGTCGCTGAAGAACCCGCACATTCCGGCCAGCGAATGGGGCTGGGGCATCGACCCGCTGGGCCTGCGCATCACCATGAACATGATGTACGACCGCTATCAGAAACCGCTGTTCCTGGTGGAAAACGGGCTCGGCGCCCGGGACGAGATTGACGCCAGGGGGGAGATCAATGACGACTATCGCATCAGCTACCTGCGCGAGCACATCAAGGCGATGCGCGATGCCATCGGCGACGGTATTCCGGTGCTGGGCTACACCAGCTGGGGCTGCATCGATCTGGTTTCGGCGTCAACCGGCGAGATGAGCAAGCGCTACGGCTTTGTCTATGTCGATCGCGACGACGCCGGCAACGGCACGCTGGCGCGCAAGCGTAAAAAGTCGTTCTTCTGGTACCAGAAGGTGATAGCCAGCAACGGCGCCGACCTCGACTAAGCGCGTCTCCCGCGCTCGCCCGTCTCTCCGCGCTAACCGGGGGACGGGCGCTGCTTTCTGTTGCATCTATTACATGTTTTTTTCTCGAGCCTGATTCCAGTTTCTGGTTTGCCTCCCGTTCACAACAACTGGTATTTTATCCAGTATATTTTCAGGGGTATCTTCAGCAAGGAGCACATCATGAACGCACAGCACACCACCGCAGCCGGAGGGATCGCCAGGGCCATTCGCCAGTTAACCGTGGGATATGTCAGAAAACGCCATGAGAACCGCAAAACGCGGGAGACGCGGCGCTACACCCGCCATGCGGCGCTGAGCCTGAACGGCGACTGGCTGGAGCAGGCGGGATTCCCGGTCGGCACGCAGGTCAGAGTCTCGGTGTCGCCCGGTAAATTAGTAATAGAGAATCTTGAGCTGGCGCCGCCGGTAACGGGGCTCCCGGCCGGTCAGTCGCGCGCCGTCGGGGAGCCCTGAGCACCGCTGGGTTAATCGTCTGCGGCTTCCAGCCGGGCAAAGCCGCCGTGGCCCTGCCAGCCTGCCAGCTGCTGGTACACCCGGGCAACGGCGGCTTTCACCGGCTGGGTCATCGGATAATAAAAACCGACAATATCCGGCTGAATGCCGAGGAAGATCACTTCGCCGACGTCCTCTTTCAGCTGATCGACCAGATAGTTGAGCGGCATGTTATGGGTGGTCATCATAAACATCTCGGCGATGTCGTCGGGGTCGATGACGCGAATGTCGCCGGGGTTTAGGCCCATATCGGTGGCATCGACGATCAGCAGGCGTTCGGGGCGTAATTCGCGGATCGCCACGATGTCGTTTTCCGGCGCGCTGCCGCCGTCGATGACCACCCACTGGCCGGCCGGGTTCGCCGCGCACATCTCCGCCAGCAGCGGGCCGGCGCCGTCGTCGCCCATCATACTGTTGCCGACACAGAGTAAAACGTCAGTCACGTAATCTCCTCACCATCAGGTAGATGGCGCTTTCCTGGTGAATATCATGCAGCATGCTGAGCATTGTTTTGCTCCACGCCTGCTGCTGCGGGGTCTGCGCGGACTGCGCTTTATCAAAGGCGTTGGCCAGCATTGCCACATGGCTGCTGTCGATGACGATTTCGCCATACTTCGGCACCCCCTCCATTTTGCGCCGCGCGACGCTGCCGGCCTCGAGGGTGGCGATCCATGCCAGATACGCGTCCCACGGGCAGCTCAGCGCCGCCTCAAGACAGTCGATAACGCCGAGGTGGTGGCCAATCGCCAGGCTGTAATAGACCACCTGCTGCGCCTGATCCGGCGTGGCGTCGTTCTCATCAATAAATTTACGGCTCAGCTGACTGAACACCACCGTCTCGCTCATCGGATACGCGCCCCCTCGACCACCTGGTTGAGATGGGTGACGATCTCGGTCAGACGCGGATCTTTCTCCGCCTCCAGCCAGCGCAGCACCTGGCTGTCGCCCTGGCCGAGCAGACGCATATAGTCGTCGGCAATCTGCCGACCATAGCGATAGCCCGCCAGACGGCGCGCTTCGCGATCGATGCGCACCCGCAGGGGCTGCACCATATCGGCGTGCAGCAGCTCGGTCGGCTGTTCGTCAAGCTCGCCCGGCAGGCGGGCGTGAATTTTCTGCTCCAGCAGGCCGAGGGCCATGGCGAAGCCGTACAGGGTGGCGGCGGGCGTCGGCGGGCAGCCCGGGATATAGACATCGACCGGTACGATTTTATCGGTACCGCCCCAGACGCAGTACAGGTCGTGGAAGATGCCGCCGCTGTTGCCGCAGGCGCCGTAGGAGATGCAAATCTTTGGATCCGGCGCCGACTGCCAGGCGCGCAGCGCCGGGGAGCGCATGGCGCGGGTCACCGCCCCGGTAAACAGCAGGATATCGGCATGGCGCGGCGAAGGCACCACCTTAATCCCGAAGCGTTCCGCGTCGAACAGCGGTGAAAGGGTAGCGAAAATTTCGATTTCACAGCCGTTACAGCCGCCGCAGTCGACGCGATAAACGTAGGCGGAACGTTTGATTTTCTTCAGCAGCGAGGCCTTCATGCTGGCGATGGATTCATCCACCGTCATCGGCACCGGAATGCCGTTTTCATCGCGTGGGCCAAGTAAAGTGCTCATCAGCTGGCCTCCCTCATGTGGCGGGTCAGTTCAATACGATCGGACGGCACCAGGCATTTCTGGCGCTTGCATTCCGGGCAGGTTTCGAAGCTTTCGCGGTGCAGCTCGGCGCGGGTGTCGCCGTTATGCTTGAGCAGCGCGATGGCGTAGTCGATCTCCTTCTGCACCGCGAACGGCCGCTGGCACTCCCGGCAGTGGCAGATAGCGAAGCGCGACTGCTGGAGGAAATCCTCTTTCTTCCACACCGCCAGCTCATACTCCGGCGACAGCTTAATCGCCGCCGTCGGGCAGACCTCTTCACAGCGGCCGCAGAAGATGCAGCGCCCGAGGTTGAACTGCCACGCCAGCTGGTTTGTGGTCAGATCGGTCTCTACCGTCAGGGCGTTCGACGGGCAGGCGTTCACGCAGGCCGCGCAGCCGATACACTGCTGCGGGTTATGCTCCGGCTTGCCGCGGAAGTTTTTATCTACCGGCATCGGCTCCAGCGGATAGGCGTGCGTCGCGGTGCCGGTCTTGATGACTTTTTTGATAAAGGTAAACATGGCGATTCCTTATTTCAGCGGCGAGTTTTTACGCTCGATGCTATAGCGCTCCAGCTCTTTGTACGGCACCACTTTGCTCTTCTTCTTGCGGACATCGACCACGGTCATGCGGTCGGTACAGGAGTAGCACGGGTCAAGGCTGCCGATGATCAGCGGCGCATCGGAAACGGTATTGCCGCGCAGCATATAGCGCAGAGTCGGCCAGTTGGCGTAGGTCGCCGCCCGGCAGCGCCAGCGGTACAGCTTCTGGTTGTCGCCGGTCATGCTCCAGTGGATATCATCCCCGCGCGGCGCTTCTGAGAAGCCCAGCGCGAAGCGGTGCGGAATATAGGTGAAGCCCTCCACCATCAGCGGACCGCCCGGCAGGTTATCGAGACCGTAATCAATCATGTTCAGCGCGGTATAAACCTCGTTGATCCGCACCTTGAGGCGAGAGATCACGTCGCAGCCCTGCTCGCTGTGGACTTCCATCGGCAGCAGGCCGTAGCCGACGAACGGATGGTCGGCGCGGGTGTCGCGGGCGTGGCCGCTGGCGCGCACCATCGGGCCAACGTTGCTGAAGTCGCGGGCGATTTCCGGGTCCAGACGGCCAATGCCGACAGTACGCTGCTCCATGTTCGGGGTGCTGAGCAGCATATCTACCAGCTCCTGCACGTCACGACGCATCTGCTGCGCCAGCTGGCGGGTCTGGATCATGTCCTCTTTCAGCAGGTCGCGGCGGATCCCGCCGATCAGGTTCAGACCGTAGGTTTTCCGCGCGCCGGTGAGGATCTCGGCCATCTTCATCGAGGTTTCGCGCACGCGGAAGAACTGCATAAAGCCGGAGTCGAAGCCGGTGAAGTGGCAGGCCAGACCGAGGTTCAGGAGGTGCGAGTGCAGGCGCTCCACCTCCAGCAGAATGGCGCGGATCATCTGCGCCCGCTCCGGCACCACGATGCCCATCGCATTCTCCACCGAGGTGGTATAAGCGGTGCTGTGGGCGAAGCCGCAGATGCCGCACACCCGGTCCGACAGGAAGGTGACTTCGTTATAACCCATGCGGGTTTCCGCCAGCTTCTCCATCCCGCGATGGACATAGAACAGACGGTAATCGGCATCGATAATGTTCTCGCCGTCAACGAACAGGCGGAAGTGGCCGGGCTCATCGGAAGTGACGTGCAGCGGGCCGATCGGCACCACGTTGTTTTTCTTGCTGCCCAGCTCGTTGATGAACTCGTAGGTTTCGGCGTCGGTGGTCGGCGCCGGACGCTGGCGATAGTCCATGCTGTCTTTACGCAGCGGATAGAGTTCGTCCGGCCAGTCGTCCGGCAGCACCAGACGGCGTTCGTCCGGCAGGCCAACCGGCACGAGGCCGTACATATCGCGCACTTCGCGCTCCCCCCACACCGCCGCCGGCACGCGCGGCGTCACCGATGGGTATTCCGGTTTGTTGGCATCCACTTCCACACGCACGGTGATCCAGCATTTGGTGCCCTGCTCCATCGACAGCACGTAATAGACCGCGTAGTGGCCGTTCAGCTTACGTTCATCGTTACCGAACAGCACCGACAGCCAGCCGCCCTGCTGGTAGTAGAGAAACTCCACGACTTCCGGCAGGTAATTGACCTTCACGGTGATGGTTAACTGATCTTTGGTCTGCCAGGCTTCGTCCAGCACCACGCCCGGAAAGGCCTGGTGCAGCGCCGCAAGATAGTGTTGACCGATTTTTTCTTCAGACATGCTCAAACTCTCTTAATCACGCCACCAGCAAGGAGACGAAAGCTAAAAAGGCGAAACCAAACCCGGCCCAGGTGACGCGGGAGGTGGCACAGAAGCGCAGACGCGCCATGCTGTTTTCAAACAGCGCGATGATCAACACCCCAACCACCAGCTTGACGACGGCCACCACCAGCGCCAGCAGCAGGCCGCCGACGCTGAAGCTGGTCATCTGGCCCCACGGGAAAAAGACCCCGACAAACATCTGCAGCACCACCAGCTGTTTGAGGCTGATGCCCCACTTCAGAATGCCAAAGCCGCTGCCGCTGTACTCGGAAAGCGGCCCCTCCTGCAGCTCCTGCTCCGCTTCCGCCAGATCGAACGGCAATTTGCCCATCTCGATAAAGGTGGCGAAGGCGCAGGCGCACAGCGCCAGAATCAGTGGAATGCTGCGCGCTGCCGGCCAGTGATAAAGGGTGTCGGTGATACTGCTGATATGGGTGGAGCCCGCCACCTGCGCGGCGACCCACAGGCCCAGCAGCAGGATCGGCTCCACCAGCACGCCGAGCATCGCTTCGCGGCTGCTGCCCAGCGCGGTAAACGGGCTGCCGGTGTCCAGACCGGAAATCGCGAAGAAGAAACGGGCGATGGCGAACAGGTAGATCAGGGTGATGAGATCCCCAAGCACCGGCAGCGGAGAGTCCACCGTCACCACCGGCAAGGCGGTGGCGATGGTCAGCATCACGCCCACCATGACGTACGGCGTCAGGCGGAACACCCAGCCCGAGGCGTCGGGACCGACGCTCTGGCGGCCCAGCAATTTCAGGATATCCCGATACTCCTGCAGCACGCCCGGTCCGCGGCGGTTATGCAGCCGCGCGCGGGCGACGCGGACGATCCCGGATAACAGCGGCGCGACGGCAAACAGCGCCAGCGCCTGTAGCAATGCAATTAACAGACTCATTCTCAGGCTCCTCGGGAAATGACAATCACCACCAGCACCGCCAGCTCAACCAGCGCCATTCCGCGCAGCAGCGCCGGCGCCGAGGCCGATTGCCAGCCCGGCACCAGACGCACCGGGTTCAGCCAGTGACGCAGCTTCAGCAGCGGCGCAAAGGCCTCTTTCACCGGCATGGCGAAACCGTGGGCGGTGACCACCATCGACTGTTCGTGATCGTAGCCGCAGACCCAGGCCGCGCCGCGCGAGCGCGCCGCCAGGCGATCGCCTTTAAAGAAGATCATCAGCAGGAACGGCAGCAGCGGGCAGGCGATAAGCAGCAGCGCGATCATCGGCTGCGACACCACGCTCGACACCTGGGCCTGCAGCGGGAAGGCGCCGCTCACCAGCGGCAGCAGCCACGGCGCGGCAATGCCGCCAACGAGGCAGAAGACCGCCGCCATGACCACGCTCAGGGTCATCAGCCAGGGGGCGCAGGTGGCGTTTTCCGCCTCTTTGCTCCGCGGCGCGCCGAGGAAGGTGACACCATAGACTTTGGCCATACACATCACCGCCAGCGCGCCGGTGATCGCCAGGCCCACCGCCAGCAGCGGCCCCAGCAGACGGCCAATAAACAGGTCGCTGGTGCTCATTTTGAAGAAGGACTGGTAGATGACCCACTCGCCGGCGAAGCCGTTCAGCGGCGGCAAGGCCGCCATCGCCATCAGCCCCACCAGCATGGCGAGGGAGATCAGCGGCATTTTTTTACCGATGCCGCCCAGCTTCTCGATATCGCGATGGCCGGTGCGGAACCACACCGCCCCGGCGCCGAGGAACAGCGTAGTTTTGAACAGGCTGTGGTTAATCAGGTGATACATGCCGCCGATGAAGCCCAGCACCATCAGCGTGCTGTTGCGGGTGGCTACGCCGGTGACGAAGGCGCCCAGCCCCAGCAGGATGATGCCGATATTCTCCAGGGTGTGATAGGCCAGCAGGCGCTGAATGTTATGCTCCATCAACGCATACAGCCCGCCGATGAAGGCGGTGATCATCCCCAGCACCAGCAGCATCACGCCCCACCACAGCGGCGGCACGCCGCCGGCCAGCGAAACGGTTAACATGCCGTACAGACCGACCTTCATGACCACAGAGGAAAACAGCGCGGCGGCCGGCGCACTGGCCCCGGCGTGAGCCTGCGGCGCCCAGCCGTGCAGCGGGATCGCCCCCGCCAGCAGGGCGAATCCCGCCAGCCCCGGCAGCCACAGCAGCGGGTTCTGCATCATATCCACCGCCTGGAGATTGATCTGCGCCAGCTCGAGGGTGCCGTAGGTCGACCACACCAGCCAGCAGGTCCATGCCATCAACAGCGTGCCGAGACGACCCAGCGCAAACCACAGCTTACCGGAGGCGGCGCAGCCGGTGAGAAACGCCGCGCAGAGCGCCATGATCTCCGCCATCACCACCAGCGAACCGATGTTGGTCACCACCACCGCGCAGGTGGCGGCGGCCAGCAGCAGGTTGACCAGCAGGCCGTTGGCCTTCACCTGCGGGTGGCGATGCCAGCTAATGTTAAACAGCGACACCGGCAGCGCCGACAGGCCGATGGCCAGCAGCCACAGGGCATTGACGCCGCCCACCCGCATTGTCAGATGGAGAAACTGCAGCATGCCGCCGTGGATCCGATCCGGCATCAGCAGCGCGGCGCCGCCGGCAACCACCAGCATGGCGCTGGCCACCGCGCCGCCGATCCCGGCAATGGCGCCGCTGAGCGGTTTACGCATGGCAAACACAAAGGCCAGCACGGCGCTGGCGGCGTACCACGTCACCGCCTGATTGACTAATCCAATTACACTCATTCCCTCTCCCCCTGTTGCGCCTGGAACAACGACAAGTCGCCAAGGTCGGTATTAAAGGTCAGCTGGCGTTTACGCTTGCTGGCCTGGGCGATATCACGGCTATCCACCAGCATCAGCGCTTTGGTCGGACAGGTCCGCACGCAGGCCGGGCCCTGGTCATCGAAATGGCAGAGGTCGCATTTCACGGCAATGGCGCGCACGCCCGGCACCCAGTCGAGCAGCGAGCTGACGCGGGCCGGCGCCGGCGGCGCGGGGGGCGCCAGCCGGGTATTGGCATTGGCCGGAATATCCAGCGGACGGCTGCCGGAAAATTCGATCGCGCCAAACGGGCAGGCGATGCCGCACAGTTTGCAGCTTACGCACAGGCTCTCGTTGAGCTGGACGGCGCCATCGACGCGCTGGATGGCGTTTACCGGGCAGACAGCGGCGCAGGGGGCGTCTTCGCAGTGGTGGCACATCTGCGGTGCCGATTCTTTTTCATTACGCATCACCTGCAGCCGCGGCATAGCCTGCAGGCCGTGCTGGCGATGCGTCTCAGAGCAGGCGGCTTCGCAGGTGCGGCAGCCGATACAGACAGTGGAGTCAGCAATTACAAAACGGTTCACCGGGTCATCCTCGGGTGAAAGTCACTTTTGACGAAATCAGGTTGCGCAGGTGTCATTTTCGACACGTGTCGACACCTTGCGATCAGTGGGTCAGGGCCAGATGGCTTAAGTCCACCGGTTGGTCTTGCTCCATGGCGTCGTACAGACGGTCATAGACGGTGGCGATAATCGCCAGATAATGCTCCAGCACCTGGTCGCGGGAGCGGTTGCTGATCCGCCCGTCCACCGTGCCATCCGCGGCGAGCGTGGCCTGAGCAATCAGATACTTATCACCGCCGCCTTTGTTTTCGACGTAGTATTCGATGGTGTGGCTGTTGAAGCCTTCCGCCAGGGCGACGAACACCTGAAAATGGCCGAACAGCACGAAGCACAGCTCTTTGTCCGGCGCGCAGCTCATCGCGTGATGCAGGCGGGCTTTCGACAGGGTGATCCCCTGAACCAGCGAGTTACAGTAGATATGCCACTGCTCCTGCTGCTGCCGGTGACGGTCGGCGATGTAATCCGCCTTTTCACTTATTTCCCAAATAGTCATATCGGTTTCTCCGTAGCATGAGATGCACCGTCTAAGCATTTTCCGTGCCACATTTTATTTATTTGATTTAATTATGTTTTTATATTTATTCCCTGCCGACACGACATGTCGATGACAGCCCCGGCGCGTCGTCATCGACATTTCCTGCCGCCACGAGTCCTTTCTGGCACCGTTATTGCATAAAAGGCGCATCGCGATACGGAGGCGACTATGCACGAAATCACCCTCAGCCAGCGGGCGCTGGAAATTATTGAACAACAGGCGCAGCAGGCCGGCGCGCGGCGGGTGACCGGCGTGTGGCTTAAGGTGGGAGCATTTTCCTGCGTGGAAGCCAGCGCCCTGACCTTCTGCTTTGAGCTGGTCTGCCGCGGCACGCTGGCGGAGGGGTGCGAACTGCATATCGCCGAACAACAGGCTGAATGCTGGTGCGAACGCTGTCAGCAGTACGTCCATCTTGTCTCGCAGCACGTCCGCCGCTGCCCGCACTGCAATAACGACCAGCTACAGATCGTGGCGGATGACGGCTTACAGATTCAGCGTTTAGAATTGGAGTAAATTATGTGTACAACATGCGGCTGTGGAGAAGGCAACCTCTATATTGAAGGAGACGAACGAAACCCGCATTCCGCGTTCCGCAGCGCCCCCTTCGCGCCCGCCCCACGCCAGACGATGACCATCACCGGCGTAAAAACCGACCACTTCGCCCCCACCCGCACGACAGAGGGCGATCTGCATTACGGCCATGGCGAAGCGGGGACTCACGCCCCGGGCCAGAGCCAGCGGCGCATGCTGGAAGTGGAAATCGACGTGCTGGATAAAAACAACCGTCTGGCGGCGCGCAACCGCGCGCGCTTTGCGGCGAAGCAGCAGCTGGTGCTGAATCTGGTTTCCAGCCCCGGCTCCGGCAAAACCACCCTGCTCACCGAAACCCTCACCCGGCTGAAAGGGCGTGCCGACTGCGCGGTGATTGAAGGCGACCAGCAAACGGTCAATGACGCCGCCCGCATTCGCGCCACCGGCACCCCGGCGATTCAGGTCAACACCGGGAAAGGCTGCCATCTCGACGCCCAGATGATCGCCGACGCCGCCCCGCGCCTGCCGCTGGCTGACCACGGCATTCTGTTTATTGAAAACGTCGGCAACCTGGTCTGCCCGGCGAGCTTTGATCTCGGCGAACGCCATAAGGTGGCGGTGCTGTCGGTCACGGAAGGCGAAGACAAGCCGCTGAAGTATCCGCATATGTTCGCCGCCGCCAGCCTGATGCTGCTCAACAAGGTCGACCTGCTGCCGTATCTCAATTTCGACGTCGAGAAGTGCCTGGCCTGCGCCCGCGAGGTCAATCCGCATATTGACATTATCCTCCTCTCCGCCACCAGCGGCGAAGGCATGGATCAGTGGCTCACCTGGCTGGAGACGCAGCGATGTGCATAGGCATTCCGGGACAAATTTGCGCCATCGACGGCGTGCTGGCGAAGGTGGAAGTCTGCGGCATTCAGCGCGACGTCGACCTGACGCTGGTGGGCGCCGTTGACGAGCAGGGCCAGCCGCGTCTCGGCCAGTGGGTGCTGGTGCACGTCGGCTTCGCCATGAGCGTGATTAATGAAGCCGAAGCCCGCGACACTCTCGAAGCGCTGCAAAATATGTTTGACGTAGAGCCGGACGTCGGCGCCCTGCTGTACGGCGAGGAGCGATAATGCGTTACGTTGACGAATACCGCGCCCCTGAGCAGGTCATGCAGTTGGTGGCCCATCTTCAGCAGCGTGCCCATCTGCTGCCGCACACCGCCGCGCGACCGCTGCGCATCATGGAGGTCTGCGGCGGTCATACCCATGCCATTTTTAAGTTCGGTCTCGACCAGCTGTTGCCGGAGAATATCGAATTTATTCATGGACCCGGCTGCCCGGTGTGCGTCCTGCCGATGGGGCGCATCGACGCCTGCATTGAGATTGCCAGTCGTCCGGGGGTTATCTTCTGTACCTTCGGCGACGCCATGCGCGTTCCGGGCAAAAACGGCTCACTGCTGCAGGCGAAAGCCCGCGGCGCCGATGTCCGCATCGTTTATTCGCCGATGGACGCCCTGCGGCTGGCGCAGCAAAACCCGCAGCGTGAGGTGGTCTTTTTCGGTCTCGGTTTCGAAACCACCATGCCCGCCACCGCCCTCACCCTGCGTCAGGCGCGGGAGCGCAACGTCGATAACTTTTTCTTTTTCTGCCAGCACATCACCCTGCTGCCGACCCTGCGCAGTCTGCTGGATCAGCCGGACAACGGTATCGACGCCTTTCTCGCCCCCGGCCACGTCAGTATGGTGATCGGCACCGAAGCCTACGGCTTTATCGCCAGCGACTATCATCGCCCGTTAGTGGTCGCCGGTTTCGAACCTCTTGATCTACTGCAAGGCGCGGTGATGCTGGTTGAGCAGACAATAGCGCAGCGTAGCGAGGTGGAAAATCAGTACCGCCGCGTAGTGCCGGATGCCGGCAACCCGCTGGCGCAGGCGGCGATGGCCGACGTGTTTCGCCTTGATGGCGACAGCGAATGGCGCGGTCTGGGGGTCATCAGCGACTCCGGCGTGCACCTCACGCCGGCCTATCAGCGCTTCGATGCCGAGGCCCATTTCCGCCCGGCGCCGCAGCGCGTGTGCGACGACCCGCGCGCCCGCTGCGGCGAGGTGTTGACCGGCCGCTGTAAACCGCACCAGTGCCCGCTCTTCGCCAGCACCTGCAATCCGCAAAGCGCCTTTGGCGCGCTGATGGTCTCCTCGGAAGGGGCCTGCGCCGCCTGGTATCAATATCGCAGTCAGGAATATGAAGCATGAAAAGCGTCCAGTTAGCCCACGGTAGCGGCGGTCAGGCAATGCAGCAGCTGATCGGCGACCTGTTTATGCAGGCTTTCGCCAACCCCTGGCTGGCGGAGCAGGAAGATCAGGCGCGTCTCGATCTGGCGGCGCTTGCCGCCCAGGGGGATCGTCTCGCCTTCTCCACCGACAGCTATGTGATTGACCCGCTGTTCTTTCCCGGCGGCAATATCGGCAAGCTGGCCGTCTGCGGTACCGCCAACGATGTGGCGGTCAGCGGCGCCATCCCCCGCTATCTTTCCTGCGGGTTTATTCTCGAAGAGGGGCTGGAGATGGCTACCCTGGAAGCGGTGGTCGCCAGCATGGCCGATACCGCCCGGGCGGCAGGGATCGCCATCGTTACCGGCGACACCAAAGTGGTGCCGCGCGGCGCGGCGGATAAGCTGTTTATTAACACCGCCGGCATCGGCGCCATCCCGGCAGACGTTCGCTGGGGGACGCAGCAGATCAGCGCCGGCGATGTGCTGCTGGTCAGCGGCACGCTGGGGGATCATGGCGCCACCATCCTTAATCTGCGCGAGCAGATGGGGCTCGACGGCGCGCTGTCCAGCGACTGCGCGGTGCTGACGCCGCTGATCCAAACCCTGCGGCCGCTGCGCGGCGTCAAAGCCCTGCGCGACGCCACCCGCGGCGGCGTCAACGCCGTCGCCCATGAGTTCGCCGCCGCCAGCGGCTGCGGCATTGAACTGCACGAGGCGAAGCTGCCGGTCAACGACACCGTGCGCGGAGTCTGCGAGCTGCTCGGGCTGGACGCCCTGAACTTCGCCAATGAAGGCAAGCTGGTGATCGCCGTCGCCCGCGAAGAAGCGGAAAACGTGCTGGCGCATATACGGTCTCACGCCCTGGGACGCGAGGCGGCGATAATCGGCGAGGTGGTCGCCCGCCCGGGCGTGCGTTCCGTCGGGCTGTACGGCGTGAAGCGGACGCTCGATCTTCCCCACGCCGAGCCGCTGCCGAGAATTTGTTAACCACGGCGTCGGGTCCCGGATAGCGGCTGGCGCCTTATCCAGGCTACAACACGGCGCGCACATGTAGCCCGGCTAAGCGCAGCGCGAGCCGGGAAAAGCCAGCATGATTGTCCCGCCCAAACCAGCGGGCGCCCACGGATGGGTTAAAGCGGCAATAACCGCTTTATTAACATACTATTATTTGTACCTTCATTTTCTTATGCGCCGCGTTGCCGGCGCGTTTTGGATGTAAGCCATGTCGTATACACCGATGAGCGATCTCGGCCAGCAGGGTCTGTTTGATATCACCCGGCTTTTATTACAGCAGCCCGATCTGGCTGCGCTGAGCGAAACCCTGACCCGCCTGGTGCAACAGTCCGCACTGGCCGACGAAGCGGCCATTATCCTGTGGAACGCAGGCAACCACCGCGCGGCCAGATACGCCTGCGATGAGGCAGGCCAACCGGTGAGCTACGAAGATGAAACCGTGCTCGCCCACGGACCGGTGCGCCGCTTACTCTCCCGGCCGGATGCTCTGCATTGCGATCATGAGACCTTTGCCGACACCTGGCCGCAGCTTATCCGCAGCGGGATCTATCGCCCGTTCGGGTACTACTCGCTGCTGCCGCTGGCGGCCGACGGGCGGATCTTCGGCGGTTGCGAATTTCTGCGCCGTGACAACCGGCCATGGAGCGAGAAAGAGTTCCAGCGGCTGCATACCTTCGCGCAGATCGTCGCCGTCGTCAGCGAGCAGATTCAGAACCGGGTCAGCAATAACGTCGATTACGATCTGCTGTGCCACGAGCGCGACAACTTCCGCATCCTGGTGGCGATCACCAACGCGGTCCTCTCACGTCTGGATATCGACGAGCTGGTCAGCGAGGTGGCGAAAGAGATCCATCGCTACTTCCGGATCGACGCCATCAGCGTGGTGCTGCGCAGCAACCGCAAAGGGAAGCTCAACATCTATTCCACACACTATCTCGATGCCAGCCATCCGGTTCACGACCAGAGCGAGGTAGATGAAGCGGGCACCCTCACCGAGCGCGTGTTCAAAAGCAAAGAGATGCTGCTGCTTAATCTGCACGAGCATGACACCCTCGCGCCGTACGAGAAAATGCTCTTCGAAATGTGGGGCAACAAGATCCAGACCCTGTGCCTGCTGCCGCTGATGTCCGGCAACACCCTCCTCGGGGTGCTGAAGCTGGCGCAATGCGACGAACAGGTGTTTACCACCACCAATCTCAAGCTGCTGCGGCAGATCGCCGAGCGGGTGTCGATCGCTATCGATAACGCCCTCGCCTACCGTGAAATTCAGCGCCTGAAAGAGCGACTGGTGGATGAGAACCTCGCCCTCACCGAGCAGCTCAACAATGTCGAGAGCGAATTCGGGGAGATCATCGGCCGTAGCGAGGCGATGAACAATGTGCTCAAGCAGGTCGAGATGGTGGCCCACAGCGACAGCACCGTGCTGATCCTCGGCGAAACCGGCACCGGCAAAGAGCTTATCGCCCGCGCCATTCATAACCTCAGCGGACGAAACAGTCGGCGGATGGTGAAGATGAACTGCGCCGCGATGCCCGCCGGTCTGCTGGAGAGCGATCTGTTCGGCCACGAACGCGGAGCGTTCACCGGGGCCAGCGCCCAGCGTATCGGCCGCTTCGAACTGGCGGACAAAAGCTCCCTGTTCCTTGATGAAGTGGGCGATATGCCGCTGGAGCTGCAGCCCAAGCTGCTGCGCGTTCTCCAGGAGCAGGAGTTCGAGCGCCTGGGGAGCAACAAGCTGATCCAGACCGACGTCCGACTGATCGCCGCCACCAACCGCGATCTCAAGCAGATGGTTATCGACAGGGAATTTCGCAGCGACCTCTACTACCGGCTCAACGTGTTCCCGATCCACCTGCCGCCGCTGCGCGAGCGTCCCGACGATATCCCGCTGCTGGTGAAGGCCTTTACCTTCAAAATCGCCCGCCGCATGGGACGCAATATCGACAGCATTCCGGCGGAGACCCTGCGTACCCTGACGCGCATGGAGTGGCCGGGCAACGTGCGCGAGCTGGAAAACGTCATCGAACGGGCGGTGCTGCTGACCCGCGGCAACGTGCTGCAGCTCTCCCTGCCGGAGCGGGATATCGTCGAGCCTCCGCGGTCGCCAGAGGTCCTGCCTGAGGAAGGCGAAGATGAATATCAGCTGATCGTCCGGGTGCTAAAGGAGAGCAACGGCGTGGTGGCCGGGCCGAAGGGCGCCGCCCAGCGGCTGGGGCTGAAGCGCACCACGCTCCTGTCGCGCATGAAGCGGCTGGGCATTAATAAAGACGAGCTGGTGTAGCCTCGCCTGCTATTTATTTATCATCGCAGGTGTTGCTGGCCGGGCAAGGCGTCGCCGCCACCCAGCACACACGCAGCACTTCCCCCCGAAGACGCCCGGCTTGCGAGCCGGTAAACCGAATACCGCATGTCACCCGGGTCAGCACAATGCAGCCCGGGTTAATTTAAATCCCCGTGACAAAATCGTTCTCGCTCTAATCATTTCCCACGCATGCAAATAAGAATTATTTTCATTTGTAAATAGCTTGTGCTATATAACATAGCAATGGCTATAAACGCTGGGAAATTAACCACATCATTGCGAGGGATCCTATGCTGCACCTGACACCGCTGAAATCATTGCTGCTGGCCAGCGCGCTGGCCCTGCTGGCCGCGGCGCCGGCCTCGGCGCAGGAGAAATTCAGGGTTATCACCACCTTCACGGTTATCGCCGATATGGCGCAGAACGTGGCCGGCGATGCCGCCGTCGTCAGCTCCATCACCAAACCGGGCGCGGAGATCCACGACTACCAGCCTACCCCCGGCGATATCAAACGCGCGCAGGGGGCGCAGCTGATCCTCAGCAACGGTCTCAATCTCGAACGGTGGTTTGCCCGCTTTTATCAGCACCTGCAGGGCGTCCCGGAGGTGGTGGTCAGCGAGGGGATCCAGCCGATGGGCATCAGCGCAGGCCCCTATAGCGGGAAGCCCAATCCCCATGCCTGGATGTCGGCAGATAACGCCCTGATCTATGTCGATAATATTCGCGATGCGCTGGTGAAATACGATCCGCCTCACGCCGACACCTATCGCCGCAACGCCGAGGCCTATAAAGAGAAGATCCGCCAGACGATGGCGCCGCTGCAGGCCAGACTGGCGCAGCTGCCGACGGATAAGCGCTGGCTGGTCACCAGCGAGGGAGCCTTCTCCTATCTGGCCCGCGACTATGGCCTGCGCGAACTGTATCTGTGGCCGATTAACGCCGACCAGCAGGGCACTCCGCAACAGGTGCGCAAGGTTATCGACACCATGAAGAAAGAACAGATCCCGACCATCTTCAGCGAAAGCACCATCTCCGATAAACCGGCGCGTCAGGTGGCGCGCGAAGCCGGCGCCCACTACGGCGGCGTGCTGTATGTCGATTCGCTGAGCGCCGCCGACGGCCCGGTGCCGACCTGGCTCGACCTGCTGCGCGTCACCACCGAAACCATCGTCAACGGTATCCAGGACGGGATGAGGAAACAGCCATGAATACTGCGCAAGCGGGTCTGTATGTCGACCAGCTCACCGTCACCTGGCGCAACGGCCACACCGCCCTGCGCGACGCCTCGTTCAGCGTACCGCGCGGCTCTATTGCCGCGCTGGTGGGGGTTAACGGCTCGGGTAAATCCACACTGTTTAAAGCGCTGATGGGCTTTGTGCGCGTCGGTCACGGCGAGATCGCCATCCTCGGTCAGCCGGTCAACCGCGCGCTGCGCCAGAACCTGGTCGCCTATGTCCCGCAGTCGGAAGAGGTGGACTGGTCCTTCCCGGTGCTGGTGGAGGATGTGGTGATGATGGGCCGCTACGGCCATATGGGCTGGCTGCGGCGGGCAAAGCCGCGCGATCGCGAGATTGTCGATGCCGCGCTGGCCCGCGTGGGCATGAGCGAGTACCGCCATCGGCAAATTGGCGAGCTCTCCGGCGGGCAGAAAAAGCGCGTCTTCCTTGCCCGCGCCATCGCTCAGCAGGGCCAGGTGATCCTGCTGGATGAGCCTTTTACCGGCGTCGATGTGCAGACCGAAGCGCGGATCATCAGCCTGCTGCGCGAGCTCCGCGATGAGGGCTGTACCATGCTGGTCTCCACCCATAATCTCGGGTCCGTAAGTGAATTTTGCGATTACACGGTGATGGTAAAAGGCACCGTGCTGGCCAGCGGCCCGACAGAAACCACCTTCACCGCCGAGAATCTGGAGCGGGCTTTCAGCGGCGTACTGCGCCACGTCGCGCTCACCGGTGCGGAAGCGCAGATTATCACCGATGACGAGCGGCCGTTTATCAGCCGGCGCGCGGCGGGAGGCCCACGATGAGCTGGCTGCTGGAGCCGTTTGGCTATCACTATATGCTCAATGCGATGTGGGTGGCGGCGCTGGTGGGCGGCGTCTGCGCCTTTCTCTCCTGCTACCTGATGCTGAAGGGCTGGTCGCTGATTGGCGACGCCCTTTCCCACTCGATTGTGCCCGGCGTCGCCGGGGCCTATATGCTCGGCCTGCCGTTTGCCCTCGGCGCGTTTCTCTCCGGCGGCCTGGCGGCGGGCAGTATGCTGTTTTTGCAGCAGCGGTCGCGGCTGAAAGAGGATGCAATTATCGGCCTGATCTTCTCCTCCTTCTTCGGGATCGGGCTGTTTATGGTGTCGCTGAACCCGACGTCGGTGAATATCCAGACCATTATCCTCGGCAATATTCTGGCTATCGCCCCGGAGGATATTATCCAGCTGGCGGCGATCGGCTTTATCTCGATGGCGATCCTGCTGTTGAAGTGGAAAGATCTGATGGTGACCTTCTTCGATGAGCACCACGCCCGCTCGATTGGTCTGAACACCCGCGGCCTGAAGCTGCTGTTCTTTACCCTGCTGGCGGCCTGCACCGTAGCGGCGCTGCAGACCGTCGGCGCCTTTCTGGTTATCTGCCTGGTGGTCACCCCCGGCGCCACCGCCTGGCTGTTAACCGACCGCTTCCCGCGCCTGCTGGCCATCGCCGTCGCCATCGGCAGCCTGACCAGCTTCTTCGGCGCCTGGCTCAGTTACTACCTCGACGGCGCCACCGGCGGCATTATCGTGGTGGCGCAAACGCTGCTGTTCCTCATCACCTTTATCTTCGCGCCGAAGCATGGCCTGCTGGCCAACCGCCGCCGCGCCGGGGAGGCAGCATGCTGAATCTGATCCTGGCCCCGTTCCAGTTTCCTTTTATGGTCAACGCGATAACAGTATCGATGGTCGTTGCCGTGCCCTGCGCGCTGCTGTCGGTCTTTCTGGTGCTCAAAGGCTGGGCGCTGATGGGCGACGCCATGAGCCACGCGGTCTTTCCCGGCGTGGTGCTGGCCTACATTATCGGCATCCCCTTCGCCATCGGCGCGTTTATCGCCGGGCTGCTCTGCGCCGTGACGACCGGTTTTCTCGACGACAACAGCCGCCTCAAACGCGATACCATCATGGGAATCGTCTTCTCCGGCATGTTTGGCGCCGGGCTGGTGCTGTACGTAGCGATCCAGTCCGACGTCCATCTCGACCATATTCTGTTCGGCGACATGCTCGGGATCTCCCTCAGCGATATTGGACAAACGGCGGCTATCGCGCTGATGATTGCGCTGATTATCGGGCTGAAATGGCGGGATTTTTTGCTGCACGCCTTCGATCCGACGCAGGCCAAAGCCAGCGGCCTGCGCGGCGGACTGCTGCATTACGGCATGCTGTGCATGATCGCCCTGACCATCGTCGCGACGCTGCAGTCGGTAGGGATTATTCTGTCGATTTCGCTGCTGATTGCCCCAGGGGCGATCGCGCTCCTGCTGGTACGGCGCTTTATCCACGCCCTGCTGCTGGCGGTGGCGGTAGCGGTCTGCTGCTCGGCGGGAGGAGTGTGGCTGGCGTTTTATCTCGATAGCGCGCCGGCGCCGACTATCGTGGTGCTGTTCAGCGCGCTGTTTGTGGTCGCCTTTGTGACAAGCACGATCCGGGATAGTCAGAAACAGAAGGCTTCATCACCCATCCCCGGTGGCGGCTAACGCCTTACCGGGGCTGCGCTTGTCCCCCGGCTGCGCGCAGCCCAGGCCGGGGAAAGGCCGCTATTTTTTCGGTCGATATTTTTCCGGCAGCGGCGGCACCGGCCGCCTGTCATCCAGCAGATGGCGAAGGGTCAGGATCGGGTGGCGCCAGAGCATTCGTGGCCCGGCCCAGCGCATAATCTGCTTCATCTCTTCGCGCTTCGCCGGCTGATAGCAGTGTACCGGACACTGCTTGCAGGCCGGTTTATTGTCGCCAAACACGCACTTATCAAGCCGCTTGTCGGCGTAGGCGTTCAGCGCCTGATAGTGCTCGCCGTCGTCGCGGGCATCCGGACAGCGGCGCTGATAAAGCCCAATCATCCGACCGATCGTCTGCTTTTCACGTTCGATGCGTTTGCCCACCGTCAACTTCCCTCCCCACAAAAAGATGCATCAATAATACACCTTTTAAACGGGCCACGCAGCCGCTTTCCTAATGATTAGGTCGGGTTAGCGGGTTTATCAACATGCCCCAATGCTTTTTCCGGGAAGCAGACATCGCGCACCCGGCGTTTCAGCTCTGCCGCATCCGGAAAGCCGCCATCCTGCTTCCGCTCCCAGATCTGCTGGCCGTCGATATCGATAGTGAAGATCCCGCCGGTGCCCGGCACCAGCGTCACCGAGGCGATATCGGTGCTGAAGGTGTGTAACAGCTCCTGCGCCATCCAGCTGGCGCGCAGCATCCAGTTGCACTGGGAACAATAGGTGATGGTGATAGCCGCTTTTGAATTCATCGTCATCTCGCTCAGGCTGAAAGGGCACAGTGTAAACAAAGTGCAGTTTAAATGAGGAATACATGAATATTTTGTTGCAAACGATAATACCTATCATTACCATTCGCAATCAACAAATGGAGTGAGACCCTATCCGCAACGGAAAAGACGGAGCAACCTGCAACTCTGGAAGTAACGCGTGAGCCGATACTAATAACGATCAAGGCGTGGCGACTATGTACAAATCGACTCCGTCAGCAGCAGGGTGTAAAAAACGCCTGCTGGTGACCTCTTTGCTTGCAGCAATTTATCAAACTTCTGCCGTCGCAGCAGGCACTTCCGCCATCGGCGGCGAGGCGGTGGATGACACCTCGGAACAAATGACCGTCACCGCTCCCGCGCCGGCGCAAAAAGCCGGTAACGAGCACAGCATCAGCGCCCGGGAGCTGGAGGACAAAGGCGCTAACGATTTCGGCTCGATCATGCGCTATGAACCGCTCATCAGCGCCACCGGGGCCAGCGGCGGCTCCGGCAACGGCAAAAGCGGCTTCGACCGCGGGGGCTACACCGGCTACAACATTCGCGGCATGGAGAGCAACCGCGTCGGTATCGACGTGGACGGTATCGCCCAGCCCAACGCCACCGGCCGCGGCTACGTCGGCCGCTCGGGGCTCAATACCTTCGGCATCGGCCGCGATTATATCGACCCGTATATGTACGGCAGCGTGGATATCCAGTCCGGCGCCACCTCGACGGAAACGGCCAACAGCGCCATCGGAGGGAATGTCTCCTTCCGCCCGAAATCGGCGGATGATTACCTGCGCCCGGGCAAAACCAGCGCCTTCGGCTATCGCAGCGGCTACGACTCCGCGGATCGCAGCTGGCACAACGGGGTGACCGTCGCCGGCGGCGATGAGTTCCTGCGCGGCATTTTGGTCTACAGCCGCCGCGACGGCCAGGAAACCGAAAATAACAGCGACACCGTCGACGCCTACCCGGCGAACTGGCACTCCGATGCCTTTCTGGCCTCCGGGATCTGGCAGCCCAACGACGAGCACAAGCTAACCAGCACCTTCGACTATTACCACAAAACCAACCACACCCACTACGATACCTGGGATTCCAGCGGCAACAGCACCATCGGCACCGCCAACCAGACCAGCCAGACCCGACGCTGGGGCCTGAGCCTGAAGGATGACTGGACGCCGATGAATGACTACCTCGACAGCGTCTCCACGAAAATCTACTACCAGCATACCGAAGCCCATGACTGGACGTATATGCCGGACAGCGTCACCCGCAGAATGCAGACGGTGAACTCCAACTACGACACTGACACCTGGGGCCTGCAGACCGCGCTGGCGAAAACCCTGGGCCGCCACGATCTGAGCGCCGGTTTCAACGCCAGCACCAGCAAAACCCAGCGGCCGTTCAGCCAGTCGCCGATCCCCAGCGTTTACAGCGAGATCATGCAGCCGGAGGCAGACAGCCGCAGCTACACTCTCGGCGGCTTTGTCCAGGATAAGATCAACTTCGACCTTGATAGCCACAACTTCGCCATCATTCCCGGCGTGCGCGTGGTGCATCAATCGACGAAGCCGGAAAATCTGTCCGACCTTGCCGCCAACAGCAGCGCGCTGACCGAATCGTCAGTAGCGAATCTGTACGGTAAAAACAGCGATACCCAGGTTCTGCCGTCGTTGACTTTCCAGTACGACCTCACCCCGCGCCTGATGACCTACCTGCAGTACCAGCGCGGCGCGCAGTTCCCCAACGCCAGTCAGCTGTATGGATCCTGGAACCTTGGCTCCAGCTACGCCGGCAGCCAGCAGTATGCCCTGATCGGCAATACCGATCTGAAGACGGAAACCAGCGATAATCTCGAGTGGGGGCTGAAGGGGGAAGTTACCGAAGGCATCACCCTGCGCACAGCGCTGTTCTACAACAGCTATAAGAACTTTATCGCCTATACCCGCTATACCCGGGCGAATAATCCGGGCCAGTTCACTAACGTGCCGTCGAATATCTACACCATTTATCAGGCGGAAAACCGCGATAAAGCCTATATCTACGGCGGTGAAATCAGCACTAAATTTAACTTTGGCACCTGGTATGAGCAGGTGGACGGCCTGAGCGCCACCCTCGCCCTCGGCTATAGCGAAGGGAAATCGAAATCCAGCTACAGCGGCGATAAATACGTCGACCTCGACAGCGTAGCGCCGATGAAAGCTATCGTCGGCGTGGCGTGGGACGATCCGGCGAAACGCTACGGCACCGCCCTGACGGCGACCTTCGTCAAGGGGAAACAGGCGACCGCCACCAACCGCGAAAGCTACAGCAACAGCGGTTCCGCCATCGCCGATGCCAGCAGCGACTATATGCGCGTGCCGGGCTACGGCATGCTGGACTGGACCGCGTACTGGCAGGTAGCGAAAAACGTGCGCCTCAATGGCGGGGTCTACAACCTCACCGATCGTAAATACTGGGATTACCTGAGCAGCCGCAATATCGAGACCGGCACCAGCCAGGACGCCAATGATAAAGCGCTGGCGGTCATGCCGGGCCGCACCTGGCAGCTTGGGGTCAACGTCGACTTCTGATTGCCCGAATAACAACTCACCTGCCCCCGGCCCGCCGGCCGGGGATATTGAACATTGAGAAGGATATGATTATGCCCAATGCCCACCCCGATCTGTGGCAGCGCTACCAGGCCACCAAAGCGTCCAGCACCGCGAAATATGCCCGCGATATCGCTGCGGAAATGGGGATCAGCGAAGCCGAGCTGACCGCCGCCCGCCTCGGTCACGATGCCGTGCGCCTGATCGATGACGCCCGGGCGCTGATTGCCGCCCTGGAGCGCGTCGGTGAAACCAAATGCATCTGTCGCAACGAGTATGCCGTCCATGAGCAGGTCGGCCAGTTCACGCACCAGCACCTCAGCGGCCACGCCGGGCTGGTGCTCAACCCGCGCGCGCTCGACCTGCGTCTGTTCCTCAGCCAGTGGGCCAGCGCCTTCCATCTGAACGATAACGGTCGCCAGAGCATTCAGTTTTTCGACCACCACGGCGACGCCCTGCTGAAAGTCTATGCGACCACGCAGACCGACATGGCGGCCTGGGACACCCTGATCGCAGAACATCGGGTGGCGGCCCCGGCGCCGCTGGCCCTGCGCCCGCTGGAGCCGGTGAAATATGCCGAGAGCGCCGACGGCGCCGCCCTGGAGAACGACTGGCGCGCGATGACCGACGTACACCAGTTCTTCGGTCTGCTGCGTAAATATCAGCTTTCCCGCCAGCAGGCCTTCCGCCTGGTGAGCGACGACCTCGCCTGCCGCGTTGATCGCCATGCGCTGCCAGCGTTACTGGAGACGGTGCGCCAGGAGGGCAATGAAATCATGATTTTCGTCGGCAATCGCGGCTGCGTGCAGATCTTCACCGGCGCCCTGGAAAAGCTGGCGCCGATGCGCGGCTGGCTGAATATCTTCAATCCCACCTTTACCCTGCATCTGCGTGAAGAGAGCCTCGATGAAGTGTGGGTGACCCGCAAGCCGACCTCAGACGGACACGTCACCAGCGTCGAGCTGTTCGCCAAAGACGGCACCCAGATCGCCCAGCTCTATGGCCAGCGCAGCGAGGGCCACCCCGAGCAGGCGCAATGGCGCCAGCAGGTGGATCGTCTGACCCGCGAAGGACTGCCCGCATGATGCGCTGGTTACTGCTTCTCATCGCCTTCCCGTTGCTGTGCCACGCCGCCGTGGAGCGGCTCGTCACCCTCGGCGGCGATGTCACTGAGATCGTCTATGCCCTTGGCGCGCAACAGAGCCTGGTCGCCCGGGACAGCACCAGCAGCTGGCCCCCGGCGGCGCAAAAGCTGCCGGATGTCGGCTACCTGCGGCAGTTGAACGCCGAGGGGATCCTCGCATTACGTCCGCAGCTGGTGCTAGCGAGCGCCCAGGCGCAGCCCTCGCTGGTTTTACACAAGGTGCAGGCGAGCGGCGTGAAGGTGGTAAACGTGCCGGGCGGCGAAAGCCTGGCCGCGATTGATAACAAAGTGGCCGTCATTGCCGAAGCGTTAGGCAAAACCCCGGCAGGCGACGCGCTGCGCCAGCAGCTTCAGCAACAGATCGCCGCCATTCCAACGCAGCCGATTGCCAGGCGGGTGCTGTTTATTCTCAGCCACGGCGGAATGAATACCCTGGTGGCCGGGCAACGCACCGCGGCCGATGGCGCCATTCACGCCGCCGGGCTGCAGAACGCGATGCAGGGCTTCGACCACTATCGGGCGATGTCGCAGGAGGGGGTGGCCGCCAGCCAGGCGGATCTGGTGGTGATCTCCGCCGATGGTCTCAAAGGGATGGGCGGCGAAGCCGGGCTGTGGAAACTGCCCGGCCTGGCACAGACCCCGGCGGGGCGTCATAAGCAGCTGCTGACGATCGACGATATGGCCCTGCTCGGCTTTGGGCCGCGCACCCCGCAGGCGATTATCGCGCTGCGTGAAAAAGCGGAGCATCTGCCCTGATGCGCCCTGCCCTCACCCGCCGTTTGCTGTTGATGACGCTGCTGCTGGTCCTGCTGACGCTGTTCGCCACCACCCTTGGCGCGATGCGTTTGCCGCTGGCCAGCCTGCTGCCCGCCGGGGATGAGATGCTGCGCCACATCTGGCTGACCATCCGTCTGCCGCGGGTGCTGCTGGCCCTGCTGGTAGGCGCGGCGCTGGCCCTCTCCGGCTGCGTGATGCAGGGGTTGTTTCGCAACCCGCTTGCCGACCCGGGCCTGCTGGGCATCAGCAGCGGCGCCGCGCTGGCGGTGGCCAGCTGGCTGGTGCTCCCGCTCTCCGCAACGGGGCTGATCGCTCTGTATATGCCGATGCTGGCGGCGTTTATCGGCAGCCTGGCGGTGATGGTGGTGATTTTTATCCTCAGCCGGGCGGAGGAGGGGTCGCTGTCGCGCCTGCTGCTGGTGGGGATCGCCATCAACGCGCTGTGCGGGGCGCTGGTCGGCGTGCTGGCCTGGCTGAGTAACGACGCCCAGCTGCGACAGCTGTCGCTGTGGGGCATGGGCAGTCTGGGCCAGGCCGAGTGGCCGACCCTGTTGGTGGCTGCGACCCTGATCATCCCGGCGGCGCTGGCGGTGTGGTGGATGGCCTCCCGCCTGAATTTGCTGCAGCTCGGCGATGAAGAAGCGCACTATCTCGGGGTCAACGTGCGGGCGCTGCAGCGCTGGCTGCTGCTGTGCAGCGCGGTGCTGGTGGCCGCGGCGGTGGCCATTAGCGGCGTCATCGGCTTTATTGGCCTGGTGGTGCCGCACCTGATGCGCCTGTGGCTGGGGCCGGACCATCGCGGGCTGATCCCCGGCTCGCTGCTGGCCGGCGCGATCCTGCTTCTGCTGGCCGACACCCTGGCCCGCACCGTGGCGGCGCCGGCGGAGATGCCGGTCGGTCTGCTCACCAGCCTGCTGGGCGCCCCCTGGTTTCTGTGGCTGGTCTTTCGTCGGGAGAACCCCAAACATGGCTAATGAATATTGCGCGCAGGGGCTGGCGCTTCGCCTCGGCCAGCGGCAGATTATCGACAACATCTCCGTCGCGCTGCGCGGCGGCGAGATGACGGCGCTTATCGGGCCGAACGGCGCTGGCAAATCCACCCTGCTGCGGCTGCTGACCGGGTACCTGACCCCGGATAGCGGTACCCGCCGTCTGGCGGGCACGCCGCTGGAGGCGTGGTCACCCGAGGCGCTGGCGCGCCGGCGGGCGGTCATGCTACAGCGCACGGCCCTGCAGGCCGACTGGACGGTGGAAACGGTCATCGCCATGGGGCGCTCGCCGTGGGGCCCGACCGCGGACCCGGCGGAGCTGGCGGCGGTAATGGCCGTCACCGGCTGCGATGACCTTGCCGGCCGCCGCTATCCCGCCCTTTCCGGCGGCGAGCAGCAGCGGGTGCAGCTCGCCCGCTGTCTGGCGCAGCTGTGGCGCGACGGCGCGCCGCAGGGCTGGCTGTTTCTCGATGAGCCCACCTCGGCGCTGGACCTTTACTATCAACAGCATCTGCTGCGCTTGCTCAAACGGCTCACCGCCGGCGGGCAACTGCACGTGTGCGTGGTGCTGCATGACCTTAACCTCGCCGCCCTGTGGGCCGACCGCATCCTGCTGCTTCACCAGGGCCGCCTGGTCGCCCAGGGGACGCCGCAGGAGGTGATCCAACAGTCGGTTATCCATCGCTGGTACGGGGCGGATGTCCGCCTCGGCCAGCATCCGGACAACGCGGCCCCCCAGGTCTATCTGGCGCCGTAACCCCCGCGCGGCGCAACTGGAATCCGGATCGCGCCGCGCGCGTTCGGTATTACACCGCAAAAGCTGATGAGCATTATACTTTCATATCTATCAGCGTTCCCTTTTGAGGGTCCCCATGAGCCGATACACAGTTGCTGGCAGCGAAGGCCAGTATGAGAAAAATTCAGGTGAACGGGTTTTGGCTAATAAACTCGGGATTGCTGACGCAAATGAGATGGATAGCGTAGAACTGGTACTGCTGGAACAACTTTATCGCTCGGTTTTTGAGGAACACTTTCCAACCGGATTGCTCAGCGTCAATATCCTGAAAAAGTGGCATTATCGCTGGTTAGGCAATATCTATGCATGGGCAGGCCAGGAAAGAACGGTCAATATCAGCAAAGGCGATTTTATGTTCGCCCCTTCAACACAGCTGGCTAAACTGCTAAACGATTTTGATAAGAAATACCTTGCTCATTATACGCCTTGTTCAGGCATGAGTGAATTGCAGCTCACAGAAGCTATCGCAGTCACACATGTTGAATTGATCCTCATCCATCCATTCAGAGAGGGTAACGGGCGTTTATCACGATTATTAGCTGATGTGATGGCGGTGCAGGCTGGCTATAAACCGCTGAATTATCAAAGCTGGGAACAAAACAAAACCCAGTATATATCGGCTATCCATGCAGGTTTGACTCTGGACTATCGACCGATGAAACACTGGGTCAGCATGGCCTTAAGAAGGGATTAGGCAAGACGAAGATGCGCATATTTTTTGCGCGCGGCTTCAAGACTCTCTTCAACTCTGGCTGAGGGTTGCCCTGTCTCGACCGCGGTTGATGTCGCAACAGAACGAACGATGTCAGCGCGGGAAGGTCTGGCGTATGTGGCCTGATCTTTTTTGTTGTGACTCATGGCATCTCCCTTTTCATTCACCTGATGGTTTCAGTATATCAAGGATCGTTGCTAACTGCTGCCGTTAAGGCTTATCCAGGGAAATATCGGATAGGGCTTTTTTGAACCGGTAACTGCACATCCTGATGCTGGCTTTTGATGACTCATCCCCCTCTGCAACTGGAATCCGGATCGCGCCGCGCGCGTTCGTCAGTTTCCCTCGCCTGCCCATCTCCGTTATCATGTCTCATCCATGTGATAACGACGAAAACAACAAAATCGCAGCCATTTCAAATCAGGGATCTGGATAACACCCCATGAGCACAATTGACAATCTCGACGCCCACACGCCGATGATGCAGCAGTATCTCAAGCTGAAGGCGCAACATCCTGACATTCTGCTGTTTTACCGGATGGGGGATTTTTACGAGCTGTTTTATGAGGATGCGAAACGCGCGTCGCAGCTGCTCGATATCTCGCTGACCAAACGCGGCGCCTCCGCGGGCGAACCCATTCCCATGGCCGGCATCCCCCACCACGCGGTGGAAAACTATCTTGCGAAACTGGTTAATCAGGGCGAGTCGGTAGCTATTTGCGAGCAGATAGGCGACCCGGCCACCACCAAAGGGCCGGTCGAGCGTAAAGTGGTGCGTATCGTCACGCCGGGCACCATCAGCGATGAAGCGCTGCTGCAGGAGCGTCAGGACAACCTGCTGGCCGCCATCTGGCAGGACAGCAAAGGCTTTGGCTACGCGACGCTGGACATCAGCTCCGGCCGCTTCCGCCTGAGCGAACCGGCCGACCGCGAAACCATGGCGGCAGAGCTGCAGCGCACTAATCCGGCGGAGCTGCTGTACGCGGAAGATTTTGCCGAATCGTCGCTGATCGAAGGCCGCCGCGGTCTGCGCCGTCGCCCGCTGTGGGAATTTGAAATCGACACCGCGCGCCAGCAGCTTAACCTGCAGTTCGGCACCCGCGATCTGGTCGGCTTCGGCGTGGAAAACGCCCCCCGCGGCCTGTGCGCCGCCGGCTGCCTGCTGCAGTATGTCAAAGACACCCAGCGCACCTCGCTGCCGCATATTCGCTCCATCACCATGGAGCGCCAGCAGGACAGCATCATTATGGATGCCGCCACCCGCCGTAACCTCGAGATCACCCAGAATCTCGCCGGCGGCACCGATAACACTCTGGCCTCGGTACTCGACTGTACGGTGACGCCGATGGGCAGCCGGATGCTCAAGCGCTGGCTGCATATGCCGGTCCGCGATACCGCCGTGCTGGTGGAGCGCCAGCAGACCATCGGCGCGCTGCAGGAGCGCTATACCGAGCTGCAGCCGGTGCTGCGCCAGGTCGGCGATCTGGAACGTATTCTGGCGCGTCTGGCGCTGCGTACCGCCCGTCCACGCGATTTAGCCCGCATGCGTCATGCCCTGCAGCAGTTGCCCCTGCTGCGCGAGCAGCTGGCTGACGTTGACAGTCAGCCGGTGCAAAAATTGCGCGAAAAAATGGGCGAGTTTAGCGAACTGCGCGAACTGCTGGAGCGCGCGGTGATCGACGCCCCGCCGGTGCTGGTCCGCGACGGCGGGGTCATCGCTCCAGGCTACAGCGCAGAGCTGGACGAGTGGCGGGCGCTGGCCGATGGCGCCACCGATTATCTCGATAAGCTGGAGATCCGCGAGCGCGAGCGGCTGGGCCTCGACACCCTGAAGGTCGGCTACAACGCCGTCCACGGCTACTACATCCAGATCAGCCGCGGCCAGAGCCACCTCGCGCCGATCCACTACGTGCGACGCCAGACGCTGAAAAACGCCGAACGCTATATTATTCCTGAGCTGAAGGAATACGAAGATAAGGTGCTGACCTCCAAGGGCAAAGCGCTGGCGCTGGAAAAGCAGCTTTATGACGAACTGTTCGACCTGCTGCTGCCGTACCTTGCCGACCTGCAGGCGAGCGCCAGCGCGCTGGCCGAGCTGGACGTGCTGGTCAACCTGGCGGAACGCGCGGAAACCCTCAACTACTGCTGCCCGACCTTTAGCGATAAGCCGGGCATTCGCATCAGCGAAGGCCGCCATCCGGTGGTCGAGCAGGTGCTGAAAGAGCCGTTTATCGCCAACCCGCTGCAGCTGGCGCCGCAGCGGCGGATGCTGATCATCACCGGGCCGAACATGGGCGGTAAAAGTACCTATATGCGCCAGACCGCGCTGATTGCGCTGCTGGCCTATATCGGCAGCTACGTCCCGGCGCAGAAGGTGGAGATAGGCCCCATCGATCGCATCTTTACCCGCGTCGGCGCGGCGGACGACCTGGCCAGCGGCCGCTCGACCTTTATGGTGGAGATGACTGAAACCGCCAATATCCTGCACAACGCCACCGAACACAGCCTGGTGCTGATGGATGAGATTGGCCGCGGCACGTCCACCTACGACGGTCTGTCGCTGGCATGGGCCTGTGCGGAAAATCTCGCAAACAAAATCAAGGCGCTGACGCTGTTCGCCACCCACTACTTCGAGCTCACTCAGCTGCCGGAGAAAATGGAAGGCGTCGCCAACGTCCATCTCGACGCGCTGGAGCATGGCGACACCATCGCCTTTATGCACAGCGTGCAGGATGGCGCGGCCAGCAAGAGCTACGGCCTGGCGGTCGCCGCGCTGGCCGGGGTGCCGAAAGAGGTGATCAAGCGCGCGCGGCAGAAACTGCGCGAGCTGGAGAGTATCTCGCCCAACGCGGCGGCGACCCAGGTCGACGGCACGCAGATGTCGCTGCTCGCCGCTCCGGAAGAGACCTCGCCTGCGGTTGAGGCGCTGGAGAATCTTGATCCGGACTCCCTGACCCCGCGTCAGGCGCTGGAGTGGATCTACCGTCTGAAAAGTCTGGTCTAGCGCCCCATTAAGGTGAAAAACGGCAGCGCCGCTCAGCGCTGCCGTTTTAACAAACTAAAAATGGGTGCAAGAGGATGCGTCCTGACAACCAATACGCGGGGTTGCCCCCGCGCGGATGCTACTTCTTCGATTCGTAAGCGAGAACAGCTTTAAACTCAATACTACGCTCTTTAATACTCAGCTCGCATAGCGAGCTGTGCACCAACAGCGTAAATCCCAGTACCGTAATACAGAGTACGATGATTGCCACAAGGGCATATTTTGTCAGCATATCTTGCCTCCCTGCAAAGAAGAGACTAACATCTGAATTGTCTATGTTCATTCGCTAGCCTCAGTTGATAGAAATATCTCCTGGGGCTTTCGTCTGTCTGGGGTCCTGGTCTTGCTCAAGGCCAGACAGCCTCAAGCACCCGCCGCTATTCTATACTCGTCAGGGCGTGAAATTTATCTGCAAGGAATTAATCAGACGGATTTTATAATAATCTGGAAGCCGACTCGCAAAGTCGCCCCATTATATTACCCCTTTACATAATTTCTGGATTTAATGAATAAATAAATTTTATTATTTTGCGAAATATAAAAAAGCCGACGGAGAGATTATCCCAGTCGGCGTGATGGTCGCAGGCAGTTTGCGCACGACCCAGTTTTAAAATGGCAGGTAAAATAGCCCTAACAGGATAAGCCCTTAGCAGGCTATTTTCATTAACGCTTATCTTCCGGCAATAGCGGCGGGACGTGCGGCACCTGCGGCGCCTCATCAATATCTTTCTGCGTCATCCGGAACGCTTCAGGATAGTGCTCGCGGCTGGTGCGGCGCAGCGGCTCGGTATCCCGCCAGGTATACAGACAGTGCTGGCACTGATACACCGTCCAGACTCCTTTCACCGGCGATTTCGCCATGACGTCAATCTTTTCATCGGCGCAACGTGGACAAATCATCTTCTTCTCCTTATTTACGGTTGGCCAGCATAGCGGTCAGTTTTTCAGCCCAGGCTTTGGTTTCCGGCAGATCCTGCACCGGCTGGCTGTAGTGGCCGCGAAGGTCCGGCGCAACCGGGGTGGTGGCGTCGATAATTAGCTTGTCGGTGATGCCCGCCGGGCTGGAGCCTGGGTCAAGTTCAAGGACCGACATGTTCGGCAACTGCACCAGGTCTCCCGCCGGGTTAACCTTCGAGGAGAGCGCCCACATCACCTGCGGCAGGTTGAACGGGTCAACGTCTTCATCAACCATGATCACCATCTTCACATAGCCGAGGCCGTGGGGAGTGGTCATCGCCCGCAAACCCACCGCGCGGGCAAAACCGCCGTAGCGTTTTTTGGTGGAGATAATCGCCAGCAGACCGTGGGTGTACATAGCGTTGACCGCCTGCACTTCCGGGAACTCTGCCTTCAGCTGCTGATACAGCGGCACGCAGGTGGCCGGGCCTATCAGATAGTCGATTTCGGTCCACGGCATACCGAGATAGAGCGATTCAAAAATCGGTTTGCTGCGATACGAGACTTTGTCGATGCGCACTACCGTCATGTTACGACCGCCGGAGTAGTGGCCGGTAAACTCACCGAACGGCCCCTCTATCTCACGCTTACGGCCTTCAATCACCCCTTCGAGGATCACTTCCGAACCCCAGGGCACGTCAAAGCCGGTCAGCGGCGCGGTGGCGATGGGATACGGGCTCTCACGCAGCGCGCCGGCCATTTCATATTCTGACTGATCGTATTTCAGCGGCGTGGCGCCCATCAGGGTGATAATCGGGTCGTTACCGAGGGTAATGGCGATCGGCAGGTCTTCCCCGCGCTCTTCCGCTTTATGCAGATGCAGGGCGATATCGTGCATCGGCACCGGCTGCAGGCCAAGCTTGCGCTTGCCTTTCACTTCCATACGGTAGATACCGACGTTTTGCTTACCGAAGTTGTCAGGGTCAAGCGGATCGCGCGAAACGACACAGGCTTTGTCGAGGTAGAACCCGCCGTCGCCATCGTTGAGGCGGAACAGCGGCAGAATATCGAACAGGTTGATATCATCGCCATCCACGGTGTTTTCCGCCCATGCCGGGTTGGCGCGGCGCTCTGGCGTCACCGGGAAGTTATCCCAACGGCGGATGAATTCATCAATCTGCTTTTTCACCGGCGTGTTGGGCGGCAGGCCCAGCGAGATGGCATGGTTCTGCCACGAGCCGATGGTGTTCATCGTCACCCGGGCGTCGGTAAAGCCGCGAATCTTATCGAACCACAGCGCCGGGGCGCCGTCGCCGATGCGTCCGGTGGCATTGGCTGCCGCCGCCAGGTCTGGCTCAGCGTTCACCTCCTCACTGATTTTCAGCAGTTGTCCCTGGTCATCCAGCGCCTGCAAAAAGCTGCGCAAATCATCAAAAGCCATTATTCGATCTCCTGTGCTAATTGTTCTGCCGTGCGCAAGCCGTTCCAGCGGCGCGCTTTGTGATAGTCGAGGCCAAACTGATCCAGCACCCGGGTCACAATGTGGTTGGTGATATCGTCAACCGTCTCCGGGTGGTTATAGTAAGCCGGCATCGGCGGCACCATCGCCACGCCCATACGGGACAGCGCCAGCATGTTCTCCAGATGGATCGTGCTGAGCGGCATTTCCCGCGGGACCAGCACCAGCTTGCGCCCCTCTTTAAGCACCACGTCCGCCGCGCGTCCCACCAGCCCCTCGGCATAGCCTGCGCGAATGCCTGCCAGCGTTTTCATACTGCAGGGAATCACGATCATGCCGTCGGTACGAAATGAACCTGATGAGATGGTGGCGGCCTGGTCGGCCGGGCTGTGGGAAAAGTCCGCCAGCGCGGCCACTTCCCGTGCCGTCCAGGGTGTTTCCAGCTCGATGGTGGTTTTGGCCCACTTCGACATCACCAGATGGGTTTCCACCTCCGGCATATCGCGCAGCGCCTGCAGTAATGCCACCCCAAGCGGAGCCCCGGTGGCCCCCGTCATCCCAACAATCAGTTTCATTCCAGACCTCATTCAATTTGTTCGTACACGAACTTTATGCTTAAATTACCCTCTCCTGAGTCGAATGACAAGATCGTTCGTATACGTGCGCATTTTTAATCAAACAGGGAAAAGGTATAAAAAGGCGTACGAACGGCTATCATAGAGGTGACAGTTTTGTTACGGAGTATCCATGGAGTTACGAAACGAAGCATTCCACCTGCTGCGCCAGCTTTTTCAACAACATACCGCCCGCTGGCAGCAGGCGTTACCGGACCTGACTAAGCCTCAGTATGCGGTGATGCGCTCGGTTGCGGAGCAGCCGGGGATCGAACAGGTGGTGCTGATTGAAGCGGCGGTCAGTACGAAGGCCACGCTGGCGGAGATGCTCAGCCGGATGGAAGCGCGCGGCCTGGTGCGCCGGGAGCACGATCCGGCCGATAAGCGCCGCCGTTTTGTCTATCTGACCGACGAAGGCGAGGCGCTGCTTAACCGTTCCATTCCGCAAGGCAATGAGGTCGATGACGAGTTTCTTGGCCGCCTGAGCGATGATGAACGCGAACAGTTCTCCCGGCTGGTGCGTAAAATGATGGTTCCCTGAGCAAGCGCCTAGCCGAGCTGCTCGCGCAGGAAGTCGATAAACGTCCGCACCCGGGTCGGCATATGCTGCGCATCGGGATAAAGGGCATACACTCCCTGCGGCGGGAAATGGTATTCCGGCAGGACAGCCACCAGCTCCCGCTGCGCCAGTTTACCGGCCACCAGCCAGGCTGGCAGCAAAGCGATGCCGCATCCGGCCAGAGCAAAGCTCATCAGCGCCGTGGCGCTGTCGGCTGAAAACCGTGGCGCGTTGACTATCGTAAAATCCACCTCTGCCTGTTCATCCGTTCGCAGCTGCCAGCGCAGCGGGGCCGGCAGACGCTCGTGAATAATCCAGTCAGCTTGCGCCAGATCGGACAGCGTCAGCACCGGATGGCTCGCCAGCCAGGCCGGGGAGGCGACGGGCAGGATCGCGAAACTGGCTATCCGCGTCGCCCGATAGCGGGAATCGGCCAGCGTACCGAGGCGTATCGCCACGTCAAATCGTTCGGAGATAAGATCCGCATGATGGGAGGACGAGACGTGCCGCACCCGTAGCGCCGGATGATGACGGGAAAACGCCGCCAGCGCCGGGATGATGACCTGCGCGCCATACTCCGGCGTGGTGGTGATCCGCAGCTCTCCGCTTAAACCGCTATGGCTGGCCCGGACCTCATCCTGCAGATTTTCCGCCGCTTTGAGCAGCGCCACCCCACGCTGATAGAACAGCGCCCCGGCGTCAGTGAGCCGCAGACGGCGCGTCGAGCGCAGCAGCAGCGTCACCCCCAGCTCATTTTCCAGTTGCCGTACGTTAAAGCTGACCACCGCCTTGGTCTGCCCCAGCGCCGCGGCGGCCTGGGTAAAGCTGCCGGCGTCCACCACGGCGATAAACATGGTCACACGCTGAAGGTTTAGCATCGTCGTCCGGATGATTGTCAAAAATATTCAGACAGTATATCCCGATTCGCCCCATTTATCCCCCGCGGCGCCGGGTTTACAGTAGCCGCCTGTCTGAGGGAGTGAATCATGACCTATCGCCACCGCGTTGCCACCGTTTTTCTGTTCGGCTTTTTTCTCGACCTAATCAATATGTTTATCGCCAGCATTGCCTTCCCGGCTATCAGCCACGAGCTGGCGGTGTCCGTCTCGCAGCTGGCGTGGGTCAGCAATGCCTATATTCTTGGCCTGACGGCCGTCGTACCGTTCAGTGCCTGGCTTAGCCAGCGCTGTGGGCCAAAACGGCTGTTTTTACTCTCGCTGGGGCTGTTCAGCCTCGGCGCGCTGGCATCGGGGCTGGCCCATAGCCTGGGTGAGCTGATTTTCTGGCGTACGCTGCAGGGGATGGGCGGCGGGCTGTTAATCCCCCTCGGCCAGGCGCTGACGTGGCCGCTGTTTCAGCCGCAGGAGCGGGCGAAGCTGTCGGCGGCGGTGATGCTGGTCGGCCTGCTGGCGCCCGCCTGCTCGCCGGCGATCGGGGGTCTGCTCGTCCAGGCGTTCAGCTGGCGCTGGGTCTTTTTCGCCAGCCTGCCTGTCGCCCTGCTTACCTTTATGCTGGCGGCGCGATGGCTAAACGACAGCCCCGCTCCCGTCCGGCCGACCCGCTTTCTCCCGCTGTCATTGCTGGCCGATCCTCTCCTGCGCTTCGCCATGCTGATCTATCTCTGCGTACCGGGGATGTTTATTGCCGTCAACGTGGTGGGAATGTTCTACCTGCAACGCGTCACCGGGATGGCGCCGGGGGCCACTGGCGCCCTGATGGTGCCGTGGTCGCTGGCCTCGTTTGCCGCCATCACCTTTACCGGCAGGTATTTCAACCGCTTCGGGCCGCGGCCGCTGGTGATGGTCGGCTGCCTGCTACAGGCGGCGGGGATCCTGCTGCTGCTGCAGGTCGATGCGCGCAGCCCGCTGGCGCTGTTGATTCTGGCCTTTACGCTGATGGGCGGCGGAGGCAGCTTATGCAGCAGCACCGCGCAAAGCAGCGCTTTCCTGCATACGCCTGGCGAAGAGATGCCTGACGCCAGCGCGCTGTGGAATCTTAACCGCCAGCTCAGCTTCTTTGCCGGCAGCGCGCTGCTCGCCCTGCTGTTGAGAGTCTTCCCGCCGGCCTACGCCTGGCAGGGCGCGTTTAGCTGCGCCGCCGCCATAACCCTGTTGCCGCTGCTGTTTTGCCTGCGGCTGAATAATCGGGCGATTATCCATCGCCTGCACACTACTCTGGAGAAGTCATGAACCCTTATCTGCAGGAAGTCGTCGACGCCCATGTCCTTATCGAACACTGGTTAAGCCAGGGGGAAGGTAGCGCTGAGGCGCTGATGAGCCGCTTTGCCGCCGAATTCACCATGATCCCTTTGAACGGCGAGAAGATGGACTACCCGACGGTGAGCCGTTTTTTCCACCAGGCGGGCGCAAGCCGTCCGGAATTACACATTGTGGTGGATCAGGCGAAAATCATCAGCGAGTGGCACGACGGCGCCGCCGTGCTGTACCGTGAACGCCAAACGCTGGCGGATGGCAGTGAGAACGTACGCTGGTCGACGGCGATTTTTCAGCAAGCGGAAGGGAAAATTGTCTGGCGCCATCTGCAGGAAACCCGCCTCGGCTAGCGCAAAGAAAAAGGCCCCGTCTTTCGAGGGGGCCTTTTTGAGAGAAAAGATCTTATTCGCGGAAGAGCGCTTCGATATTCAGTCCTTGCCCCTGCAGAATTTCCCGCAGGCGACGCAGACCTTCCACCTGGATCTGACGCACACGCTCGCGAGTGAGGCCAATTTCACGGCCCACATCTTCCAGGGTGGCGGCTTCATAACCCAGCAGACCGAAACGACGCGCCAGAACCTCACGCTGCTTGGCGTTCAGTTCGAACAGCCATTTAACGATGCTTTGTTTCATATCATCGTCCTGCGTGGTGTCTTCCGGGCCGTTCTCTTTCTCATCGGCCAGAATATCCAGCAGCGCTTTTTCTGAATCGCCACCCAGCGGGGTATCCACCGAGGTGATGCGCTCGTTCAGACGCAGCATACGGCTGACGTCATCGACCGGTTTGTCCAGCTGTTCGGCAATCTCTTCCGCGCTCGGCTCGTGGTCCAGCTTGTGGGACAACTCGCGCGCGGTACGCAGATAGACGTTCAGCTCTTTGACAATATGGATCGGCAAACGGATCGTACGGGTTTGGTTCATGATCGCCCGTTCAATGGTCTGGCGGATCCACCAGGTCGCATAGGTCGAAAAACGGAACCCACGTTCCGGGTCAAACTTCTCAACGGCGCGGATCAGGCCGAGGTTACCTTCTTCAATCAGATCCAGCAGCGCCAGACCACGATTGCTGTAACGACGGGCAATCTTCACCACCAGACGCAGGTTGCTTTCAATCATGCGACGGCGTGAAGCGACATCACCACGCAGTGCGCGACGCGCGAAATAGACTTCCTCTTCCGCGGTCAGCAGTGGGGAATAACCAATCTCTCCAAGATAAAGCTGAGTGGCGTCAAGCACGCGTTGCGTTGCGCCTTGCGACAGCAGCTCTTCCTCAGCCAGATCGCTATCACTGGGTTCCTCTTCTACTAAGGCCTTCTCGTCGAAAACCTCAATTCCGTTCTCATCAAATTCCGCGTCTTCATTTAAATCATGAACTTTCAGCGTATTCTGACTCATAAAGGTGGCTCCTACCCGTGATCCCTGAGCAAAGCACCTTCCACGGCGCATCAACAAAAGACGCCAGGACGATTTCCCCTACTCCTCTCAGCGAGAGGCGCATAGACACCGCCCTGGCGCCTGTTAGCTAATGCTTCGCTTATCCGTACTTTGCCAAATTATCGCTGCGGTAAGTACTGCAGCGGGTTGACGGATTTCCCCTTGTAACGAATTTCAAAATGTAATCTTGTTGAGCTGGTTCCGGTGCTACCCATGGTAGCGATTTTCTGCCCCGCTTTGACTTCCTGTTGCTCCCGAACCAGCATGGTATCGTTATGAGCGTAGGCACTCAGGTAATCATCGTTATGTTTGATGATAATAAGATTACCGTAGCCGCGCAGTGCGTTACCGGCATAGACGACGCGCCCATCGGCGGTCGCGACAATAGCCTGTCCCTTACTGCCTGCAATGTCGATACCTTTATTGCCGCCTTCCGCGCCACTAAAGTTCTCGATAACTTTGCCATCAGTCGGCCAGCGCCATGATGAGATCGGCGAACTGGTTGACGTACTGCTTGCAGTCGGCTGGGTTGTGCTCACCGTTGTAGGTGCCGTCACCGGCGCGACAACCGTCGAGGTCGTGGTCGCTGGTTTATTATTAGGCAACATCTTGGTAGCACTTTGTTCACCTGAGGATTCAGAATACGTAATAGTCGGTTGTGAAGCAACCACCGCGGTCGATTTTTGTGCAGAAGTTGTGGTGGCCGTCGCACCGCCGCTCGCCCTTGCGCTGGCCTGAGAAACGGCGTTTTCACCGGTGATCGGCTGGCCTGAAGCGTTGCCGACCTGCAGCACCTGACCGACGTTCAGGGCGTACGGGGCCGGGACATTGTTGCGTTGCGCCAGGTCACGGAAATCGTTGCCGGTGACCCAGGCGATATAGAACAGGGTGTCGCCGCGTTTGACCGTATAGGTACTGCCGCCGGTATAGCTACCTTTCGGAATATCGCCATATTTGCGGTTGTAAACGATCTTGCCATTCACCGTCTGCACCGGCTCCTGCGCCATTGGCTGCGGCTGAATGGTCTGGGTCTGCACCGGCTGGATCGGCTGCGCCTGAGGAGCAGACTGGACGCCGGAGGATGGCGGCGTAATCAACATGCCGGAATTGGTGCTGGAAGAGGCGGCACCGCCGGCAGAGCTAACCGGCGCAGGCGGATTATTGGTGTTGGTACATCCGGCCAGCCAGAGTGAAACCAGTGAAAGAGCCGCAATACGGCTGACGGTAAATTTGGTGCTTCCCGCGCTCATTTATCCCCCAGGAATATGTTAACTGCCAATATCTTGCTTACCGGGCGACGCCCGGCCAGGACACTGAAAAATGTGTCCACCCTACGCCTAAAGTCAGGCAAAAAAAACCTGGAATAATCCGGGTCTCAGGCCAGCTCCCCTTTCACCAGGGGAACAAAGCGAACGGCCTCGACGGTATCAATGATAAATTCGTTGCCCCGGCGACGGATCCGTTTGAGAAACTGATGCTCCTCGCCGACCGGCAGTACCAGCACGCCGTCGTCATCCAGCTGCGCCAGCAGCGCGGTCGGTATTTCCGGCGGCGCCGCCGTCACAATAATGGCATCAAACGGCGCCCGCGCCTGCCAACCTTGCCACCCATCGCCATGACGGGTTGAAACATTATGTAAATCAAGTTGTTTCAGGCGACGACGCGCCTGCCACTGTAAACTCTTAATTCGCTCTACCGAGCAAACGTGATGCACCAGGTGCGCCAGGATGGCCGTCTGGTAACCGGAACCGGTGCCGATCTCCAGCACCCGCGACTCCGGCGTCAGCGCCAGCAGCTCGGTCATCCGCGCCACCATGTACGGCTGGGAGATGGTTTGCCCCTGGCCAATCGGCAGCGCGGTGTTTTCCCACGCTTTATGTTCAAAGGCTTCATCAACAAATTTTTCGCGCGGGACGCGCGCGATCGCCTCGAGGACACGTTCATCGACGATGCCCTGCGTGCGCAGTTGATTCAACAAACTTTCAACACGTTTACTTACCATTGCCTGTCAACCCCGACACGTTCCAGCCAATCGGTGACCACCTCATGCGCCTGATGGGCGGTTAAATCGACGTGCAATGGCGTAACGGAAACATAGCCTTCATCCACTGCCGCAAAATCGGTGCCCGGCCCGGCGTCGCGCTTATCGCCCGGCGGGCCAATCCAGTAAAGGGTATTGCCGCGCGGATCCTTTTGCGGGATCACCTGGTCGGCAGGATGGCGGTTGCCGCAGCGGGTCACGCGGATACCTTTGATCTGGTCAAGGGGCAGGTCCGGGACATTGACGTTGAGGATCCGCCCGGTGCGCAGCGGTTCACGGCTGAGTCCGCGCAGGAGAGTGCAGGTCACCGCTGCGGCGGTGTCGTAGTGTTGATAGCCATTGAGCGACACGGCCAGCGCGGGGAACCCCAGATGGCGGCCTTCCATCGCCGCCGCCACGGTGCCGGAGTAAATGACGTCATCGCCCAGGTTGGGCCCGGCGTTGATTCCGGAAACGACGATGTCCGGACGCGGGCGCATCAGCGCGTTCACGCCAAGGTAGACGCAGTCCGTCGGCGTCCCCATCTGGACGGCGATATCGCCATTTTCATAGGTAAAGGTGCGCAGTGACGATTCCAGCGTCAGCGAATTCGAAGCCCCGCTGCGGTTACGATCGGGTGCAACCACCTGGACCTCGGCAAACTCCCTTAAGGCCTTCGCCAGGGTCTGTATCCCCGGCGCATGGATCCCGTCATCGTTACTCAGCAATATTCGCATAGTCACCCGTTGTATTGATAAGCTCCCTGACCACGCTGGTGGCGAAGCTGCCCGCCGGCAGCCAGAAACGCAGTTCAACGGTTACATCATCCCACCAGTTCCAGCTCAGCTGCTGCGGATAGAGGAGCATCGCCCGGCGCGCCGCCTCGACTTTCTCCCGCACCAGCAGTGTCTGCAGCAAGGTTTCCTCGGCGATGGCGGCCTGCTCGGCGGCCAGGGCATCGCGCTGGCTTCCCCAGTCGCCGCTGCCCGGCAGCGCAGCCGTGATCATCAGTTCGCGGTTATGCACCCGCGCCTGCGAAACCTCGAGTTCTTCCGGTGTGACGACAAACCAGCTCCCACGCCCCGCTAATTGTAGCGCATCGCCATCAACAACCTGATTAAATTCCGTTTTTTTTAATCTAATACTGACTTGCTGATTAAACAACGCGCTGCGTGCCGCCGACAACCAAAAACTGCGCTTATTGCGATCGCGCACCGGCGCGCCGCTCTCCGCCCAGCGCAGCGCTCCCTGCAGATTGCTGCCGCCGATGCCAAAGCGCTGAGCGCCGAAATAGTTCGGCACGCCCCGTTCAGCGATGGCCTGCAGACGCGTCTCCACCTCCTGGCGATCGCTTACCTCGCGCAGGATCAGGGTAAACTGGTTGCCCTTCAGCGCGCCTAATCGCAGCTTACGCTTATGGCGGGCATATTCCAGTACCTGGCAGCCCTCGAGCTGAAATTTGCTCAGATCCGGCATCTCTTTGCCGGGCACCCGGGCGCACAGCCACTGCTCGGTGACGGCGTGCTTATCTTTTTGCCCGGCGAAGCTCACTTCACGGGCATGGATTTTGAGGAATTTCGCCAGCGCATCGGCGACAAAGCGTGTATTGCAGCCGTTTTTGAGGATCCGCACCAGCACGTGCTCGCCTTCGCCGTCCGGGGCGAAGCCCAGGTCTTCCACCACCAGGAAATCTTCCGGATTGGCTTTCAGCAGCCCGCTGCTCTGCGGCTTGCCGTGCAGCCAGGTCAGTTGGTCAAAGGCGATCATTTGTCGGCCTTACGCAGCAGCGCGACCGCTTCGCAGGCGATCCCTTCCCCGCGGCCGGTGAAGCCCAGCTTCTCGGTGGTGGTCGCTTTCACGTTGACGTCGTCCATATGGCAGCCGAGATCTTCAGCGATAAAAACGCGCATCTGCGGGATATGCGGCAGCATTTTCGGCGCCTGGGCGATAATGGTGACGTCGACGTTGCCGAGCGTATAGCCTTTGGCCTGGATGCGGCGCCACGCTTCGCGCAGCAGTTCGCGGCTGTCGGCGCCTTTAAACGCCGGATCGGTATCCGGGAACAGCTTGCCAATATCGCCGAGCGCCGCGGCGCCCAGCAGCGCATCGGTCAGCGCATGCAGCGCGACGTCGCCGTCGGAGTGGGCCAGCAGCCCTTTTTCATAAGGAATGCGTACCCCGCCAATGATGATTGGGCCTTCACCGCCAAAAGCGTGTACGTCAAAACCATGTCCAATTCGCATTAAGCTTTCTCCTGGTGTCGGGAACGGGTGAGGTAAAATTCCGCCAGCGCCAGATCTTCCGGGCGCGTCACTTTAATATTATCAGCGCGTCCGGCGACCAGCTGCGGATGGAAGCCGCAGTACTCCAGCGCCGAGGCTTCATCGGTGATGGTGGCCCCCTCGTTCAGCGCCCGGGTGAGGCAATCCACCAGCAGCTCGCGAGGGAAAAATTGCGGGGTGAGCGCGTGCCACAGGTCATTACGATCGACGGTATGGGCGACGGCGGTTTTGCCCGGCTCGGCGCGCTTCATGGTGTCGCGCACCGGCGCTGCGAGGATCCCGCCGACGCGGCTGGTTTCACAGAGTGCCAGCAGGCGGCTGAGGTCATCCTGATGCAGGCAGGGGCGCGCGGCGTCATGCACCAGCACCCACTGCGCCTCCGGCAACGCCTGCAGGCCGGCGAGCACCGAATCGGCGCGCTCGGCGCCGCCATCCACGACGGTAATTTGCGGGTGCTGGGCCAGCGGCAGCTGGCTGAAGCGCCGATCGCCGGGGCTGACGGCAATCACCACGCGCTGGACGCGCGGATCCGCCAGCAGCGCGGCGACCGCATGTTCGAGAATCGTTTTGTTACCGATTGAGAGATATTGTTTCGGGCATTCCGTTTGCATGCGGCGGCCGAAACCGGCTGCCGGCACCACGGCGCAAATGCCCGGAAAAGTGGCTGCCATGTTGTAATCCTGGGCCTGGTTATCGATTGTTCTGCTGTTGCCCCGATGCCTGGTTGCGTTTAGACGCATCCGGTACCAGACGATAGAAGGTTTCGCCCGGGCGGGTCATGCTGAGTTCATTGCGCGCACGCTCCTCGATCGCTTCCTGACCGCCGTTGAGGTCGTCAATTTCGGCAAACAGCTGATCGTTGCGTGCTTTTAATTTGGCGTTAGTCGCCTGCTGGGCGGTGACGTCGTCGTTAACCCGCGTGTAGTCATGCAGGCCGTTTTTACCGAACCACAGCGAATACTGTAGCCAGACCAGCAAAGCTAATAATAGCAGCGTTAGTTTACCCATCCTGCCCCCTGAAAAACGGCATCATCATCCCAAAACTCGCCCGGGTACGCTACCGGGGCGCGCGGACGATGCCGCGTAACGCGGGGACTGTACCATATTTTTGCTGCTGATACCCATGCTTGATTCATACCAGAAACGGGTTATCCCAACAGCCAGAGGAAGAGGAGCGCAAACATCAGCCCGACGGTCAGGATGGTCGCGCTGGCGCTATAGAGCAGTTTGCCATTGAGCAGAGAGTGCAGCGCAATACCGACCACCACCGCCACCGGCATCAACGCAAGGAAGAATGGCCAGGTGTAGAGGAGGAAGAAAAGTGTATTACTGCCATAGAGAAGGAAGGGAATACCCAGCGCCAGCAGCCATGAAATAAAGCCCACGGCAGCGCCCGACAAAGACCAGGTGGTCTCGTCGCCGGTCGCCGGAGGCGGTTCTGAACGAATAATACTGAGGTTCTGGGTATTGCGCATATCGAATCCTGTAGACCGGGCAACCGGCACCCCTCGATGCCGCTGCCGTTTCAGGATCTGATAATATCGCTCTGTTGCAGCAGGTCTAATAGTTGGTGCACCAAATTTGTTACCAATTGTTCACCATCCAGATGAATTTCCGCCTTTTCCGGTGCCTCATAGACCGAGTCTATACCGGTGAAATTGCGTAATTCCCCTGCCCGCGCCTTCTTATACAATCCTTTCGGATCCCGCGCCTCGCAGATGGCCAGCGGGGTATCGACGAACACTTCGATAAAGCGTCCCTCCCCCAGGCGCTCGCGCACCATCTGTCGCTCCGCGCGGTGCGGAGATATAAATGCCGTCAATACAACCAGCCCGGCATCGACCATCAGCCTGGCCACTTCACCGACGCGGCGAATGTTCTCTTTGCGATCCTCATCACTGAATCCCAGGTCGCTGCACAAGCCATGACGTACGTTATCGCCGTCCAGCAGATAGGTGCTGACGCCGCGCTCATGCAAGGCTTCCTCCAGCGCCCCGGCGACAGTGGATTTTCCCGACCCCGAAAGGCCGGTAAACCATAGCACCACGCCGCGATGGCCGTGATGCTGTTCCCGCTGCTGCTGGGTCACAGGATGGGCATGCCAGACGACGTTTTCGTCATGCTGGGCCATTATTTGCCTCCCAGCAGGTCGCGGGCGTCCCAGTGCGGGAAGTGTTTGCGGATCAGCTGGTTCAGTTCCAGCTCGAAAGCGCTGTACTGCGATGCCGACGTCGACGCCTGCAGGTGCGGCTCGTTGACCATCCCGGCGCCGACGGTGACGTTGGTCAGACGATCGATAAAGATAAGCCCGCCGGTCACCGGGTTTTGCTGATAGGGATCCAGCACTAGAGGTTCGTCAAAGGTCAGCTCCACCAGCCCGATGCCGTTCAGCGGCAGAGACTCGACTTCACGCTGGGTCAGGTTGTTAATATCCACCTGGTAACGGATAGCATCCACGCGGGCGCGGGTCTTCTTACCGGCGATTTTGATGTCGTAGCTCTGCCCCGGGGTCAACGCCTGCTCGGCCATCCACACCACGTCGATGCTGGCGCTTTGCACCGCCGGCAGCGTGGCTTGCGCGTCAACCAGCAGGTCGCCGCGGCTGATGTCGATTTCATCTTTCAGCACAATGGTAATGGCTTCCCCGGCGGCGGCTTCCTGCAGATCGCCGTCGAAGGTGACGATACGCGCCACGCTCGATTCGACGCCCGACGGCAGCACCTTCAGACGCTGGCCGACCTGCACGGTACCGGAGGCGACCGTACCGGAGAAGCCGCGGAAATCGAGGTTCGGACGGTTAACATACTGCACCGGGAAGCGCAGCGGTTGGCTCTCCACTACCCGTTGGATCTCCACCGTTTCGAGGACTTCCAGCAGAGTCGGGCCGCTGTACCACGGCATGTTCGCGCTCTGGCTGGCGACATTATCGCCCTCCAGCGCCGACAGCGGCACAAAGCGAATATCGAGGTTGCCCGGCAGCTGCTCGGCAAAAGTCAGGTAAGCTTCACGGATCTCGTTGAAGCGCGCTTCGCTAAACTCGACGAGATCCATTTTGTTGACCGCCACCACCAGGTGTTTAATGCCCAGCAGGGTGGAGATAAAGCTGTGTCGGCGGGTCTGGTCGAGCACGCCTTTACGCGCGTCGATCAGCAGGATCGCCAGATCGCAGGTGGACGCGCCGGTGGCCATATTGCGGGTGTACTGCTCGTGCCCCGGGGTGTCGGCGATGATAAATTTGCGTTTTTCCGTCGAGAAGTAGCGATAGGCCACGTCGATGGTGATGCCCTGCTCGCGCTCGGCCTGCAGGCCATCCACCAGCAGCGCCAGGTCCAGTTTTTCACCCTGGGTGCCGTGACGCTTGCTGTCGTTGTGCAGCGAAGAGAGCTGATCTTCATAGATCTGGCGGGTATCGTGCAGCAGACGGCCAATCAGGGTGCTTTTACCGTCATCGACGCTGCCGCAGGTCAGAAAACGCAGCAGGCTTTTGTGCTGTTGCGCGTGCAGATAAGCTTCTACGCCGCCTTCATTGGCAATTTGTTGGGCAATGGTCGTGTTCATGGCGGCTCCTTAGAAATAACCCTGACGTTTCTTCAGCTCCATCGAGCCGGCCTGGTCGCGATCGATGACGCGCCCCTGACGTTCGCTGGTGGTGGATACCAGCATCTCTTCAATAATTTCCGGCAGCGTCTGCGCTTCAGACTCCACCGCGCCGGTCAGCGGCCAACAGCCGAGGGTACGGAAACGCACCATCCGTTTTTCAATCACTTCGCCCGGCTGCAGATCGATACGGTCGTCGTCGATCATCATCAGCATGCCGTCGCGCTCCAGCACCGGGCGCTCAGCGGCCAGATACAGCGGCACGATTTCGATGTTTTCCAGATAGATGTACTGCCAGATATCCAGCTCGGTCCAGTTGGAGAGCGGGAAGACGCGGATGCTTTCGCCTTTGTTAATCTGGCCGTTGTAGTTGTGCCACAGCTCCGGACGCTGGTTTTTCGGGTCCCAGCGGTGGAAGCGGTCGCGGAAGGAGTAGATGCGCTCTTTGGCGCGGGATTTTTCCTCATCACGCCGCGCGCCGCCGAATGCGGCGTCAAAGCCGTATTTGTTCAGCGCCTGCTTCAGCCCTTCGGTTTTCATGATATCGGTATGCTTGGCGCTGCCGTGGACGAACGGGTTGATGCCCATCGCCACCCCTTCCGGGTTTTTATGCACCAGCAGCTCGCAGCCATAGGCTTTGGCGGTACGGTCGCGGAACTCATACATCTCACGGAATTTCCAGCCGGTATCGACGTGCAGCAGCGGGAACGGCAGGGTTCCCGGATAAAACGCTTTGCGCGCCAGATGCAGCATTACGCTGGAATCTTTCCCGATGGAGTACATCATCACCGGGTTAGAAAATTCGGCGGCCACCTCACGAATAATATGGATGCTTTCCGCCTCCAGTTGCCGCAGGTGAGTGAGTCGTTTTTGGTCCATAACCGTTCCTTAAGCCAGATTGACCACCGAAGAGTTAAACCCCTCGGCGGATGATGTATGTTGAAACCAGGCGAGCTGCTGATGCAGCTGCACCACTTCGCCGACCACCAGCAGAGCGGGCATCGGGGCATCTTTCGCCAGGTGTTCGAGTTGTTGCAATGTGCCGGTTATCGTCTGCTGATCGTCGCGGGTACCGCGGGAAATCACCGCTACCGGCGTATTGCTGTCGCGACCGTGGGCGATCAGCTGGGCGCTGATTTCCGCCGCCTTCATGGTGCCCATGTAAATGGCCAACGTCTGTTGGCTCTTCGCCAGCAGCGCCCAGTCGAAGGGAGCGCTGTCCGGCTTATAGTGCCCGGTGACAAAGACGGCGCTTTGCGCATAATCGCGATGGGTCAGTGGAATACCGGCGTAGGCCGTCGCGCCGGCGGCGGCAGTGACGCCAGGCACCACCTGGAACGGGATGCCCGCGGCGGCGGCAGCCTGCAGCTCTTCTGCGCCGCGGCCAAAAATAAACGGATCCCCGCCTTTCAGACGCACGACGGTTTTCCCCGCCTTCGCCGCCTCCACCAGCAGCTGATTGGTTTCATGCTGCGGCACCGAGTGCTCGCCGGCGCGCTTACCGACGCAAACCAGCTCGGCATCGCGGCGCACCAGCTCGAGAACCGGCTGGGTCACCAGATGGTCGTGGAAAACCACGTCCGCCTGCTGGATCGCCTGCAGGCCACGCAGGGTCAGCAGCCCGGCATCGCCCGGTCCGGCCCCCACCAGAATAATTTCACCTGTTTCGCGTTCAGGCTTATCCAGCTCATCCTGCAGCGCTTTTTCCGCCTCCGCAGCGTTGCCCGCCACCATCAGGCTGGCGAAGCGGCCGGTAAAGACCCGCTCCCAAAAGCGGCGACGCGCTTCGGTGGTCGTCAGACGGGTTTTCAGATGATTGCGCCAGTAGCTCGCCGATTCCGCCAGACGCCCGAGGTTCGTCGGCAGCAGCGCTTCGATTTTTTCGCGCAGAATACGCGACAGCACCGGCGCTTTCCCGCTGGAGGAGATCGCCACCAGCAGCGGCGAACGGTCGACGATAGAAGGGAAGACAAACGAGCAGAGCGCCTGGTTATCCACTACGTTGACCAGCCGGTAGCGCGCGTTAGCCGCCGCAAACACCCGCTGGTTAAGCGCCTCGTCCTCCGTGGCGGCAATCACCAGAAAGACATCATCCACCAGAGCGTCGCTAAATTCCGTCGCCCGCCAGCTAAGCGCCTGGCGCGCCGCCAGATCGGCCAGCGCCGGAGACAGCGTCCCGGCGACCACCTGCACCTGCGCCTGGGCGCGCAGCAGAAACTTGATCTTGCGTTCGGCAATCTCACCGCCGCCGATCACCAGCACGGGCCTTTGTTTCAGTTCGGCAAAAAGGGGCAAGTAATCCACGGGGTAACAACTCTCTTACAATCAGCGATACTGCGACTATAGGGTGCGCCTTAGAGCAAATGAAATTACGAAATGGAATGAGTTGTGACACAAAGGAATAACGCGGTGGAAATCTAAATATCAAAAAGTGCTTAACACGCTATTTTTCCGCTATTTAAGAGCAATTGAAATTGTTTAACCGCGGTCACAGTTTCATACTGTACGCGTCAAATTGTCTCGTTCGTGTAAGGACCCCTTATGTTTTCCGCGTTGTGCCGCCGTCTGCTTCCGCTGGCGCTCGGCACCGGTTTTGTTTTCGCCGCCGCCCCCGCATTCAGCGCGCTGGGCGACACCGCCAGTAGTCAGGCTCGCCATATCGCCACCGTCTTCCCGGGACGAATGACCGGAACGCCCCCGGAAATGCTCTCAGCTGACTATCTGCGCCAGCAGTTCGCCCGGATGGGCTATCAGAGCGACGTGCGGAGCTTCAATACCCGCTACATCTATACCGACAGCAACCAGCGTAAAAACTGGCATAATGCCACCGGCAGTACGGTGATCGCCGCCCATGAAGGCCAGTCTCGCCAGCAAATCATCATCATGGCGCACCTCGATACCTACGCGCCGCAGAGCGATAAAGACGTCGAAAATAACCTCGGCGGCCTGACGCTGCAGGGAATTGACGACAACGCGATGGGGCTCGGGGTGATGCTGGAGCTGGCGGAGCATTTAAAGAACGTCCCCACCCGCTATGGCATTCGCTTTATCGCCACCAGCGGCGAAGAGGAAGGTCGTCTCGGCGCGCAAAACCTGCTGCAGCGGATGAGCGAGGCGGAAAAGAAAAATACCCTGCTGGTGATCAATCTCGATAACCTGGTGGTGGGCGATAAGCTTTACTTCAACAGCGGCCGCCGCACGCCGGCCTCGGTGCGCAAGCTGACCCGCGATCGCGCGCTGGCTATCGCCCGCAGCAAAGGCATCGCCGCCTACACCAATCCGGGACTCAATCCGGCTTACCCGAAAGGCACCAGCTGCTGTAATGACGCCAGCGTCTTCGACAACGCGGGGATCCCGGTGCTGTCGGTCGAAGCGACCAACTGGTCATTAGGCAAGAAAGATGGCTATCAGCAGCGGAGCAAATCGCGCAGCTTCCCGCAGGGAATCAGCTGGCATGACGTTCAGCTGGATAATCAGCAATATATCGACAACGCGCTGCCGGGACGGATCGAGCATCGCGGGCGCGATGTCGTGAAAGTGATGCTGCCGCTGGTGAAAGAGCTGGCGAAGGTAGAGAAGAAAAGCTGACGGGTGCAAATGAACACGCGGCATCACCCGCGTGTTCTCTTTCACACCCTTCCCTCAGGAAGCGCTAATCAACCCTCGTGCAATCCGCACTCGCGTTTAAGCCCGAAGAACCGGGTCTCTTCTTCTGCCATGCCCGGCTCCCATTTGCGGGTGGTGTGGGTATCGCCTACCGACAGATACCCCTGATCCCACAGCGGATGGTATTTCAGCCCATGCTTTTGCAGATACTGATACACCGTCCGGTTATCCCAGTCGATAATCGGCAACACCTTGAACACCCCGCGCTGGACCGCCAGCACCGGAAGCGTCGCCCGACTGCCCGACTGCTCGCGGCGCAGACCGGCAAACCACGTCTGCGCGTTTAGCTCTTTCAGCGCCCGGTTCATCGGTTCAACCTTGTTGATCTCATTGTATTTCTCAATGCCCTCAACGCCCTGCTCCCACAGCTTGCCGTAGCGCGCCTCCTGCCAGGCCGCGCTTTCGGCCGCGCGGTAGACCTTCAGGTTCAGCTTGAGCTTGTCCGTCAGCTCGTCAATAAACTGGTAGGTTTCCGGGAACAGGTAACCGGTATCGGTGAGGATCACCGGAATGTCCGGGCGGATCTGATTCACCAGGTGCAAACTCACCGCCGCCTGAATACCAAAGCTTGACGACAGCACATAGTCTCCCGGCAGGTTTTCCAGCGCCCAGGCCACACGCCCTTCGGCGTCGAGCTTTTCCAGTTGGGCGTTGGTTTCCGCGAGTGCCAGAATGCGTTCCACTTTCGGCAATGCATTAAGCGCGTTTAGATCGAGTACGGACATAAGAACCTCGTTTGCCTGTTTTGCCGGGCGGCACTGCGATTGCCCGGCCTACGGGTTTTACAGGCCCGGATCGCTACGCGCCACCGGGCACCAGGATGTTACTCCCAGAAATCGCGGGCTGGATCGAGCACCGGGCGAATGATGCCCGCACGCACCGTAAAGTCGCCGAAGCCTTCACCCGCTTCGCGCTCTTTCGCCCAGCGCCCTACCAGTTGGTCTAGCGAGTCGAGAATTTCCGACTCGGTAATGTTCTCACGGTACATCCGCGGGATGCGGGTGCCGCTGCGGTTACCGCCGATGTGCAGGTTATAGCGGCCTGGCGCTTTCCCCACCAGCCCCACTTCCGCCAGCATCGCGCGGCCGCAGCCGTTCGGACAGCCGGTGACGCGGGTGACGATATGCTCATCGCTCACGCCATGCTTGCTCATCACCCCTTCCACCTTGTCGATAAACGACGGCAGGAAACGCTCGGCTTCCGCCATCGCCAGCGGGCAGGTCGGGAAGGAGACGCAGGCCATTGAGTTTTCGCGCTGCGGGGTGACGGCATTCATCAGACCATGATCCCGCGCCAGCTTCTCGATCCGCGCCTTCTGATCTTCCGGTACGCTGGCGACGATCAGGTTCTGATTGGCGGTGATGCGGAATTCGCCCTGATGGATCTTAGCAATCTCCAGCAGACCGGTTTTCAGCGGGCGCCCCGGATAATCCAGAATGCGGCCGTTTTCAATAAACAGCGTCAGGTGCCATTTATCATCAATCCCCTTCACCCAGCCGATGCGGTCGCCGCGGCCGGTGAATTCGTACGGGCGGATCGGCTCAAACTTAATGCCTGCCCGGCGCTCCACTTCCGCCTTAAAGGTTTCAACGCCAACGCGCTCAAGGGTGTACTTGGTTTTCGCATTCTTACGGTCGGTACGGTTACCCCAGTCGCGCTGGGTAGTCACGACCGCTTCCGCCACCGCCAGAGTATGCTCCAGCGGCAGATAACCGAATTCGCTCGCCGTGCGGGCGTAGGTTTTTTTGTTACCGTGTTCGATAGAAAGACCACCGCCCACCAGCAGGTTAAAGCCCACCAGCTTGCCGTTTTCGGCGATCGCCACGAAGTTCATGTCGTTGGCGTGCAGATCGATATCGTTCTGCGGCGGGATCACCACCGTGGTTTTAAACTTACGCGGCAGATAGGTCTGACCGAGGATCGGCTCTTCGTCAGTGGTGGCGACCTTTTTCTGATCCAGCCAGATCTCGGCATAGGCGCGGGTGCGCGGCAGCAAATGCTCGGAGATCTTTTTCGCCCACTCGTAGGCCTCAGCGTGGAGCTGCGATTCGTACGGGTTGGAGGTGCACAGCACGTTACGGTTCATATCGTTGGCGGTGGCCAGCGCGTCCAGCCCCACCGAGTGCAGCATCTGATGCACCGGCTTGACGTTCTTTTTCAGAATGCCGTGAAACTGGAAAGTCTGCCGGTTGGTCAGGCGAATACTGCCGTAAATGGTGTTCTCGGCGGCAAACTTATCGATCGCCTTCCACTGGGTGGTGGTGATCACCCCGCCCGGCAGACGGCAGCGCAGGAGCATCGCATGACGCGGCTCCAGCTTCTGAGCGGCGCGCTCCGCGCGGATATCGCGATCGTCCTGCTGGTACATACCGTGGAAACGGATCAGCAGGAAGTTATCGCCTTTAAAACCGCCGGTCAGACCGTCGTTTAAATCTTCCGCAATGGTGCCGCGCAGGTAGTTGCTCTCGAGCTTCATACGCTCGGCATCGGTCAGTTTACCTTCGACCACTAAAGGCCCCGGATGTTTTTCGCTCATTAGTAGACATCTCGCTGATAACGGCGCTCAACGCGCAGCTCACTTAAAAATTCGTCCGCCGCTTCGGCGTCCATCGCGCCGTATTCGGCTATCACTTCCAGTAAAGTCTGTTCCACGTCTTTCGCCATACGATTGGCGTCGCCGCAGACATAAATGTGGGCGCCATCATTGATCCAGCGCCACAGCTCGGCTCCCTGCTCACGCAGTTTGTCCTGCACATAGATTTTTTGTTGTTGATCGCGGGACCAGGCCAGATCGATACGGGTCAGCAGACCCTCTTTCACATAGCTCTGCAACTCCACCTGATAGAGGAAATCTTCGGTGAAGTGCGGGTTGCCGAAGAACAGCCAGTTCTTACCTGGCGCCCCGTCCGCTGCGCGCTGCTGCATGAAGGCGCGGAACGGCGCAATACCGGTGCCCGGGCCAATCATGATCACCGGCGTCTCCGGGTTAGCCGGCAGACGGAAGTTGTCGTTGTGCTCGATAAAGACGCGGACTTCGCCATCCTCTTCCACGCGGTCGGCGAGGAAGCTGGAGGCGCCGCCAGCCCGGGCGCGGCCTTCGATGTCATAGCGCACCACGCCCACGGTGACATGCACTTCGCTCTCCACTTCCGCCTGCGAGGAGGCAATAGAGTAGAGACGCGGCGTCAGCGGGCGCAGCAGACCGATTAACGCCTCGGCGTCCAGCTGCGCGGGGGAGAAACGGACCATATCGACGATCGGCGTCGCGGCGGCATACTGCTGCAGTTGAGCTTTATCGCCCACCAGCGGCAGCAGCGATTCGCTGCGGGTCAGGGTGGCGTAGTTTTCGACGATAGTCGCGGTGTTAACCGTCAGCTCAAAATGCCACTGCAGGGCTTCCGCCAGCGGCAGGGTTTTGCCCTCGACGGTCACCGGCTCGTCGCCTTTCAGCCACAGCAGCTCCACCAGCTCTTTCACCAGCTGAGGATCGTTTTGATACCAGACGCCCAGGGCGTCGCCCGGCTGATAGCGCAGACCGGAATCACCGAGGTCAATTTCGATATGGCGTACATCTTTTTCTGAATCGCGGCCGGTGATTTTCTGGTTGACCGACAGGGTCGCCGTCAGCGGAGCCTCTTTGGTGTAGGGACTGGTGTGAATGTCGTTCACTGCGCCGCTGGCGGACAGCTGAGCGGGCGCGGCGACCGGCGCACGGGCCTTAAGCACCTCAACGACGCGCGCGCGCCATTCAGCGGCCGCGGCCTGATATTCAACGTCGGCGTCGACGCGATCGAGCAGGCGTTCCGCGCCAAGTTCGGCCAGCTTGCTGTCGAAATCTTTGCCGGACTGGCAGAAGAATTCATAAGAGGTATCGCCGAGGCCAAAGACGGCGAATGCGGTCCCGTCCAGCTTCGGCGCTTTCTTCGAGAACAGGAACTTATGCAATGCGACCGCTTCTTCCGGCGGCTCACCTTCCCCCTGGGTGGAGGTCACGACCACCAGCAGTTTTTCAGTAGCAATTTGTTTGAATTTATAATCGCCTGCATTCACCAGCTTCACGTTCAGCTTCGCCGCCAGCAGATCGTCGCGCAGCGCTTCGGCGACGCGGCGAGCGTTGCCGGTTTGCGAGGCGGAAATCAGCGTGATCGTCGGGACCTCGGCGGCCGGGGCGGGAACGGCGGCTGCCGCGCCGGACTGCTGATTCAGCACGCCCCAGAAATAGCCAGACACCCAGGCGAGCTGAGTGGGCGTGAAGTCAGTGGTGGCCGCCTGAAGGCGCGCCAGTTGCTCCGGGTTGAGCGGCAGCAAGTTGGAAGGTGGGGCCTGTGTCGTCATGCGTCGTTTGTTCCAGTAAGCAAAGCTGTTATTCGCACCCTGTCAGCGCGACAAAAACAGAAGAGAATAGAAGGTTAACGGCGGGCATAGTAACAATTAAAGAAGGGATGGAAATAATAAATAACCAAATGGACTAACCTGTTTTAGTTGTAGTTATTAACAACAAAATCGATTAAATAACTATTTGAAATATCACAACTTAATTCATTTAACCCAGATAAATGTGTCGATTTTCTGTTCAGGGCCGTTTTAGTTAATGCGAAAAAATGTACTTTCCGGTACCCTACGGCGGTTTTTTTCGTCCTGTTGAGAGTCAATGATGTCCACCACGCTGTTTAAAGATTTCACCTTCGAAGCCGCCCACCACCTGCCGCACGTCCCGGAAGGACACAAATGCGGTCGCCTGCATGGCCACTCCTTTATGGTGCGTCTGGAGATAACCGGTGAAGTCGATCCCCATACCGGGTGGATCATGGATTTTGCCGAGCTGAAGGCCGCCTTCAAGCCGACCTACGATCGCCTGGACCACTATTATCTGAACGATATCCCCGGTCTGGAAAACCCTACCAGCGAAGTGCTGGCCAAGTGGATCTGGGATGAGATGAAACCGCGGGTACCGCTGCTGAGCGCCGTGATGGTGAAAGAGACCTGCACCGCCGGCTGCGTCTATCGCGGCGAGTAAGCGAAAAAAAGCCCGGTCAGTACGCTGCCGGGCTTTTTTATCAGGCGATATTCAGATATTTATGCGTCTGCATGGACAGGCGCCAGTTACGGGCGATGCAGGTGTCGATACACAGGCGCGTCGCGTCTTCTTTCTGGCTGATTGGCTGCAGGGCGATGATCCGCGGTTTGTCATCGCTCAGCGTTTCCAGCAGCTCGTCCAGCGCTTCAATGTCGCGGACGCGCCCTACCGGATGTTTGATCTCATCCGCCCGCTGCAGGGCCTGAGACAGCACGTCATACCCGCCGCGCATATTCACCTTCGGCGATACCGTCACCCAGGTATGAGGCGTACAGCGAACTTCGTGAGTGCCGCTGGTTTCAATCTGGCAGCTAAAGCCGTTTTGCTCCAGCAGCGAGGTTAACGGCGTTAAATCATGAATGCAGGGCTCACCGCCGGTAATGACCACGTGGCGGGCAGTCCACCCCTGACGACCGATAATCGCCAGCAGATCTTCACTGCTTGCCGGCCCCCACTTATCGCTCTCTTTGGTTTTCGCCAGGATGCTGAACAACGACACTTCCCGATCGGCCAGTTTGTCCCAGGTATGCTTGGTGTCACACCACGCGCATCCTACCGGGCATCCCTGCAGACGAATAAAAATGGCAGGCACGCCGGTGAAGTAACCCTCGCCTTGCAGGGTCTGGAACATCTCGTTAATCGGGTACTGCATAGTCATCTCTGTTTAGGGTGATAAACGCTTATTATCGCAGATTTCACTGTCCAGGTCTTGTCCTGCGCTGCGATCGTTTTTTCCCTCACGGCGTCGCTTTCTCTCCCCGGAGGTTATTCATTGTTAATTAAAAGCATGCCTCTGTTTTCGTTTATTTGATTAGTGTGGTAAGGATTAAAATAAACGTCGCGCCATGCCACCGTAAAGAAAGATGTAACAGAAGATGTTTTTCGCGTTATAAACCAGAATATATTAAATGTCAGTATAAACACAAAAATACCTTTAAATACAGCAGTGTACAAACTGATACATGAAAGAGTGAATTATTTATCTGGTCTGAGAGTCGAATCCAATCCACCGCTGAAAATAAGCTTAAGCCCCTCTTAATAAAGTCCTGTTGCCCGCCATTTTTTATTTAATCGTCGTTTACTTTGTCCCTCCTAGAATCCCGCAGACCAACCATAATGAGATAGCGTTTATGACCACATTATTCATTACCGGCGTCACCGGTTTTCTGGGCGGCGCGGCGTTAGAGAAAATACTCCATCAGGATAGCCAGTTAGATCTGCTGCTGCTGGTACGTGCCGACAGTCCCGACGCAGGCCTGGAGCGGGTCAAGGAGAACATGCGTAAGTTCAACATCGCCGAGGAGAAACTGGCGATGCTGCGCCCGCAGCAGATCCTGCTGGGCGATCTCGCCTCTCCGGAGCATTTTCTTAACGACCCGCGGCTTGAGCAAGTTACCCATGTCCTCAACTGCGCCGCTGTCGCCTCATTTGGCAGCAACCCGCTCATCTGGAAGGTTAACGTTGCGGGTACGCTGCGTCTGGCGCAACGGATGGCGCAGGTGGCGGGTCTGCAGCGTTTTCTGCACGTCGGCACCGCAATGTCCTGCTCACCGGAGCCGGATTCGCTGGTCGCCGAGAGCGCGGAGTTTCGGCAGCGCGCCGAGCATCTGGTGGAATATACCCACTCGAAATCGGCCATCGAGCAACTGATGCAGCAGCACTGCCCTACACTACCGCTGGTCATTGCCCGCCCTTCTATTGTGGTGGGCCATACCCATCATGGCTGCCGGCCTTCCAGCAGTATTTTCTGGGTGTTCAGCATGGGGCTGATGCTGCAGAAATTTATGTGCGCGATGGAGGATCGGATCGATGTTATTCCGGTGGACTACTGCGCCGATGCCCTGCTGATGCTGCTTAACCAGCCGCTGGCCCGCGGCGAGGTGGTGCATATCTCTGCCGGCGAGGAGAACAGCGTGAAGTTTGCCGAAATCGACCGGGCGATGGCCCTGGCGCTGGAGCAGGCGCCGGTGGGAGACAAGTACGCCCAGGTGAGCTATGAAACGCTGGTCAAAATGCGTCGCGAACTGAAAGGAATTTTTGGGCCGTGCAATGAGCGACTGATGCTGAAAGCGATGCGCTTATATGGCGCGTTCGCCACGCTGAACGTGCGCTTTAGCAACGACAAGCTGCTGAGCATGGGGATGCCAAAACCGCCGCGCTTTACCGATTACATCGACCGCTGCGTGGAAACCACTCGCGGGCTGTCGATCCCTCAGCAAATGGCCGTCGACTTTAAATAATGGCCGCAGGCATAAAAAAAATGCCAGCCCGAAGGCTGGCATGGTTATTTCACAAAGACAGGATTAAGCCTGGCCTTTGATCTCTTTACGACCGTTGAACGGCGCTTGCTCACCCAGCGCTTCTTCGATACGAATCAGCTGGTTGTATTTAGCAACGCGGTCAGAACGGCTCATAGAACCGGTTTTGATCTGGCCTGCAGCGGTACCCACAGCCAGGTCGGCAATGGTCGCGTCTTCAGTTTCGCCAGAACGGTGAGAGATGACAGCGGTGTAGCCAGCGTCTTTCGCCATCTTGATAGCCGCCAGAGTTTCGGTCAGAGAACCAATCTGGTTGAATTTGATCAGGATGGAGTTAGCGATGCCTTTTTCGATGCCTTCTTTCAGGATCTTGGTGTTGGTTACGAACAGGTCGTCACCAACCAGCTGGATTTTGTCGCCCAGTACTTTGGTCTGGTAAGCGAAACCTTCCCAGTCAGATTCGTCCAGGCCATCTTCGATGGAGACGATCGGGTACTGTTTGGTCAGCTCTTCCAGGAAGTGAGTGAACTCTTCAGAGGTGAACGCTTTGTTGCCTTCGCCGGCCAGAACGTATTTACCGTCTTTGTAGAATTCAGACGCTGCGCAGTCCATCGCCAGGGTGATGTCTTTGCCCAGCTCGTAGCCTGCAGCTTTAACCGCTTCAGCGATAACAGCCAGCGCTTCGGCGTTGGAACCCAGGTTAGGCGCGTAGCCGCCTTCGTCACCAACGGCAGTGTTCATGCCTTTGGACTTCAGCACTTTCGCCAGGTGATGGAACACTTCAGAACCCATGCGTACTGCTTCTTTCAGGGTCGGCGCGCCAACCGGCTGAATCATGAATTCCTGGATGTCGACGTTGTTGTCAGCGTGCTCACCGCCGTTGATGATGTTCATCATCGGAACCGGCATGGAGTATTTGCCCGGAGTGCCGTTCAGTTCAGCGATGTGCGCGTACAGCGGCAGGCCTTTGGAGGCAGCTGCTGCTTTGGCGTTCGCCAGAGAAACGGCCAGGATTGCGTTCGCACCGAAGTTAGATTTGTTTTCAGTACCGTCCAGGTCGATCATGATCTTGTCGATGCCAGCCTGATCTTTGGCATCTTTGCCCAGGATTGCCTGAGCGATCGGGCCGTTTACCGCAGCAACAGCTTTGGTTACGCCTTTACCCAGGAAACGGGATTTGTCGCCATCGCGCAGTTCCAGCGCTTCGCGGGAACCAGTAGAAGCACCTGACGGAGCAGCTGCCATACCGACGAAACCACCTTCCAGGTGTACTTCGGCTTCAACAGTCGGGTTACCACGGGAGTCGATGATTTCACGACCGATGACTTTAACGATTTTGGACATTAGGTTTTCCTCAGTACAAGTTAAACTAAAACTCCAGACAAACAATGCACCCGGATGGGTGCATTGCCGTTCTAACTCTTTTTACTTCGCCTGGCGTTTCTGGTACTCGCTGGCGGCTTTCACAAAGCCGGCAAACAGCGGGTGTCCATCACGCGGCGTCGAAGTAAACTCCGGGTGGAACTGGCAGGCCACAAACCACGGATGGTTCGGCACTTCGATGATCTCGACCAACTGATCATCCCCGGAACGGCCCGCAACGCGCAGACCGGCAGCTTCAATCGGTTTCAACAACATGTTGTTGACTTCGTAGCGGTGACGATGGCGCTCGGTGATGGTCGGCTCGCCGTACAGCTGGCGTACCAGAGAATCATCATCCAGCTGGCACTGCTGCGCGCCCAGGCGCATGGTGCCGCCCAGATCGCTCTTCTCGGAGCGGACTTCGACGTTGCCATCTTCGTCACGCCATTCGGTAATCAGGGCCACAACCGGGTATTTACAGTCTGGCACAAATTCCGTCGAGTTGGCGTTTTCCATACCCGCTACGTTGCGCGCGAACTCAATCAGCGCAACCTGCATACCCAGGCAAATGCCCAGATAAGGAATATTGTTCTCACGCGCATAGCGCGCGGTGGCGATCTTACCTTCCACACCGCGGTAGCCGAAGCCGCCCGGGATAAGGATAGCATCTAAATCCTTGAGGATTTCGACGCCGCGCGTTTCCACATCCTGCGAATCGATCAGCTTGATGTTGACGGTAACGCGGTTTTTCAGACCACCGTGTTTCAGCGCTTCAATCACCGACTTGTAGGCATCCGGCAGTTCAATGTACTTACCGACCATACCGATGGTGACTTCGCCTGCCGGATTGGCTTCTTCATAGATTACCTGTTCCCATTCGGCCAGGTTTGCTTCCGGACAAGTTAAGCTGAATCGTTTACAAATATAATCGTCCAGCCCCTGAGATTTCAACAGGCCTGGAATTTTATAAATGGAATCGACGTCTTTCAGAGAAATAACAGCCTTTTCCGGAACGTTACAGAACAAAGCAATTTTCGCCCGTTCGTTGGCCGGAACAGCGCGATCGGAGCGGCAGATCAGGATGTCAGGCTGGATACCGATGGAGAGCAGCTCTTTCACGGAGTGCTGAGTCGGTTTGGTTTTGACTTCGCCCGCGGCGGCCATGTACGGCACCAGAGTCAGGTGCATAAACAGGGTATGCTCGCGGCCAATCTCTACCGCCATCTGACGAATGGCTTCGAGGAACGGCAGGGATTCGATATCGCCGACGGTACCGCCGATCTCCACCAGCACCACGTCATGGCCTTCGCCGCCCGCCAGCACACGCTCTTTGATAGCGTTGGTGATGTGCGGGATAACCTGAACGGTCGCGCCCAGGTAGTCGCCACGGCGCTCTTTGCGCAGCACGTCAGAGTAGATACGGCCGGTGGTGAAGTTGTTGCGGCGAGTCATCTTGGTACGGATGAAACGCTCGTAGTGGCCCAGGTCCAGATCGGTTTCTGCGCCGTCTTCAGTAACGAACACTTCCCCATGCTGGATTGGGCTCATGGTGCCCGGATCGACGTTGATATACGGATCCAGTTTCATGATGGTCACGTTGAGACCACGGGCTTCAAGAATGGCTGCCAGGGAGGCTGCGGCAATGCCTTTACCCAGAGAGGATACGACCCCGCCGGTCACAAAAATATAGTTCGTTGTCATGCTGAACCTGAGAAGTTAGGGTAAAACGATGGAATAACCAGGACGGGAAAGTAGTATACCCGAACATGCGTGACGCCACAAACTTTCATTCTTCCCCTCCCCTTCGTTCTTCAAGTTGCACCTGTGTTGCGACCCGAACAACTCGAAGAGGCAGGCTACATGGTGTTTCAACGACATAACGGAAAGAGAAAATAGACGCTTTTGGCGAAATGTTTTTGACGTAAATCAAGCGCTTGTTATTTATAAAATCACACAAATCGCGCTTGATCACGAAAACTCGTTAGAGATCAGTTTCCTGGCGTTTTACCTGTTGCCATACTTCTTCCATGGTATCGAGGTCGACGCCGGTCATTTCCAGGCCGCGGGCAGCGACAATGCGCTCGACTTCGCGGAAGCGGCGCTCGAATTTGAGGTTCGCCTTCTGCAGCGCCACCTCGGCTTTGACCCCTAAATGGCGGGATAAATTCACCGTGGCGAACAGCAGATCGCCCACTTCCTCTTCCAGTTTCGCTTCATCCACCACCGCCTGCTGCGCTTCATGCATCACTTCATCAATTTCTTCATGCACCTTGTCGAGCACCGGGCCCAGCGAGGTCCAGTCAAAACCGACCGCCGAGCAGCGACGCTGGATTTTATGCGCGCGCATCAGCGCCGGCAGGCTATGCGGAATGTCGTCCAGCGCTGAGTGCTGGGCTTTTTCCGCCCGCTCCGCGCTTTTGATCTGCTCCCAGCGGGCCAGGACTTCGCTGCTGTTTCCCGCGGTGGCATCAGCGAAGATATGGGGATGGCGGCGCTCCAGCTTGTCGCTGATGGCGGCGCAGATATCGTCAAAGTTAAAACGTCCCTCTTCCTGCGCCATCTGCGCATAGAACACCACCTGGAACAGCAGATCGCCCAGCTCACCGCGCAGGTCGTCAAAATCCTCTCGCGAAATGGCGTCCAGCACTTCATAGGTTTCTTCGAGGGTATAGGGGGCGATGGTGGCAAAGGTCTGCTCTTTATCCCACGGGCAGCCGTTTTCCGGGTCGCGCAGGCGGCGCATGATGCCGAGCAAGCGGTCGATTTGGGTCATGTGACAATCCTGGAAATGTAAAAAATAGTCGGCCGGATAAGGCGTTTCGACCTTATCCGACGTGGCGAAATTGCCGGATGGCGGCTTCGCCTTATCCGGCCTGGAGACGAATTAACCGCCGTGCAGACGGCGCGCGTCAATGACATCGGGCACCTGGTTCAGCTTACCGAGCACCCGGCCCAGCACCTGCAGGTTGTAAATCTCGATGGTCATATCGATGGTGGCCAGCTGCTGACGGGTATCGCTGCGGCTGGCAACGCCCAGCACGTTCACCTTCTCATTGGCGAGGATGGTGGTGATATCGCGCAGTAACCCGCTGCGATCGTTCGCCTCCACCCTGACCACCAGCGAATATCCGGCCGAGTAGCTTTCGCCCCATACCGCATCGACGATGCGCTCCGGGGCATGCGACTGCAGTTCAGCGAGCTGATCGCAGTCGGCGCGATGCACGGAAATCCCGCGCCCCTGGGTGATAAAGCCGACGATCTCATCGCCCGGGATCGGCTGGCAGCAGCGGGCAATATGGTGCATCAGATTGCCAACCCCTTCCACCACCACCCGGCCATTGTCCTTGGTGCGGTTCTGCGGAGCATAGGTTTTCTGCTGCAACTGCTTCAGCGCTGCCGCATCCTGCTCGGCGGCGCTCGGTTTATTGAACTGCGCCTGCAGGAAGTTGACCATCTGGTTGAGGCGGATATCGCCGCCGCCGATGGCCGCCAGCAGTTCATCGAGCTCGTTGAAGTTGTAGCGCGGCAGCAGGTGCTTTTCCGCATCCTTCAGGCTGATGCCCAGATGCTCCAGCTCGTCGTCAAGGATCTGTCGGCCGGCAAGAATGTTCTTGTCGCGGTCCTGCTTACGGAACCAGGCGTGAATTTTGGAGCGTCCGCGGCTGGTGGTGACATAGCCGAGGTTAGGGTTGAGCCAGTCGCGGCTCGGGTTCGGCTGCTTCTGGGTAATGATTTCGATCTGATCGCCCATCTGCAGCTGATAGGTGAACGGCACGATGCGGCCGCCAATTTTAGCGCCGATGCAGCGATGACCGACGTCGCTGTGGATATGGTAGGCAAAATCGAGCGGCGTCGACCCCGCCGGCAGGTCCACCACGTCGCCTTTCGGCGTAAAGACATACACCCGGTCGTCAAAGACCTGGCTGCGCACTTCGTCGAGCATTTCGCCGGAGTCGGCCATCTCTTCCTGCCAGGCAATCAGCTTGCGCAGCCAGGCGATACGGTCCTCATAGCCGCGGCCGCCGCTGGTCCCCGCTCCCGCGCCCTCTTTGTACTTCCAGTGCGCGGCCACGCCCAGCTCGGCGTCTTCATGCATCTGCCGGGTGCGGATTTGAATCTCCACGGTCTTGCCGCTCGGCCCCAGCACCACGGTATGGATAGACTGGTAGCCGTTGGGTTTCGGGTTGGCCACATAGTCATCGAACTCATCCGGCAGGTGACGGTAGTGGGTATGAACGATCCCCAGCGCGGCATAACAATCCTGCAACCGCTCGGCCACGATGCGCACCGCGCGTACATCAAACAGCTCGTCAAAGGCGAGGTGTTTTTTCTGCATTTTGCGCCAGATGCTGTAGATATGCTTCGGCCGACCATAGACCTCGGCCTTGACCCCTTCGGCTTTCATTTCTGCCCGCAGGTGGCCGACGAACTCGTCGATATAATGCTCGCGGTCGATACGGCGTTCGTGGAGCAGTTTGGCAATGCGCTTGTACTCTGCCGGATGCAGGTAGCGGAAGCAGTAATCTTCCAGTTCCCACTTCAGCTGGCCGATACCTAAGCGGTTAGCCAGGGGAGCATAGATATTGGTGCACTCTTTAGCCGCCAGCACCCGCTCATCTTCCGGCGCGTCCTTGACCTCGCGCAGATGCGCGATACGTTCGGCAAGCTTGATAACCACGCAGCGGAAATCGTCAACCATCGCCAGCAGCATGCGGCGAATGTTATCCACCTGCTCGGAAGATACCGAGTCGGTATGAGTGGCTTTCAGCTGACGGATGGCGGCCATGTCCCGTACCCCGTGAATCAGGGTCACGACCGATTTACCCACGCTCTCCTGCATGGCCTCTTCGCTGACGACTTCGCCGTCGGCCAGCGGGAACAACAGCGCCGCGCGCAGGGTATCGATATCCATACTCAGGGTGGAGAGGATCTCCACCATTTCGACGCCCCGCCACAGCAGCAGGTCCGCCAGCGGGTGTCCTTGCGTTTTTTCGCGACAATAATCCCAGGTTTCGGCTAAGCGCTCACACGACTGCTGGCTGGAAATCCCCAGACTCGCGATCCATTTCTTCGGGTCAAATTCACCAGCTTTATTAAGATGTGCACTTCTTACCGCAACCATTGTCCTCTCCTTAAGGGACCGGCCTGCCGAAGTCGGCAAGCCTCAACTTTCTACATGTCATCCTGCAGGTCGCGTCAGCATTGATGGCCGGGGCGGCTCTTCTGCGACGTTGTGAATGACCTTATGTAAGCCTGCGCTCAAACAACACCATTGATTCCAGATGACCGGTATGCGGGAACATATCCAGCATCGCCAGGCGTTGAATCTGATATCCAGCCTGCAACAGGGTTTCGCTGTCTCGCGCCAGCGTCGCCGGGTTGCAGGAAACATACACCACCCGCCGCGGCGCCAGTTTTATAATATGCGGCATCACGCCCGGCGCGCCGGCGCGGGCCGGGTCCAGCAGCACTTTATCAAAGCCATGCTTCGCCCAGGCCTGGCGGGTGACATCCTCTTCCAGATTTTCATGGAAGAAGGTGACATTTGATAAACCATTGAGGGCGGCGTTTTCCCGCCCCTTCGCCACCAGCGCCGGCACCCCTTCCACCCCAACCACGTGGGCGGCGCGAGTCGCCAGCGGCAGGGTAAAATTGCCCATCCCGCAGAACAGATCCAGCACCCGGTCCTCCGGCTGCAGATCCAGCCACGCCAGCGCGGTACGCACCATCTGCTGATTCACGCCGTCGTTGACCTGGATAAAATCCCGCGGACTGAACACTAAGCGTAGTCCGTCTGAGGTATACCATGGCGCTTCGCCGTGAATATGTTCCAGTATCTCGCTTTGCGGCGCGAGGTACAGGGAAAGACCGTGAGTTTGCGAAAAACGTTCCAGTTTTTCCCTGTCAGCCGCCGGCAGCGCAGCGGTATGGCGCAGCACCATCAGTGGGCCGTTGTCCGCCAGCACCAGCTCGACGTGGCCAAGATGGCGTAATGCGCTCAGCGCGCTTAAGCACTCGCGCACGGCGGGCAGCAGCGCCTCAAGTTGGGGCACCAAAACAGGGCACTGCACCACATCGACGATCGCTTTATCGCTGGCCTGACGAAAACCCATCTGCAATTGTTGGGTCTTTGGCTGATAATTCAAGCTTAAGCGCGCGCGCCGGCGATAGCCCCACGGCTCGCCGGCGATGATCTCATCCACCTCGCGCTTCATCAGGCGCGCCAGCGCGGCGCGTTTACTTTGCTGCTGAAGCGTGATGCTGGCATGCTGCTGTTGGCAGCCGCCGCAAACGCCAAAATGGGGGCAGCGCGGCGCCTGGCGCTGCGGGCTGTCGGTCAGACGGCGTTTCACCTGGGCGCGGGCGTACTGCTTTTTGTCTTCCACCAACACCACCTCAGCCTGCTCCTGCGGCAGCACGCCGCCGACGAACAGCGCTTTCCCCTGGTGGCGGGCCACGCCCTGGCCAAAGGGATCGAGGTCGTTGACTGTAACGGTTATGATCTGGCGCGTCGTCACACGCCGTTTTGCAGAGTAGAATTGCGCCATCGTAGAGAGTTGTCTCAATCAAATAAAACGAGCTCGTTCAGAGCGGCAGCGCCGCGAGGCGCACCGACGCGCACCGAACGATGATGTCTATATTCTCCCATAATGGAACCGCATGACCAACTACAGCCTGCGTGCTCGCATGATGATTCTGATTCTGGCGCCAACCGTCCTGATAGGGCTGTTGCTCAGTGTTTTCTTTGTCGCTCACCGTTATAACGACCTGCAACGTCAGCTGGAGGACGCCGGCACCAGCATTATTGAGCCGCTGGCGGTCTCCAGCGAATATGGCATGAATCTGCAAAACCGCGAATCTATCGGCCAGTTGATCAGCGTTCTGCATCGTCGCCACTCGGAGATCGTGCGGGCCATCTCGGTGTACGATTCGCATAACCGCTTGTTTGTCACCTCCAATTACCAGCTCAACCCCAGCGACCTGCAGATCCCGAAAGGCGAAGCTTTTCCCCGTCGTCTCAGCGTCATCCGCGACGGCGACATGATGATCCTGCGCACGCCGATCGTCTCGGAAAGTTATTCGCCGGATGAATCCCCTGAATCCGATGCCAAAATGCCGGGCAATATGCTGGGCTACGTCGCGCTGGAGCTGGACCTGAAATCGGTGCGCCTCCAGCAGTACAAAGAGATTTTTATCTCCAGCGTGATGATGCTGTTCTGCATCGGCATCGCGCTGATCTTCGGCTGGCGCCTGATGCGCGACGTCACCGGCCCTATCCGCAATATGGTCAACACCGTCGACCGCATCCGCCGCGGGCAGCTGGACAGCCGCGTCGAGGGCTTTATGCTCGGCGAACTGGATATGCTGAAAAACGGCATCAACTCGATGGCCATGTCGCTGGCGGCGTACCATGAGGAGATGCAGCACAACGTCGACCAGGCGACCTCCGATCTGCGGGAAACCCTTGAGCAGATGGAGATTCAGAACGTCGAGCTGGACCTGGCGAAAAAGCGCGCCCAGGAGGCGGCGCGCATTAAGTCTGAATTCCTGGCCAATATGTCCCACGAACTGCGCACCCCGCTCAATGGGGTGATCGGCTTTACCCGTCTGACGTTGAAAACCGATCTCAACGCCACGCAGCGCGACCACCTGACCACCATCGAACGCTCGGCCAATAATCTGTTGGCGATCATCAACGACGTGCTCGACTTTTCCAAGCTGGAAGCCGGGAAGCTGATCCTGGAGAGCATTCCGTTCCTGCTGCGCACCTCGCTTGATGAGGTGGTCACCCTGCTGGCGCATTCCGCGCACGATAAAGGGCTGGAGCTGACGCTGAACATTAAGAACAACGTGCCGGATAACGTCATCGGCGACCCGCTGCGTCTGCAGCAGATTGTGACCAACCTCGTAGGCAACGCCATCAAATTTACCGAGCACGGTAATATCGATGTGCTGGTGGAGCAGCGGGCCATCAGTAATTCGCGGGTGCAGATCGAAATTCAGATCCACGATACCGGCATCGGCATCCCCGAGCGCGACCAGTCCCGGCTGTTCCAGGCCTTCCGTCAGGCCGATGCCAGTATTTCACGCCGCCACGGCGGCACCGGGCTCGGGCTGGTGATCACCCAGCGTCTGGTTAAGGAGATGGGCGGCGATATCTCGTTCCACAGTCAGCCAAACCGCGGCTCCACCTTCTGGTTCCATATCAGCCTCGATCTCAACCCGAACGCCATCCCGGATACGCTGAATACCGACGGGCTGGCGGGCAAGCGTCTGGCCTATGTGGAAGCCAACGCGACGGCGGCGCAGTGCACGCTGGAGATGCTGGCCGCCACGCCGCTGGAGGTGATTTACAGCCCCACCTTCTCTGCGCTGGCGGAAGCCCAGTACGACATTCTGCTGGTCGGTATTCCGGTCTCAATGCGCGATTTGTCGCCGCACCGGGAAAAATTAGCCAAAGCCTGTGCGATGTCAGACAACGTACTGCTGGCTCTGCCATGTCATGCCCAGGTCAGCGCCGAAGCCCTGAAGCGCGATGGCATCGCCGCCTGCCTGTTGAAACCGCTCACCACCACCCGTCTGCTGCCGGCGCTGGTGGCCACCCATCATGCGACGGCCTCCGCGCCGTTGACCCACGCCGACAGCCATAAGCTGCCGATGACCGTGATGGCCGTCGACGACAACCCGGCAAACCTGAAGCTCATTGGCGCCCTGCTGGATGACCTTGTGCAGCAGGTGATCCTCTGCGACAGCGGGCAGCAGGCGGTGGACAAGGCCAAGCAACTGCAGATGGATCTGATCCTGATGGATATTCAGATGCCGGATATGGACGGCATCCGCGCCTGTGAGCTTATCCATCATTTGCCGCATCACCAGCAAACGCCGGTTATCGCCGTCACCGCGCACGCCCTGGAGGGCCAGCGCGAGAAGCTACTGAGCGCCGGCATGAACGACTATCTGGCGAAGCCGATCGAAGAAGAGAAACTGCACGCCCTGCTGCTGCGCTATCAGCCTGGAGTACACAGCATCGCCCCGGCGGCGACACCGCCCGCAGAGCCAGTCATCGACCATAACCAGACGCTCGACTGGCAGCTGGCGCTGCGTCAGGCGGCGATGAAGCCGGACCTGGCGAGGGAGATGCTGCAGATGCTGATCGCTTTTATGCCGGAGGTGCGTAACAAAGTGGAAGAGCAACTGGTCGGCGAGCAGCCGGAAGGGCTGGTGGATCTGATCCACAAACTGCACGGCAGCTGCAGCTACAGCGGCGTGCCGCGGCTGAAAAAGCTCTGCCACACTCTGGAGAGCCAGCTGCGCGCAGGCACCGCCGCCGAGGATCTGGAGCCGGAGCTGCTTGAGCTGTTGGATGAGATGGATAACGTGGCGCGCGAAGCCTGCCGGATGGGGGGCTAAAACCACAGGGCTTCCCGGCCTGCACCCGGCTCGCCAGGCATCGCGCCGCCGGGCAAGGAGAGCGGACACGGAGCCGCTTTTATGCCGGGCGGCGGCGACGCCTTGCCCGGCCTACGGTTCCTGCACCCGGCTCGCCAGGCATCGCGCCGCCGGGCAAGGAGAGCGGGCACGGAGCCGCTTTTATGCCGGGCGGCGGCGACGCCTTGCCCGGCCTACGGTCCGTGCAGCCTGCCGTTAATTTACCCGCTTGCGCTGCGGAAACTGCCGGTGCTGGCGACTTCAACATCGCTTAGACATTCCCGGGAGGCCGCGCCAGCCGGGACACCTCCATTACAGCTTACCGCCCATCTGCAAAACCGCGGCGACGTTTCGCGCCGTCATCCGCAGGTTGGCGGCGGCATTGGCCAGCGCTTCATCCAGCGTGCAGATGGTGTACAACACGCTGAATACCGCATCCAGCCCGTGCTGATGCACGACGCCGACATCGGCGGTAAGGCTGCCGGCAATCCCGATCACCGGTACGTTAAATCGCTTCGCCACCCGGGCCACTCCCACCGGCACCTTGCCGTGGATAGTCTGACTGTCGATACGTCCTTCGCCGGTGATCACTAAATCAGCATCCGCCACCCGCTCCGCCAGCTGCAGCGCATCGGTGACAATCTCAATGCCCGGGCGCAGTTGAGCGCCACAAAACGCATACAGCGCCGCGCCCATCCCGCCCGCCGCGCCGCCGCCTTCCAGGCTCAGCACGTCGCAATCTAAATCACGGGCGATGATCCGGGCATAGTGCCGCAGGCCGCTGTCAAGCCGGTCGATCATCTGCGCCGTCGCCCCTTTTTGCGGGCCGAATACCGCGCTGGCGCCCTGCGGGCCGGTCAATGGGTTGGTGACATCGCAGGCCACGTCAATCCGACAGTCTGCCAGCCGTGGATCAAGCTCGCTAAGATCGATGCGCGCCAGCGTCTCCAGCGCGCCGCCCCCTGGCGCGATTTGCTGACCGTCGGCGGTCAGCAATTTCGCCCCCAGCGCCTGCGCCATGCCGGCGCCGCCGTCATTGGTCGCGCTGCCGCCAATGCCAATAATGATCTGCCGCACGCCAGCGTCCAGCGCATGGCGAATCAGCTCCCCGGTGCCCCAGGAGGTGGTCAGCAGCGGGTTACGCTGCGCCGGGGGAACGCTTTCCAGCCCGCTGGCCGCCGCCATTTCGATAAAGGCGCACTGGCGATCGCCGGACAGCCCATAAAATGCCTCTACCGGCTCCCCCAGCGGCCCGGTCACCGTCAGCGGCACCTGATGCCCGCCGGTCGCCGCCACCATGGCTTCCACCGTCCCTTCCCCACCGTCGGCAACCGGCAGCCTGACATATTCCGCGTCAGGATAAATCTCGCGAAAGCCTTGCTCTATCGCACTGGCTACTTCCAGCGCGGTCAGGCTCTCCTTCCAGGAATCCGGTGCGATCACTATTTTCATCTGCAGTCCTTACTTTGAGCTAACCCCTGTCGCTATCGCGCAATGCCGGCCCCCGCAGAGGCCAGCGGCCTTTTAGCGCACCATGCATGGACGCTTGTTGTCAAAGGTCCAGCCTGGGATCAGGTACTGCATCGCCATCGCATCGTCGCGGGCGCCAAGGCCATGTTTCTTATATAGCTCATTTGCCTGCATTACGCGGTCCATATCCAGCTCAACCCCCAGACCCGGCGTGCTCGGCACCTGCACCATTCCGCCTTTAATTTCAAACGGTTGTTTGGTCAGACGCTGGTTGCCCTCCTGCCAGATCCAGTGGGTATCGATAGCGGTGATCTTGCCCGGCGCCGCAGCCGCGACGTGGGTGAACATCGCCAGCGACACGTCGAAGTGGTTATTGGAGTGCGAACCCCAGGTCAGGCCGAACTCATGACACATCTGCGCCACGCGAACCGACCCCTGCATGGTCCAGAAGTGCGGGTCCGCCAGCGGGATATCCACCGACTGCAGGGAGAGCGTATGGCCCATCTGCCGCCAGTCGGTGGCGATCATATTGGTGGCGGTCGGCAGGCCCGTCGCGCGACGGAACTCCGCCATCACTTCGCGGCCGGAGAAGCCCTGCTCAGCGCCGCACGGATCCTCAGCATAGGCCAGCACGCCCTTCAGCTGCTTGCCAATCTGAATGGCTTCTTCAAGCAGCCAGGCGCCGTTCGGATCGAGGGTCACGCGGGCATTCGGGAAGCGCTTCGCCAGGGCACTGATCGCTTCGGCTTCTTCAAAACCGGCCAGTACGCCGCCCTTCAGCTTAAAGTCGTTGAAACCATATTTTTCATAGGCCGCTTCCGCGAGGCGGACCACCGCATCCGGCGTCATTGCCTCTTCATGGCGCAGGCGATACCACTCGCACTGTTCATCCGGCTGGCTCTGATAGGCCAGCGGCGTGGCGTGGCGGTTACCGATAAAGAACAGATAGCCCAGCATTTCAACTTCGCTGCGCTGTTGCCCATCGCCGAGCAGCGAGGCGACGTTGACCCCAAGGTGCTGGCCCAGCAGGTCCAGCAGCGCCGCTTCGATCCCGGTCACCACGTGGATGGTGGTGCGCAGGTCAAAGGTCTGCAGGCCGCGGCCGCCGGCGTCACGGTCGGCGAACTGATTGCGCACCGCGCCGAGCACGTTTTTATACTCACCCAGCGTTTTGCCCACCACCAGCGGAATGGCATCCTCCAGAGTCTGGCGAATTTTTTCGCCTCCCGGAATTTCACCGACGCCGGTATGGCCGGCGTTATCTTTAATAATCACGATATTGCGGGTGAAGTACGGGGCGTGGGCCCCGCTCAGATTCATCAGCATACTGTCATGGCCGGCAACCGGGATCACCTGCATGGTGGTGACAACGGGCGTGGAAGAGAAAGTCGTCATAGCATCATCCTTTTGTAATTAGTGGCGGCCGAAAACAGGACGTTTGCGGTCGAATGTCCAGCCGGGGATCAGGTACTGCATCGGGCCCGCGTCGTTGCGCGCGCCGCCCGGCAGCGCTTTATAGGCCTCATGGGCTCTGCGCACCTGCTCCCAGTCAAGTTCCACGCCGAGTCCCGGCGCGTCTGGCACGGCAATCTTGCCGTTAATAATCTGCAGCGGATTTTTGGTCAGGCGCGCGTCGCCTTCCTGCCAGATCCAGTGGGTGTCGATGGCGGTGGGATGACCCGGCGCGGCGGCGCCGACGTGGGTAAACATCGCCAGGGAAATATCAAAATGGTTGTTGGAATGGCAGCCCCAGGTAAGCCCCCAGTCGTCGCACAGCTGCGCCACTCGTACCGCGCCGGAGAGCGTCCAGAAGTGCGGGTCCGCCAGCGGAATATCGACGGCGTTGAGCATCACCGCATGACCCATCTCGCGCCAGTTGGTGGCGATCATATTGGTGGCGACCGGCAGCCCGGTGGCGCGGCGAAACTCGGCCATCACCTCCCGGCCGGAGAAGCCCTGCTCGGCGCCGCACGGATCTTCGGCGTAGGTCAGAACATCCTGCAGCCCTTTGCACAGGGCGATCGCCTCATCCAGCAGCCAGGCGCCGTTAGGATCGACGGTGATGCGCGCGTCCGGAAAGCGCTTTTTCAGCGCCCGGGCGGTGTCAATTTCCTGCTCGCCGGGCAGCACGCCGCCCTTCAGCTTAAAGTCTTTGAAACCGTAGCGATCCTGAGCGGCTTCCGCCATGCGCACCACCGCTTCGCTGCTCAGCGCCTGCTGGTGGCGCAGGCGATACCATTCGTGATCGCCCGGCGTATGGTCCAGATAACCCAGGTCGGTTTTCTGCCGATCGCCGATATAGAACAGGTAGCCCAGCACGGTGACGGCATCACGCTGCTTACCCGGGCCCAGCAGCTCGCAGACCGGCACATTGAGCACCTTGCCGAGCAGGTCGAGCAGCGCGGCCTCCAGCGCCGCTACCGCGTTGACTTTCAGTTCGAAGGTCCACGCCCCTTTGCCAAAGGTGTCGAAATCCGCCGCCTGATTGCCTTTGTGCACCTGCTGCACCACGCGATTGAGACGGGCGACCTCCTGACCTACCACCTGCGGGATCGCCGCCAGCAGCGTCTGGTAGATGACCTCTCCGCCAGGGGCTTCTCCCACGCCGGTGTTGCCGGCGTTATCGGTCAATACCACGATATTGCGGGTAAACCAGGCGTTGTGCGCCCCGCCGATGTTCAGCAGCATGCTGTCGTGCCCGGCCACCGGAATGACCTTCATCTCTGTAATAATCGGGCTGGATTGGGTAGTCATGATTAACGCCCCGCGACAGGTTTCAGTTCAATACGTTTGATGTCGCCCACCAGCACCAGGTAGCTCAGTACCGCCACCAGGGCATGAATGCCGACGTAAACCAGCGCCCCGTTGAACGAGCCGGTGGTGCCGACGATATAGCCGATAGCGATCGGGGTGACGATACCGGAGATATTGCCAAACATGTTGAACAGACCGCCGGAAAGACCGCTAATCTCTTTCGGCGCGGTATCCGCCATCACCGCCCAGCCAAGCGCGCCGATCCCTTTGCCGAAGAAGGCCATCGCCATAAAGCCAATCACCATCCACTCCACGTTGACATAGTTACACATCAGCATGGTCATGGAGAGCAGCATCCCCAGCACAATCGGCGTTTTGCGGGCAATGTTCAGCGAGCCGGTGCGGCGCATTAACCAGTCAGAGATCACCCCGCCCAGCACCCCGCCGACGAAGCCGCACACCGCCGGAATGGAGGCGACAAACCCCGCTTTAAGGATCGACATGCCGCGCGCCTGCACCAGGTAAACCGGGAACCAGGTGATAAAGAAGTAGGTCAGGGCGTTAATGCAGTACTGACCGATATAGATGCCGATCATCATCCGCGATCCGATCAGCTGCTTGATCTGCCCCATTTTGACGCTGAACGGCACCTTCTGCGCGCTGCTCTTTTGATCCATGTTGATCAGGGCGCCGCCTTCGGCGATATATTCCAGTTCCTTCTTGTTTACCCCCGGATGGTTGTTCGGATCGTGGATCACTTTCAGCCAGACAAAGCTAATCACAATCCCCAGGCCGCCCATAAAGAAGAAGACGTGCGACCAGCCCACCTCATGCGTCAGCCAGCCCATGATCGGCGCGAAGATAACGGTGGCAAAGTACTGGGCGGAGTTAAAGATCGCCACCGCCGTGCCGCGCTCCTGCGCCGGGAACCAAGCGGCCACGATACGGCTGTTACCCGGGAATGACGGCGATTCGGCCAGGCCAACGAGGAAGCGCAGGGTAAACAGCGCGACGATAATGCCAAAGCCGCTGAAGATGTCGACGAAGCCCTGCAGCAGGGTAAACATCGACCAGATGAAGATCGACCAGAAATAGACGCGCTTCGAACCGAAGCGGTCGAGCAGCCAGCCGCCCGGGATCTGGCCGATGACATAAGCCCATGAGAACGCGGAGAAGACATACCCCATTCCCACCGGATCAAGGCCGATATCTTTGGCCATTTCCGAACCGGCGATCGACAGCGTCGCCCGGTCGCCATAGTTAAAAGAGGTGACGATAAACAGCATCACCACTATCCAGTAGCGGGCGTTGGTGCGCTTTTCAGCCGCCGTCGCCGCCTGACTTAATGAACTCATTGTTGTACTCCTGAATCATAGCGTTTAGCTACGTTCATTCTGAACAGCACAACCTGTAGGGTAATCAGAATGACGTGGTCGTGTTTTGATAGTTGTCGTTATATCTGGCACTGCATTTATCACTGGCTGGAGCAGTATATGAAGAGGCACACCGCGGCTCACCGTGCATCTACACAGCTTTTACGCCGCTATTGCAGGTGGTTTATGGCGTATGCCTGAAAGAGTGGGGGGAAGTTCACGGAAATGAAAAACCAGCGCCGCGGGTGGTCAAAAGCGCAGCAATAAGAGCCGGAGTGTGAAATACCTCTCTTGACCCGGTGAAACCGGCTGGCTTAACCCATGATATTGCTAAGGATATTGTGCATTTGCCTGAAGGCGTGCCGTCCGGAAAGGGATACACTTTTGCTGTCCGCGTATCTGGCCGCGACATCTTGAAAGGGCGCCCTCTGCGTAGGGAGAGGGCAGCGCTTTTATTCCAGCAGGGTAGCCCACTGCTCAACCCATGGATTAGAGACGCTCTCCGGCTCCGGATCTTCGCTGGCGTCAATCTTCAGCATTTCGCCGATGCGCTTCGCGCCCTGCTCCTGCAGCAGTTGATCGAACTTCAGGCCTCCGCCGCAAAAGTTGGCGTAGGTGCTGTCGCCCAGCGCGATAATGCCGTAGCGCAGGTGAGGCTGATACATATCTTTAATGCCCTCATACAGCGGGACGATGCTGTCCGGCAGATCGCCCTGCCCGGTGGTGGAGGTGACCACCAGCACATACTTACCCGTGTAGGATTCCCAGTCGTTGACCTGCGGATCCTCATACACGGTAGCCTTGTGTCCCAGTCCGCTGAGGATCGCTTCCGCTTCTTCCGCGACCAGCAGCGAGTTGCCGTACATGGTGCCGACAAAAATTCCGACTTCCGCCATGCTATTATCTCCCTGGATTGACCTTATTCTCTTCATCCTGACCGCAGTCGTCGGCAAACTCAACCCTTTCATTTAGCGGGAGAAGCCCGCGCCAGCCAAACTGCGACAGCGCACGCATCCAGACGTCGTCAAAACCGGCGCGCAGGGTCAGCGGCTCACCGGTAAAGGGATGGGTTAACGACAGTTTGCTGGCGTGCAGCATCAGGCGGTGACAGCCGAAATGCTCCGCGGCGCTGCGGTTTTGCCGCAGATCGCCGTGCTTGCTGTCGCCGAGGATCGGATGACGGAGGTGGGCCAGATGGCGGCGCAGCTGGTGCTTGCGGCCGGTTTTCGGCTCCAGTTCCACCAGCCCGTAGCGGGTGGTGGGATAACGCCCGGTCGCCACCGGCATCTCCACCGTCGCCAGACCACGGTAATGGGTCACCGCCGGCTGCGGCCCTTTGTCTTCGCGGGCGAACTTATCGGCGATTTTATCCAGCTCTTCCACCAGCGGATAATCGAGCAGCGCCTCTTCCATCAGCCAGCCGCGGACGATCGCATGGTAGCGCTTCTGGATCTGATGCTGCTCGAACTGCTGCGCCAGCAGCCGCCCCGCCTCGCTTGACAGTCCCATGAGCAGGACGCCGGAGGTGGGCCGGTCGAGGCGATGGGCGGTAAAAACGTGCTGGCCGATCTGGTCGCGCACGGTCTGCATCACCACCACTTTCTCATCGCGATCGAGCCAGCTGCGATGCACCAGCCAGCCCGACGGTTTGTTGACCGCCACCAGCCAGTCGTCCTGGTAGATTATCTCCAGCATCAGGCCTGCTCACCGGCAAACAGCGCGTCCAGCAGCAGCAGCTCCGCCAGCATGGATTCGCGAACCGGGTGGGCTTGATCCAGCGCCATTTCGTAATACGGCGTAACGGCGAAATTTTGCGGCAGCGGCTGGCCGCTCTCCAGCAGCTGATACATACGCGGGATCAGGACCCACTGCAGCCACTCCAGCGGCTCCAGGGTATCCAGGCAAAACGGCTTATCGCTGGCGAAGGCGCTGCTGTCCGGCGCCGTCTCCTGCCAGTGCTCTGTTTCGCGCAGCAGGGCTTCAATGGCGCGCAGGCGATCGCGCACGCTATCGTCAAGAGTCATGGGGGAAACCTCGATGAGTTAAAAACCGGGCGCAGGATAGCAAATCCGCAGGAGAAATAAAAAAAGGGAGCACTGTATAAACAGTGCTCCCGGTTCGTTTTGCAGCATTCCCGCTACATTGGTGCTCCCTGCTCGTCCTTGAAAACTTTTCCTGAGGTCTCCTGACCATGTTCATCCATAAACTCGTGCATCCTGCTTTCACACCACCCCGATGCGAAATGACTTATCCTTAAGTTTGTCCCGATCTTCCAGATCCACCGTTCATCCTGAGCGGCTCTCATTCTCCATCCTGGAGGTGTCCATTACGCGATCCTGCGTTATCCTTGCTTCATCCTGAAGCCTGTCCTTGCAACGCCATCCTGGCGGGTCCTGCAGAAGCGCCATCATCCTGATGTTCGCTTCATTTCGCGACTTCCTGTCGACAGACATAGGATCACTGATTCTGCCTCTTCTTACAACCCTTCTTGAGACAATCTCTTAAGATTAGTCCCCACTCAAAAGGACGAAAAAATAAAAATCCAATTTAATACCAATAAGTTAATAAAAAAAGATTGGATTAAATTTGCCTTAAATGATGATGATCTCTTACAGGTTTTGTAAGAGATCTCTCACAAATGACCAGGCAGACTGGATTACAGAACCGGCTCAAGCTGGTTGAGGAAACCCGCAAGCGAGGGGGAAAGGGTGATGCGTTTGGCGGTGCCGAGGGTCTCTTTGACGACTTCACCGCTAAGATTACAGACGGAAATGACATCCAGTTCACTCTCGAGGGTGGCGATAAACAGCGTCGGCGCCAGCTTCAGCCGCTTCTGCACCACCAGATGCCCGATGAGGTTTTCCTGCACCCGCTGGAAATCCTCTTCACTCCAGGTCTGCAGCAGCGTTAGCGTTTCGCCGGCAAACCGGCCGGTCATATCGCCGGCAAACTGAGTGGTATAATAAGAATGAAGCGGCTGTTGTACCACAATATCCAGGGCGCGTTCAACCGCGCTGATATTTTGCGCCAGCGAAAACGGCTGCGGCTGCCAGAACACGGCCTCGCCCTGGGTGTCGACGACGCAAGGCGACGGGACGCCATAAAGCTCTTCACTGCGCGGCAGGCTGTGGCGCTGCTGCTGCCAGGCGGCGCAATAACGTTGGGTAAAAGCATGCAGCGCTTCTGCGGTCTGATGGTCCACCGGTTTCTCTCTTCACGTTAGACAGGATACACTGGGGTCATAGTGTACCCGCTTTACTATGGTGAAACATGTCTTCTTACGATAATCATCAGGCGCTGGCCGGCCTGACGCTCGGTAAATCAACCGATTACCGCGATACCTATGACGCCTCGCTGCTGCAGGGCGTTCCGCGCAGCCTTAATCGCGACCCGCTTGGCCTGCATGCCGACAACCTGCCGTTTCACGGCGCCGATATCTGGACGCTGTACGAACTCTCCTGGCTGAACGGCAAAGGCCTGCCGCAGGTGGCCGTCGGCCACGTCGAACTGCCCGACACCAGCGTCAATCTGGTGGAGTCAAAAAGCTTTAAGCTTTATCTCAACAGCTTTAACCAGACGCGTTTCGCCAGCTGGCAGGAGGTGGAAGAGACGCTGACCCGCGATCTGAGCGCCTGCGCCCAGGGCGAGGTCAAGGTCTCGCTGTATCGGCTGGATGAACTGGAAGGCCAGCCGATTGCTCACCTCCACGGCGCCTGCATCGACGATCAGGATATCGAGATCGATAACTATCAGTTCAGCGCCGACTACCTGCAGGGCGCCGCCAGCGGCAAAATCGTGGAAGAGACGCTGGTCAGCCATCTGCTGAAGTCCAACTGCCTGATCACCCACCAGCCGGACTGGGGCTCGGTGCAGATCCAGTATCGTGGGGCGAAGATCGACCGCGAGCAGCTCCTGCGCTATCTGGTCTCGTTCCGCCACCATAACGAATTCCATGAGCAGTGCGTCGAGCGCATCTTTAACGATATTCTCCGTTTCTGCCAGCCGGAATCGCTTTCCGTTTACGCCCGCTATACGCGACGCGGCGGTCTGGATATTAACCCCTGGCGCAGTAACGGCGACTTTTCCCCTGCCACCGGCCGCCTCGCCCGACAATAATAAACATTTTCACAATTTGCGTGCGTTTAGACGCGCGCAAGGTTGTGGAAACGCCGCTCGCAGGGCTATTGTAATCACAGGAAGACCATAAGCGTCCTGTAAGGAGTTCACTTGATTACACATGTTAGCCCGCTTGGTTCAATGGATATGCTGTCGCAGCTGGAAGTGGATATGCTTAAGCGCACCGCCAGCAGCGATCTGTATCAACTCTTTCGCAACTGCTCGCTTGCTGTGCTCAACTCGGGGAGCCTGACCGATAACAGCAAGGAGCTTCTGTCCCGTTTTGAAAATTTCGATATTAACGTGCTGCGTCGCGAACGCGGCGTGAAGCTGGAACTGATCAACCCGCCGGAAGAGGCCTTCGTTGACGGGCGCATTATTCGTTCCCTGCAGGCCAACCTGTTTGCCGTGCTGCGCGATATCCTGTTCGTGTACGGCCAGATCCACAATACCGTTCGCTTCCCGAACCTCGATCTCGAAAGTTCGGTCCATATCACCAACCTGGTGTTCTCGATCCTGCGCAACGCCCGCGCGCTGCACGTCGGCGAAGCGCCGAACATGATCGTCTGTTGGGGCGGCCACTCGATCAACGAAAACGAATACCTCTACGCCCGCCGCGTCGGTACGCAGCTGGGACTGCGGGAACTCAACATCTGCACCGGCTGCGGGCCTGGCGCAATGGAAGCGCCGATGAAAGGCGCCGCCGTCGGCCACGCGCAGCAGCGCTACAAAGACAGCCGCTTTATCGGCATGACCGAACCGTCCATTATCGCTGCGGAACCGCCAAACCCGCTGGTCAATGAACTGATCATCATGCCGGACATCGAAAAGCGTCTGGAGGCCTTCGTGCGCATCGCCCACGGGATCATCATCTTCCCGGGCGGCGTCGGCACCGCCGAAGAGCTGCTTTACCTGCTGGGTATTCTGATGCATCCGGATAACAAAGCGCAGGTGCTGCCGCTGATCCTCACCGGACCGAAAGAGAGCGCTGACTACTTCCGCGTGCTGGACGAATTTATCACCCATACTCTGGGCGAATCCGCCCGTCGCCACTACCGGATCATCATCGACGACCCGGCGGAAGTGGCGCGGCAGATGAAAAAAGCGATGCCGCTGGTGAAAGAGAGCCGTCGCGAGACCGACGACGCCTACAGCTTCAACTGGTCGATTCGTATCTCGCCGGACCTGCAGATGCCGTTTGATCCGACCCATGAAAACATGGCCAACCTCAAACTCTCCCCGGACCAGCCGGTGGAAGTGCTGGCCGCCGACCTGCGCCGCGCCTTCTCCGGCATTGTCGCGGGTAACGTCAAAGAGGTGGGCATCCAGGCCATCGAGCATTACGGTCCTTATAAGCTGCACGGCGACCCGGAGATGATGCGCCGCATGGACGATCTGCTGCAGGGCTTCGTCGCCCAGCACCGCATGAAGCTCCCGGGCGGCACCGCCTATATTCCCTGCTACGAAATCATCGCCTGATTTCCGTCCCGCCGGGGCAGCGCCTGTTGCCCCGGCGGGCACGCTTTCTCTGACTTCCAAAACGCGCTAAAAAACTTTCGGTTACTCATCAAACAGCTAAATTATTTTTACATAGCCAATCGTTTGCGTTGGTAAAAACTGCGACAATTATCACTGCAAAAAATGGTTTTAAGCGCAAAAACGTCGACCACTTCTCTTTTTTACAGTAAATCCCTCGTTATTACGCCACCCAGCTTTTATCTCATATGCTGCAAATGGTAGCCTGCGCGCCACAAATCGCTGGCTGATCACCAGAAACAGGCTGTTGGACTAAAAATACGCACATTGAAAGTGGATTATTGCATTTGAGATCGCGATCACTGATGCATAAACCATATAAATGTATCTTTCCGGCCCAATTATTACGGAGAAAATTTCTAAAAAAACCGTAATTAAACGAATTTCGTGTTACGCAATTGTATTTGTTCATTAGATTTTGTTGATTCCTCCAGGAGATACAGATGGAAACCACTCAAACCAGCACCATCGTTTCGGGCGAAACCCGCAGCGGATGGCGTAAAACCGACACCATGTGGATGCTGGGCCTGTACGGTACAGCGATCGGCGCGGGCGTCTTGTTCCTGCCGATCAACGCCGGCGTCGGCGGCATGATCCCCCTGATTATCATGGCGATTCTGGCCTTCCCGATGACCTTCTTCGCCCACCGCGGTATGACGCGCTTCGTGCTCTCCGGCAAAAACCCGGGCGAAGACATCACTGAAGTGGTTGAAGAACACTTCGGCGTAGGCGCAGGTAAGCTGATTACCCTGCTCTACTTCTTCGCTATCTACCCAATCCTGTTGGTCTACAGCGTGGCGATCACCAATACCGTCGAAAGCTTCATGGCGCACCAGCTGCACATGACGCCGCCGCCGCGCGCGATTCTGTCGCTGATCCTGATCGTCGGCATGATGACCATCGTGCGTTTCGGCGAGCAGATGATCGTGAAAGCGATGAGCATTCTGGTGTTTCCGTTCGTTATCGCCCTGATGATTCTGGCGCTGTACCTGATCCCGCAGTGGAACGGCGCGGCGCTGGAGACCCTCTCCCTGAGCGGCGCCTCCGTCACCGGCAACGGCCTGCTGATGACCCTGTGGCTGGCGATCCCGGTCATGGTCTTCTCTTTCAACCACTCGCCGATCATCTCCTCCTTCGCGGTTGCCAAGCGTGAAGAGTACGGCGAAGGCGCCGAGAAAAAATGCTCCAGCATCCTGGCTCGCGCTCATATCATGATGGTGCTGACCGTGATGTTCTTCGTCTTCAGCTGCGTCCTGAGCCTCTCTCCGGCAGACCTGGCGGCGGCGAAAGAGCAGAACATCTCGATTCTGTCTTACCTGGCGAACCACTTTAACGCGCCAATCATTGCCTGGATGGCGCCGATCATCGCGATGATCGCCATCACCAAATCCTTCCTCGGCCACTACCTGGGCGCCCGCGAAGGCTTTAACGGCATGGTGATTAAGTCCCTGCGCGGTAAAGGCAAATCTATCGAAATCAACAAACTGAACAAGCTGACCGCGCTGTTCATGCTGGTGACCACCTGGATTGTCGCGACGTTGAACCCGAGCATCCTCGGCATGATCGAGACCCTTGGCGGCCCGATTATCGCGATGATCCTGTTCCTGATGCCGATGTACGCGATTCAGAAAGTGCCGGCGATGCGTAAATACAGCGGCCACGTCAGCAACGTCTTCGTGGTAATTATGGGTCTGATTGCCATCTCCGCGATCTTCTACTCGCTGTTCAGCTAATTCAGTCAACACCTCCCCCCGCGCCGCTGAACGGCGGCGCGCTTTCCGACAGCACGGGAATACATATGATCAGCGTATTCGATATCTTTAAAATCGGCATTGGCCCTTCCAGCTCCCATACCGTTGGACCGATGAAAGCGGGCAAACAATTCACTGACGACCTGATCGCGCGCGGCCTGCTGGCCGAGGTGACCAAAGTGGTCGTCGATGTCTACGGCTCCCTCTCCCTGACCGGTAAAGGCCACCATACCGATATCGCGATTATCATGGGGCTCGCCGGCAACCTGCCGGACACCGTCGACATCGACGCTATCCCTGGCTTTATTCAGGACGTTAACACCCATGGTCGCCTGATGCTGGCCAACGGCCAGCACGAAGTGGACTTCCCGGTCGATCAGTGCATGAATTTCCATGCCGACAACCTGTCGCTGCATGAGAACGGCATGCGCATCACCGCCCTGGCCGGCGACCAGGCGCTCTACAGCCAGACGTACTACTCCATCGGCGGCGGCTTTATCGTCGATGAAGCGCACTTCGGCCAGACCACCGACGCGCCGGTGGCCGTTCCTTATCCTTATAAAAACGCCGCCGACCTGCAGCGTCACTGCCGCGAAACCGGGCTGTCGCTCTCCGGCCTGATGATGCAGAACGAACTGGCGCTGCACAGTAAAGAGGCGCTGGAGCAACACTTCGCCGCGGTGTGGGAAGTGATGAGCGCCGGTATTGAGCGCGGCATCACCACCGAAGGCGTCCTGCCGGGCAAACTGCGCGTTCCGCGCCGGGCTGCCGCGCTGCGCCGCATGCTGGTGAGCCAGGACACCACCAACAGCGACCCGATGGCGGTGGTCGACTGGATCAATATGTTCGCCCTCGCGGTGAACGAAGAGAACGCCGCCGGCGGCCGGGTGGTGACGGCGCCGACCAACGGCGCCTGCGGTATCGTGCCGGCAGTGCTGGCCTATTACGACAAGTTTATCCGCAAGGTGAACAGCAACTCCCTGGCGCGCTATATGCTGGTGGCCAGCGCGATTGGTTCGCTCTATAAGATGAACGCCTCGATCTCCGGCGCCGAAGTGGGCTGCCAGGGTGAAGTGGGCGTCGCCTGCTCGATGGCGGCGGCCGGTCTGGCTGAACTGCTGGGCGGCAGCCCGGGCCAGGTGTGCATCGCGGCAGAGATCGCCATGGAGCACAACCTCGGTCTGACCTGCGACCCTGTCGCCGGCCAGGTGCAGGTGCCGTGCATCGAACGCAACGCTATCGCCGCCGTGAAAGCGGTCAACGCCGCGCGAATGGCGCTGCGCCGGACCAGCGAGCCGCGCGTCTGCCTCGATAAAGTCATTGAGACCATGTACGAAACCGGCAAAGACATGAACGCCAAGTACCGGGAAACCTCTCGCGGGGGGCTGGCGATGAAGATTGTCGCCTGCGATTAACCTGCTGGCCCGCCGCGCGTCGCCGCGGCGGGCCTGCTTTTGACCGGAATCCTGCCTGATTTGCGAGTGTGATTCCCGATCCTCGCTCTACCAATGGCCTCGAATCACCACCGATGTTACCCTAAAGGCGCTGAGAATAAGGGGGTATCTGTGGCTGTTCATCTGTTAATCGTCGACGCGTTAAATCTGATCCGCCGCATCCACGCGGTACAGGGCTCGCCCTGCGTCGATACCTGCCTGCATGCGCTGGAGCAGCTGATCGTCCATAGTCAGCCCACCCACGCGGTGGCGGTGTTTGATGATGAGGATCGCGCCCACGGCTGGCGCCACCAGCGCCTGCCGGAGTACAAAGCCGGCCGCGCGCCGATGCCGGAGACCCTGGTCGCCGAGATGCCGGCGCTGCGGGCCGCCTTCGAGCAGCGGGGGATCCGCTGCTGGGCCTCGCCGGGCAGCGAAGCGGACGACCTCGCCGCCACCCTGGCGGTGAAGGTGGCCCAGGCGGGCCATCAGGCCACCATTGTCTCCACTGACAAAGGCTACTGCCAGCTGCTGTCGCCCACCATCCGCATCCGCGACTACTTTCAGAAGCGCTGGCTGGACGCCCCCTTCATCGCCAGCGAGTTCGGCGTCACCCCGGAGCAGCTGGCGGATTACTGGGGGCTGGCGGGGATCAGCAGCTCGAAGGTGCCGGGCGTAGCGGGCATTGGCCCCAAAAGCGCCGCCCAGCTGCTGAACGAGTTCCAGGACCTGGAGGGGCTGTATGCCCGCCTGGCCGAGGTCCCGGAAAAGTGGCGCAAAAAGCTGGCAACGCATCAGGAAATGGCCTTCACCTGCCGGGAAGTCGCCCGCCTGCAGACCGACCTACAGCTGGACGGCAATCTGCAGCAGCTGCGGCTGACGCGCTGACCCTACCCGAGCGCGGCGCCGGCGCGGCGGCACCGCCTGCTTCGGCCGGGGCAGCCCCTCACCAGGCCGCCTGATATAACCCGACGATATCGGCCAGGCTCGCCTCGCGCGGGTTGCCGCCGGTACACACATCCGCCAGCGCCGCCTGGGCCAGCGCCGGAATATCCTCTTTCCTGACGCCCACCTCGCGCAGATGGCCGGGAATACCGACATCGCGGTTGAGCTGGCAGACCGCCTCCACCGCCGCCAGGCGCGCGGCGGTCAGGCTTAACGCTTCCACCCTGACGCCCATCGCCCTGGCGATATCGCGATATTTTTCCCCGGTCGCCTCAGCATTAAAGCGCATCACGTGCGGCAGCAGGATGGCATTCGCCACACCGTGCGGCGTGTTGTAAAAAGCGCCGAGCGGATGCGCCATGCCGTGCACCAGGCCAAGCCCGACGTTGGAAAATCCCATCCCCGCCACATACTGGCCGAGCGCCATGGCTTCCCCCGCTCCGGCGTCTCCGGCAACCGAGCCGCGCAGCGCGCCGGCGATGATCTCGATGGCTTTGAGGTGCAGCGCATCGGTCAAAGCCCAGGCGCCGCGGGTGAGGTACCCTTCGATAGCGTGCGTCAGGGCGTCGACGCCGGTCGCCGCCTTCAGCGCCGGCGGCATGGCGTCCATCATATCGGCATCGATAAAGGCCACCTGCGGAATATCGTGCGGGTCGACGCAGACAAACTTACGCCGCTGTTCTTCATCGGTGATGACATAGTTAATCGTCACCTCCGCCGCGGTACCCGCGGTGGTCGGCACCGCGAAGATCGGCACGCTGGGCTGACGGGTGGGCGACAGCCCCTCCAGGCTGCGGACATCGGCGAACGCCGGGTTACGCTGAATAATACCGATCGCTTTACAGGTATCCTGCGGCGAACCGCCGCCGATGGCGATCAGGTAATCCGCCCCGCTGCGCTGAAAGGCCTGCAGCCCCTGCTGGACCACGGCGATGGTGGGATTGGGGATCACGTCGCTGAACATGTCCCATGCCAGCCGGGCGGCGTCCAGTTTGTCAGTGACTTTTGCCGCCACGCCGCACTGCGCGAGGGTGCTGTCGGTCACGATCAATGCCTTGCGATAACCGCGCCGCAGCACTTCATCGGTTAATGCGTTTATCGCCCCCCGGCCAAACCACGCCGTTTCGTTGAGGATCATTCGGTTTGCCATCGCGTCTCTCCTGTTAGCGTTGCGGCATCACTCTTCAATGCGTAATCCGTAGGTTTTGAACTTCTCCAGCACGATGGCGATCGCCTCGTCATCCAGCACCGGTACCGGGTCGGTAATCGCCAGCGTGCTGAGATAGAGCTGGGCCAGGACTTCCACTTCATGCGCCAGCCAGAGCGCTTTCTCCAGGCTGGCCTCGCAGGCGATCAGGCCATGATGCTGCAGCAGCGTGGCTTTGCGGTGCTTCAGCGCCACCGCGACATGCTCAGACAGTTCGCGGGTGCCGAAAGTGGCATAGGGCGCGCAGGGGATCGAATTCCCGCCCGCCGCGGCGATCATATAGTGGATGGCCGGAATGGGCCGGTTGAGGATCGACACCGCCGTACAATGCACAGCGTGATTGTGGACCACTGCCTGGGCATCGGGCCGCGTCTGGTAGGCCGCCTGATGGAAACGCCATTCGCTGGAGGGCAGTTTTCCCTGCTCATGCTGGCCGTCGGCATCAATAAAGACGATCTTCTCTTCCGTCAGTTTTTCATATGGGATGCCGGTGGGCGTGATCAGCATCCCCCCCTGATAGCGCACGCTGACATTGCCGGCGGTCCCCTGATTTAACCCCAGGCGGGTCATTTCCAGGCAGGTATCAATAATCTGCCGGGCCAGTCTGTTTCTTTCCATTGTTTTCCTCTTTTGGCGACTCATCATCCGTCAACGGCAGGGCAACGCAATTATTGTCGGCTACCGTGGGATAGGTTGAATAATGATCTCCATCTTCAGCATGAATAATCACAGGGGAATTTTCATCGCCATATTTTGTGAACCACGTCAATTATTCCGCCCTAAAAAAAGGGATCAGACTGGTTAATCGACCATTTAAAATGCCCGTTCTTAAAAATATTCCATCAAGCGGGCATTTTATTTTCCTGTAACATTTGCCCGTTTTCCACGATATATATTCAATCGGTCATTGGCGTTGTGGTTTTGTGAATTTATTTTCTCAAACGGTCAGCGATTTTGAAAAATTAAAGTGACAATTATCACATAAAATGGTCCGCAGAGCGTTAAGTGTGACCCTCATCATATTAACAGGCGGTTTTTATTTGAAAATGAAGCCATGAGTTCCGCCGTGACTTTCATTTCACTCACCGGCGCGTCACCTGAGCTCACTTAATTTTGCGGTCTGCTGCAGCACCAGACTGCGCCCTGAATGCTGTTGTAACTGCTTCTGAACTGATGAGGACGCTATGGGAAACACAACGATACCAACGCAAAGTTACCGCGCCATGGAGAGCGGGCAGAGTAAGAGCTATATTATTCCTTTTGCTCTGCTATGCTCCCTCTTTTTTCTGTGGGCCGTGGCCAATAATCTTAATGATATTTTATTACCGCAATTTCAACAGGCCTTTACGCTGACTAACTTTCAGGCCGGATTAATCCAGTCGGCTTTTTATTTTGGCTATTTTGTTATTCCCATCCCCGCTGGGATGCTGATGAAAAAATTCAGCTATAAAGCAGGCATTCTTACTGGTCTGTTTTTATATGCCTGCGGCGCCGCGCTGTTCTGGCCTGCCGCGGAAGTGATGAATTACACCCTATTTCTGATTGGATTATTTATTATCGCCGCCGGGCTTGGCTGTCTGGAAACCGCGGCCAACCCGTTTGTCACCGTTCTCGGTCCGGAAAGCGGCGGTCACTTCCGTCTTAATCTGGCCCAGACCTTTAACTCATTTGGCGCCATTATCGCCGTGGTATTTGGTCAGAGCCTTATTTTGTCCAACGTCCCGCATCAGCCGCAGGAGGTGCTGGATAGCATGACCCCAGAACAGCTCGGCGCCTGGAAGCACAGCCTGGTTCTGTCGGTACAAACCCCCTATATGATTATCGTGGCCATCGTGCTGCTGGTCGCCCTGCTGATCGTCTGCACCCGCTTCCCGTCACTGCAAAGCGATGACCACGGCGACAGCGCGCAGAGCACTTTTCTCGCCTCGCTGTCGCGCCTGATGCGCATCCGCCACTGGCGCTGGGCGGTTCTGGCCCAGTTCTGCTATGTCGGCGCGCAGACCGCCTGCTGGAGCTATCTGATTCGCTACGCTGTCGAAGAGATCCCGGGCATGACGGCCGGTTTCGCCGCCAACTACCTCACCGGCACCATGGTCTGTTTCTTCATTGGCCGTTTCACCGGCACCTGGCTTATCCGCCGCTTCGCGCCGCATAACGTGCTGGCTGTCTATGCGCTTATCGCCATGCTGCTCTGTTTGCTCTCCGCCTTCAGCGGCGGCCACGTCGGCCTGCTGGCCCTGACCCTGTGCAGCGCCTTTATGTCCATTCAGTACCCGACCATCTTCTCGTTGGGGATTAAGCAGCTGGGCCAGGACACCAAATATGGCTCGTCCTTTATCGTCATGACCATCATCGGCGGCGGGATCGTCACCCCGGTGATGGGCTTTGTCAGCGATGCCGCCGGCAATATCCCGACCGCTGAGCTGGTCCCGGCGCTGTGCTTCGCCATCATCTTTATTTTTGCCCGTTTCCGCTCGCAAGCGGCGACGAACTAAACCTGTTATCCGCATAACCTGAGGGATCTGTAATGAAAAAAATCAGCTTACCGAAGATCGGTATCCGCCCGGTAATCGATGGTCGTCGCATGGGGGTCCGCGAATCGCTGGAAGCGCAAACCATGAACATGGCGAAAGCCACCGCCGCGCTTATCGGCGAGAAGCTGCGCCATGCCTGCGGCGCCCGGGTGGAGTGCGTGATCGCCGATACCTGCATCGCCGGCATGGCCGAGTCGGCCGCCTGTGAAGAGAAATTCAGCAGCCAGAACGTTGGCGTCACCATCACCGTCACCCCCTGCTGGTGCTACGGCAGTGAAACCATCGACATGGATCCGCTGCGCCCGAAGGCCATCTGGGGCTTTAACGGCACCGAACGTCCGGGGGCGGTCTATCTGGCCGCCGCGCTGGCGGCCCACAGCCAGAAAGGGATCCCGGCGTTCTCCATCTACGGGCATGACGTGCAGGATGCCGATGACACCTCCATCCCGGCGGACGTCGAAGAAAAACTGTTGCGCTTCGCTCGCGCCGGCCTGGCCGTCGCTAATATGAAAGGGAAAAGCTATCTGTCGCTGGGCGGCGTCTCAATGGGCATCGCCGGCTCCATCGTCGACCACAACTTCTTTGAATCCTGGCTCGGGATGAAGGTTCAGGCAGTCGACATGACGGAGCTGCGCCGGCGAATCGATCAGAAAATCTATGATGAAACCGAGCTGGAGATGGCGCTGGCGTGGGCGGATAAACATTTCCGCTACGGCGAAGATCAGAACGCCGAGCAGTATAAGCGCAATGAAACGCAGAGCCGCGCGGTGCTAAAAGAGAGCCTGCTGATGGCGATGTGCATCCGCGATATGATGCAGGGCAACGCGAAGCTCGCGGAAAAAGGGCTGGTGGAGGAGTCGCTGGGCTACAACGCCATCGCCGCCGGTTTCCAGGGCCAGCGCCACTGGACCGATCAATACCCCAATGGCGATACCGCCGAAGCGCTGCTCAACAGCTCTTTTGACTGGAACGGCGTGCGCGAGCCGTTCGTCGTCGCCACCGAAAACGACAGCCTCAACGGCGTGGCCATGCTGATGGGCCACCAGCTCACCGGCACCGCCCAGGTGTTTGCCGACGTGCGCACCTACTGGTCGCCGGACGCCGTTGAGCGCGTCACCGGGCAGCCGCTCACCGGCCGGGCGGAGCACGGCATTATTCACCTGATTAACTCCGGCTCCGCGGCGCTGGACGGCTCCTGCCAGCAGCGCGACGCGCAGGGCAACCCGACGATGAAACCTCACTGGGAGATTGAACAGAACGAGGCGGATGCCTGCCTCGCGGCCACCGAATGGTGCCCGGCGATCCATGAATACTTCCGCGGCGGCGGCTTCTCTTCCCGCTTCCTGACCGAAGGCGGCGTGCCGTTCACCATGACCCGGGTGAACATCATCAAAGGTCTGGGACCGGTGCTGCAAATTGCCGAAGGCTGGAGCGTGGCGCTGCCCAAAGCGATGCACGACCAGCTCGACGCCCGCACCAACTCCACCTGGCCCACCACCTGGTTTGCCCCGCGCCTCACCGGCAAGGGCCCGTTCAGCGATGTGTACTCGGTCATGGCCAACTGGGGCGCCAACCACGGCGTGCTGACCATCGGCCATGTCGGCGCGGATTTCATTACCCTCGCCGCCATGCTGCGCATTCCGGTCTGCATGCACAACGTGGAAGCGGCGAAAATCTACCGCCCCTCCGCCTGGGCCGCGCACGGCATGGACATCGAAGGCCAGGACTATCGCGCCTGCCAGAACTACGGGCCGCTGTATAAGCGTTAACTGGTGGGTTTAGCCGGTGGCGCAGGCTTACCGGGCCTACAGACGCGCGCTGTTTGTAGGCCGGATAAGCGCCGCGCCATTCGGCAATGTTGTTTCGGGAGTCACTATGAAGCAAGACGTTATCCTGGTCCTCGACTGCGGCGCCACGAACGTGCGGGCGATGGCCGTTGACCGACAGGGGAACATTGTCGCCCGCGCCGCCACGGCAAACGCCAGCGACATCGCCGCCGAGCGCAGCGACTGGCACCAGTGGTCGCTGGAGGCCATTATGCAGCGCTTTGCCGATTGCTGTCGGCAGATCCACGACCCGCTGGCCTCCTGCACGGTACGCGGCATCGCCGTCACGACCTTTGGCGTCGATGGCGCGCTGGTGGATGAGCAGGGTGCGCTGCTGTATCCGATCATCAGCTGGAAATGCCCGCGCACCGCGGCGGTGATGGACACCATCAGCCGGTATATGCCCGCGCGCCAGCTGCAGCAAATCGCCGGCGTCGGTGCCTTTGCGTTCAACACCCTGTATAAGCTGATCTGGCTGAAAGAGAACCACCCGCAGCTGCTGGCGCAGGCCCATGCCTGGCTGTTCATTTCGTCGCTGATCAACCATCGGCTGACCGGGGAGTTCACCACCGACCTTACCATGGCGGGCACCAGCCAAATGCTCGATCTCCGGCAGCGCGATTTCAGCGCGCCGATCCTGCAGGCGACCGGCCTGCCGCGCCGCCTGTTCCCACGGCTGGTTGAAGCGGGCCAGCCGATCGGCGCCCTGCTGCCGAAGGCCGCTGCGCTGTTGGGCCTTCCCGTCGGGATCCCGGTTATCTCGGCCGGGCACGACACCCAGTTCGCCCTGTTTGGCGCCGGCGCCGGGCAGGATGAGCCGGTGCTCTCCTCCGGGACCTGGGAGATCCTGATGGTGCGCAGCGCGCAGGTCGACACCTCGCTGCTCGGCGACTACAGCGGCTCCACCTGCGAACTGGACAGCCAGCCGGGACGCTATAACCCGGGGATGCAGTGGCTGGCCTCCGGCGTGCTCGAATGGGTGCGTAAGCTGCTGTGGATCGCCGACACGCCGTGGCAAACCCTGATTGACGAAGCCCAGGCGATCCCGCCCGGCGCCGAGGGCGTCAGGATGCAGTGCGACCTGCTCGCCAGCCAGCACGCCGGCTGGCAGGGCGTCACGCTCAACACCACCCGCGGCCATTTTTACCGTGCCGCGCTGGAGGGGTTAAGCGACCAGCTGGCGCAGCATCTGCAAACCCTGGAAAACATCGGCCGCTTCCGGGCGAAAGAGCTGCTGCTGGTCGGCGGCGGCAGCCGCAACGCGCTGTGGAACCAGATCAAGGCCGACCGGCTGGGAATACCGATCAAAGTGCTCGACGATGCCGAAACCACGGTGGCCGGCGCGGCGATGTTTGGCTGGTATGGCGTGGGCGAGTTCTCTTCGCCGGAGCAGGCCAGGGCGCAGGTCGCGTACCGCTACCGCTATTTTTGGCCGCAAACTGAACCTGAATTCACAGAGGAAGCCTGAGATGCTCAAAACCATTTCCCCGCTGATATCGCCGGAACTGCTGAAAGTGCTGGCCGAAATGGGCCATGGGGATGAAATTATTTTTTCCGATGCCCACTTCCCGGCGCACAGCATGGGTCCGCAGGTGATCCGCGCCGATGGCCTGCGGGTCAGCGACCTGCTGCAGGCGATTATCCCGCTGTTCGAGTTAGACAGCTACGCGCCGCCGCTGGTGATGATGGCCGCCGTCGAAGGCGATGCCCTCGACCCGACGGTGGAACAGCGCTATCGGCAGGCGCTATCGGCGCAGGCCCCCTGCCCGGACATCGTGCGGATTGACCGCTTTGCCTTCTACGAGCGGGCGCAAAAAGCCTTTGCGATCGTTATCACAGGAGAGTGCGCTAAGTACGGAAATATCCTTTTAAAAAAAGGAGTCACGCCGTAATCTCATGCCGGAGCGTCTGCCTGATGCAGACGCTCAATCAATGATGGGGTGAGAATAAATGAAAGCGGCCCGCCAGCAGGCGATCGTCGATCTCCTGATCAACCACAGCAGCCTGACCACCGAAACGTTGTCAAAACAGCTCAACGTCAGCAGGGAAACCATTCGCCGCGATCTCAGCGAGCTGCAGGCGCAGGGCAAAGTGCTGCGCAACCACGGCCGGGCCAAAGTGATCCACCAGCGCAGCCAGGACAGCGGCGACCCTTTCCACATGCGCCTGAAAAGCCATTACGCGCATAAAGCCGACATCGCCCGCGAAGCGCTGGCCTGGATTGACGAAGGCATGGTCATCGCCCTCGATGCCAGCTCCACCTGCTGGTACCTCGCCCGCCAGCTGCCGGACCGCCCGCTGCACGTTTTTACCAACAGCCAGCCCATCTGCCAGGAGCTGGCCAAACGCGACCAGATCGCCCTCACCTGCTCCGGCGGCACCCTGCAGCGGAAATATGGCTGCTACGTTAACCCGGCGCTGATTTCCCAGCTGAAATCGCTGGAGATCGATCTGTTTATTTTTTCCTGCGAAGGCATCGACCCGCAGGGCGCGCTGTGGGACTCCAATGCGTTCAATGCCGACTTCAAATCGATCCTGCTTAAGCGGGCGGCGCAGTCGCTGCTGCTGATCGATAAAAGTAAGTTCAACCGTTCCGGCGAGGCGAGAATTGGTCATCTGGATGACGTGACGCATATTGTGTCGGATGCGCCGCAGCCTTAAGCATGCGGCGAAGGCCGGAGGACAAGCACGCGTCTCCGGCCTGAGGGTGAGAGATTAACGCTCGTCGCGACGTCCGCCGACGGCGGCCCACAGGCGACGCACGTGAACGGTCACCTCTTCACGATCGTGATACAGCTGACGCGCCTGGATCTGGGCGTTAATGCCGTGCTCGTCCAGCTGGGCCTGAATGTAGGCCAGATTCTGCGACACCTCTTCATAGCGCTTTTTCATCGGCAGCTTGAGGTTGAAGATGGTCTCCCGGCACCAGCCGTTGACCAGCCACTGCGCCATCAGCGCCGCCACTTTCGCCGGCTTCTCCACCATATCGCAGACCATCCACGAGATGTTGTTGCGGTTCGGACGATAGCGGAAACCGTCTTCGCGCAGCCAGGTCACCTGGCCGGTATCCATCAGGCTCTGGGCCATCGGACCGTTATCGACCGAAGAGACCCACATGTTGCGCTTCACCAGCTGATAGGTCCAGCCGCCCGGGCAGGCGCCAAGGTCGACGGCATACATGCCGTTCGCCAGGCGCTCGTCCCACTCGTCTGCCGGAATAAAGACGTGGAACGCCTCTTCCAGCTTGAGGGTGGAGCGGCTCGGGGCGTCGGATGGAAACTTCAGCCGCGGAATGCCCATATAGAACGGCGAGTTGTTGTTGCTGTACGAGTAGCCGGTATAGCAGCAGCCCGGGGCGATAAAGAACACATGCACCACCGGACGCTTCGGCGTTTCATAGCGGGTCAGGACGCCCGCTTCGCGCAGCGCCGCGCGCAGCGGCACGGTAAACTTGCGGCAGAACTTCATCAGCTCTTTGCTTTCGTTAGTGTCCGCCACCTCGACGCGCAGATCGCCGCCCTTCTCCACCACGCCCTGCAGCATGCCGACGATCGGCGTGATGCGATCCTCCGGCGGCAGGTCGCGCAGCAGTTCGCCGACCACAAACATCTGGCGGGCGAAGATCAGCGAGCTGAACGGCAGATCGCGCACCAGCTTCTCGCCATCATCCTGCTGATAGCCTTCAAAAATCACATAGCCAGAGTCTTCTTTGACCCGGGCAAAACCAAACACCTCAAGGCGGGCTGCCTTATCGGTAATTTCTGCTGCGCACTCTTTCTCAAACCCAGGGCGACAATAGAGGACAACCTTATTCATGAACAACGCCCTTACGTTTCAGACGAATTGCACCAATTAACATTAAAACCCAGCCGGCGAGGAAGCTCACGCCGCCCACCGGGGTCACGAACGCCCACAGGCGTAAATGAGAGAGCGCCAGGCAGTAGAGGCTGCCGCTGAACAGCACGGTCCCTAACGCCAGAAACACGCTGCTCCAGTAGAACCAGATACTGATCCGACGCTGCATCGCCACCGCCAGACCAAAAATCGCCAGGGTATGGAAGGCCTGATACTCCAGGCCGGTATGGATCCAGGCCATCTCCGCCGCGCCGAGCGATTGACTTAAGACATGCGCGCCGAAGGCACCCAGAGCCACAAAGATAAAGCCGCTAATCGCGGCGAATATCAGCATAAAACGGCTGGTCATGTTGTTACCCTACAAGTAATTATTGTTCATAACGAAAGCGGAATTTTTCTTGTTCACTTGCCGCTTTCGCCAGAATCCACTGCCGGAAAGCGGCTATTTTACCCAGTTCTGCCTGACTGTCATGGCAAACAAGGTAAAACGCATTCTTACTGACCAGAACATCATTAAACGGACACACCAGGCGACCGGCCTCAATTTCGGACTGGGCCATGACGTTGTTGGCCAGCGCCACGCCCTGCCCATGAATGGCCGCCTGCAGCACCATCGCGCTGTGGCTGAAAATCGGTCCCTGCTGCACATTAATATGGCTTAGACCCAGCTGGCGGGTATAAGTTTGCCAGTCGCGGCGGGACGCATCGTGAAGCAGCGTATGTTGCGCCAGATCGGCAGGCGTTTTCAATGCCTTGTCGCCGGTGAGCAGCAGCGGGGAACAGACCGGCAGCAGATACTCGGCGTACAGTTTTTCCACACGCAGGCCCGGCCAGTTGCCGCGACCGTAAAAAATCGCCACGTCGACATCGTCCGCCAGCTTATCCTCCTGACGGTCCACCGCCTGGATCCTGACGTCGATTCCCGGATAAGCTGAGTTAAAGCTTGTGAGTCTCGGCACCAGCCACTGGATGGCGAAACTTGGCAATAAACTGACCGTTAAGGCCCCTTTGGCGCTGCGCGCCTGCAGTTTACGCGTCGCTTCCGTCAGTTGCGAAAAAATCTCTTTAATATCCTGAAAATAGCTTTGCCCTTCTTCCGTTAACAGCAGCGAACGATTGCGCCGACGGAACAGCTTAAGGCCCAGAAAATCCTCGAGAGACTTGATTTGGTGGCTGACTGCGGCCTGCGTCACAAAAAGCTCATCGGCTGCCCGAGTGAAGCTGAGATGGCGTGCGGCTGCATCAAAAACACGTAATGCATTCAGAGGAGGTAATCGCTTCGACATGGTTATTCTGGCTTAGATGTTAACTCAATTTAACAAATAGGAAACAACGGTTAACCTATTAGTTTTTTTTATCTGAGCCATTATAAATTGTCCGTTGAGGTTCTACCAGCAAATACCTATAGTGGCGGCACTTCCTGAGCCGGAACGAGAAGCTTTTTTTGGAATGCGTGTTCCATCAAGCTTTTGGCTTACGGTTGTGATGTTGTGTTGTTGTGTTTGCAATTGGTCTGTCTTTGCAGACCCTGGTAGCAAGGCTACCCCTTTTCACTTCCTGTACATTTACCCTGTCTGTCCATAGTGATTTAATGTAGCACCGCAACGCGCGGTGCTTTTTTTTGCCTTTTTACTGCCTTACTCGTCCAGCTCACCCAGCTGTTTCACGTCAGAGCGATTGATCTGCTGTTTGTTGCCCCACGCGTCCTTATACGAGATCATGCCAGTATCATTATCGGTTTGCGGTTTCCCGTCGGTGACGATGGTCCGCCCATCATTGGTATGCATCACATAGTTAGAGGAACAGGCGCTCAGGCCCAGAGTCAGCATACAGGCAGAGATAATCGCAGCGGCCTTAGTCATTTTCATTTTTCTCTCCTTACGGCTATTTATACTATTCGTGACTCGTTAAGTAATAGGTTAAAACACAAACCCAACACTTTTCAGCATAACCCTCTTTGCCCCATGTGGAGTCACATTCGGACAATTCCACAGGACGCAGAGGCCTTGTCACGCCCGGCAAATTGCGCGACGATCGCGGTATTGATACGAGGAATTCCATGAACGCATTCAACCCTGCGCACTTTCGCGCGCAGTTTCCGGCGCTGGCCGACGCCGGCGTCTATCTCGACAGCGCGGCGACGGCGCTCAAACCGCTGGCGGTCATTGAGGCCAGCGACCAGTTTTATCGCCTGAGCGCCGGCAACGTCCACCGCAGTCAATTCGCCGCCGCCCAGCGGCTGACCGAGCGCTATGAGGCGGCCCGCGAGCGCGTGGCGGCGTGGCTGAACGCCCCCTCCGGCAAAGATATCGTCTGGACGCGGGGGACCACGGAGGCCATCAATATGGTGGCGCAGAGCTACGTCCGGCCGCGGCTGCAGCCTGGCGATGAAATTATCGTCAGCGAAGCCGAGCATCATGCCAACCTCGTGCCCTGGCTGATGGTGGCCGGGCAGACCGGCGCCAGAGTGGTCAAGCTGCCGCTTGGCGCCGACCGCCTGCCGGATATCGCCAGCCTCGGCGCGCTCATCACCCCGCGCAGCCGGGTGCTGGCCATCGGGCAGATGTCCAACGTCACCGGCGGCTGCCCGGACCTGGCGCAGGCCATCCGCCTTGCTCACGCCGCCGGAATGGTGGTGATGGTCGATGGCGCCCAGGGGGCGGTGCATTTCCCCGCGGACGTGCAGGCGCTGGATATCGATTTTTACGCCTTTTCCGGTCATAAGCTGTATGGCCCGACCGGGATCGGCGCCCTGTACGGTAAAAGCGAACTGCTGGCGGCGATGTCGCCCTGGCTCGGCGGCGGGAAGATGATCGCCGAGGTCAGCTTTGACGGCTTTACGCCGCAGCCGGCGCCCTATGGCCTTGAGGCCGGTACGCCCAATGTCGCCGGGGTGATTGGCCTGAGCGCCGCGCTGGAGTGGCTGGCGCAGAGCGATATCGGACAGGCGGAAAACTGGAGCCGCAGTCTGGCGAGCCTGGCGGAAGAGGCGCTGGCGAAACGGCCGGGCTTCCGCTCTTTCCGCTGCCAGCAATCAAGCCTGCTCGCCTTTGAGTTCGACGGTATTCATCACAGCGATCTGGTGACGCTGCTGGCGGAGTCCGGCATTGCCCTGCGCGCCGGGCAACACTGCGCCCAGCCGCTGCTGGCGGCCTTAGGGGTCAGCGGCACGCTGCGGGCCTCTTTCGCCCCCTACAATACCCAAGACGATGTTGCGGCGCTGGTCCACGCGGTGGATCGCGCTCTGGAAATTCTGGTGGATTAATGACAACTCTGCATCCCTTCGGCACGACCATTACCGACGCCACGCTGCGCCAGACCTTTGCCCCGCTGAACCAGTGGGAGGATAAATATCGGCAGCTGATTTTATTGGGCAAAAAGCTGCCGACGCTGACCGATGAGCGCAAAGCGCAGGCCCGGGAGATTGCCGGGTGTGAAAACCGCGTCTGGCTGGGCTATGAGGAGGATGCCGAAGGCAGGCTGCACTTCTTTGGCGACAGCGAAGGACGGATTGTGCGCGGTCTTTTGGCCGTACTCTTAACCGCCGTGGAAGGAAAAACCCGCGCTGGGATCCTGGCCGAGGATCCGCTGGCGCTGTTCGACGAGCTGGGGCTGCGCGGCCAGCTGAGCGCCTCGCGCAGCCAGGGGCTCAGCGCCCTGAGCGAAGCGGTGCTCGCCGCCGCCCGCGAGGTTGAGGTTTAAGCTCATCCCGGGGCGGCGCTTGACGCGCCTTGCCCGGGCTACGGGTTCGTGCGGTTTTGTCGCCCGGACAGGTGCCTCCGGGGAATTGTCTTGTAGCCCGGGTAAGGCGCCTGCGCCGCGACCCGGGAATTTACGCCGTCTGCCGCTCCGCCTTCGCCAGCATTTTCTTCAGCGCATGGGATACCGCGACAAAGCCAAAGGTCGCGGTCACCATCGTCGCCGCGCCAAACCCGGATGCGCAATCCATTCGCTTCGGCCCCTCAGCGGTGCTTTTCATCGCGCAGACGCTGCCGTCCGCCTGCGGGTAGACCAGCGCTTCGGTAGAGAAGACGCAGTCCACGCCGAGCTTGCCTTTGCTGTTTTTCACCACCCCAAACTGGCTTTTCAGCCGCTCGCGCAGTTTGGCCGCCAGCGGATCCTGGATGGTTTTCGCCAGATCGGCGACCTGGATTTGCGTCGGATCGATTTGTCCGCCCGCGCCGCCGGTGGTGACCAGCGGCACCTTATGGCGACGACAGTAAGCGATTAACGCCGCTTTCGGCCGGACGCTATCGATGGCGTCGATGACGTAGCTGAAGCCGGCGCCCAGGTATTCCGCCACGTTTTCCGGGGTCACGAAATCATCCACTACCGTCACCCGACACTCCGGGTTGATCAGGCGAATACGCTCCGCCATCACTTCGGCTTTCGCCAGCCCGACGTTGCCGCTGAGGGCGTGGATCTGGCGGTTGGTATTGGTGACGCAGACATCGTCCATATCGATAAGGGTGATCGCCCCGATGCCGGTTCGCGCCAGCGCTTCCGCCGCCCACGAGCCGACCCCGCCGATCCCGACCACGCAGACGTGGGCGTTGGCAAAACATTGCAGCGCTTTTTCACCATATAAACGTGCCGTACCGCCAAAACGCTGGCGCCAGGCATCGCTGATTACAACAGACATATAACCTCAGAATTAGTGGACATTCCCGGGTCGCGGCGCAAGCGCCTTACCCGGGCTACCGTAGCCCCGGTAAGCGCAGCGCGACCGGGGAAAAGAACGTGAGTACTAGCCGCTAAAGACGTTGCCCGCGCCCGGGGCGTTTTTCAGCACCCATACGCGGCCGTAGTGGTTATACCAGCCGGCACGATGCCCGGCATCCGGGCCAATGCCCTGGTAAATATCGAAATGCTGGCCTTTGATGGCCCCGCCGACATCGAGGGCGACCATCAGTCGCAGTTCGTATTGGCCGTTAAACTTGCCGTTATTATCCAGCAGAGGCACCTCGGCCAGCAAGGTGGTTCCCGGCGGAATAATCGACCGGTCGGAGGCCACCGAGGCGCGGCCAATCAGCGGCACGGCGCTGGCCCCTTTCACCGGAGCGAAAGACTGCGGTTTAAAGAACACGAACGACGGGTTCTGCTCCAGCAGCTCACGCACTTCCGCTTCGCTGTGCTTTTCACCCCACTCGCGGATCGCCTGCATCGACATATCTTCTTTCTTCACTTCCCCGCGGTCGATCAGCACTTTGCCGATGCTGCGATAGGGCCAGCCGTTTTTCCCGGCATAGCTAAAGAAGTTGAGCGGCGAACCATCGCCAAAGTCGATATAACCGCTGCCCTGCACGTCCATGATGAAGTTATCCATCAGCGAGTTGCTGTACGCCAGCACATAGTTATCGCTCAGCGCGCCGGCATAAATGCTGGCGCGGGACGGCAGCTTGCCGCGCTTCGGCGGCATCCGGTAAATGGGGTACTGGAATTCGCCCTGGCGGGTGTGGCGCGCCTGCACCACCGGCGTGTAGTAGCCGGTAAACTGGACGTTGCCATAGTTGTCGGTGCCCTGCATCTGCCAGGCGTCGATGCCAAACTGGCGCAGCGTACGGGTGTCGCCGCCGGCGCGCAGCCACTCCTGCAGCGCGTTATAGACGTTGCTTTGGCTGTTATAGAGGCGCGGCGAGGCGTTACGAATTTGATTAACCTGCTCGGAGAAGTCGCCGGCATTGATCGGGGCCCCGACGGCATCAGGCTGGTTTACCAGTGAAAACGGCTGGGTGAACTTGCCATCGCTATATTGCTGACCGCGGTCGGTCGGTTTTGAGGAACAGGCGGCGAGCATGGCCAGCATTGCCCCCGTCGCTACATATTTTGCCCAACGTCCTTTCATGGTGTCTCATCTTTTGCTGCGAAGCCTTAGTGCGTGTTGAAGATAACAAAGCGCCGGGGCTATTGAAATGCGCGATCTCATCGATGGCACAGATTTGTGTAAAAAAACACCACAACATGGCGTTTTATAAGCCAATTCTTACAAAAATGTCGATTTGGTCGAAAAAAGGTTGCATCATCTCGCTAGCGGAGTATAGTGCGCTTCCACGGACGCGGGGTGGAGCAGCCTGGTAGCTCGTCGGGCTCATAACCCGAAGGTCGTCAGTTCAAATCTGGCCCCCGCAACCAATTAAAATTTGATGAAGTAAAGCAGTACGGTGACGCGGGGTGGAGCAGCCTGGTAGCTCGTCGGGCTCATAACCCGAAGGTCGTCGGTTCAAATCCGGCCCCCGCAACCAATCAAATTTGACAATGTGAAGCAGTACGGTGACGCGGGGTGGAGCAGCCTGGTAGCTCGTCGGGCTCATAACCCGAAGGTCGTCGGTTCAAATCCGGCCCCCGCAACCAACATTACAAACACCCTCCAGGGTGTTTTTTTGTTTCTGCGCTCCGCGAATCTGCTACAGAATTCCGGGAACGGCGCAGCGCCGCTCCCCCACCTTCTCAGCCCTTCGGCAACACAATATTGCTCGCCGCCAGCATCCCCATTTCGTGATACATCGCGCAGGCCGCTTCCACGATCGGCATCGCCAGCGCCGCGCCGCTGCCTTCGCCCAGGCGCATCCCCATGTTGAGATACGGCTCCAGCTCCAGGTGCGCCAGCGCGATACGCGCCCCCTTCTCCGCCGAATAGTGCGACGGGATAAGATAGGGTTTCACCTGCGGCGCCATTCGGCACGCCGCCAGCGCCGCGGCGTAGGAGAGGAAGCCATCGAGCACCACCGGCAGACCGCAGGAGGCCGCGCCCAGCATTACCCCCGTCATCCCCAATAAATCAAAACCGCCCACTTTCGCCAGCACGTCCAGACCATCATGCGGATCGGGGCGGTTAACGGCGATGGCTCGTCGTACCACCTCAACTTTATTGCCGATCTTCGCCAACGGCAGATTAGCGCCAATGCCTACCACCTCCTGGGCATCGCTGCCGGTCAGGACGCTGACGATTGCCGCCGCCGGGGTGGTATTGGCCATTCCGAGCTCCCCGACGCCAAACAGCGTGACGCCATCCTCCGCCAGCCCCTGGGTATAGCGCATCACCTCCAGCAGCAGCTCTTCCGCCTGGCTGCGGCGCATTGCCGGACCAACGGCGATATTGCCGCAGCCGCGCGCCACGCGCATGTTGATGACGCCCGGTATCAGCTCGGCATCGATTCCAACATCAATCACGTGCATCTTCGCGCCCGCCTGCGCCGCCAGTACGCAAACGCCGGTTTTGCCCAGCGTCATATTCGCCGCCTGAATTGCGGTCACCGCTTTTGGCGAAATAGCGACCCCTTCGTCCCACACGCCGTGGTCGGCGCACATCACCAGCAGCGCCTTTTTTTTCACCTGCGGCACGCCGTCAAGACCGGGCATGCCCGCCAGCTGCACGGCAAGATCTTCAAGGCGTCCAAGGCTTCCGGGCGGTTTCAGCAGACCATCAATATGAAGCCGGGCGCGCGCCATCGCGCTTTCATCAGGCGCCGGGATCGCGCCCAGTAGAGAGGTTAAGCTTTGCATAGAGGTTCTCGTCTTGTTGGCTGACTCATCGCAGAGCCAGCAGGAAGAATAACGCCCGGTACGGCGCGCCTGGCCTATTTGATTTTTACGCCAATGCCCGACACCACCAGCCACACCTCGTCTGCCGCCGCCGCAAGGCGCTGGTTGACGCGTCCGGCGATATCGCGGAAATGGCGGGCAAGACGGTTTTCCGGCACAATCCCCATCCCTACCTCGTTGGTCACCAGCACCACGCGGGCCGGGCAGCGCTGGCAGGCGGCAATCAGTACCGCGATTTCGGCGTCGATCGCCCGCTCCATCGCCGCATAATCCCAGCCGTCCGGCGCGCTGTCGCCCCCCAGCGCAAACAGCAGGTTGGTCACCAGGGTGGTGATGCATTCCAGCAAAATCGCCTCTTCCGGAGCGATATCCGGGGTGATCAGCTCATCAAGCTGCTGCCAGCGCTCGGCGGTGCGCCAGTGCGCGGGCCTGCCGTCGCGGTGGTGCTGGATCCTCGCCGCCATCTCGTCATCAAAGACCTGCGAGGTGGCGATATACAGTACCTGCGGCGCATGGGCGATCAGCGCTTCGGCATGGCGGCTTTTACCGCTGCGCGCCCCGCCGGTGACTAAAGTCAGCATACGGGCTCCTGATGTTGGCGCATGATGGTGTAGATTTTTTCGATATCAATATGCTGACGCATCGCGTCCGCCAGCAGATCGAACTGGCGCGATTTATACTGCGCATACTCGAAATCGCTATCCAGCGCCGCCAGCCCTTTACGCTGGCGCAGGCCGTTAACCAGCGCGCGGGTAAAGGCATCGCTATCGAACAGGCCGTGCAGATAGGTGCCAAACGCCAGGCCGTCATCGCTGACCGCGCCTTCCGCCACGCTCAGGCCGCCTTTATGTAATTGCATCAGCGAACGACAGCCGTCGCGCAGCTCGGTTTCGCCCATATGAATTTCGTAGCCGCTTACCGCCAGCCCCGCCGTTGCCGCCAGCCACGCCGGCAGCGCCGGAGCCAGAGTCGCCGTGACCTGGGTCGTCGTCTTGCTCTGCGCAAAGTGGGTAACGGTATTGAGCAACCCCAGCCCCGGCTGGGTGCCAAGCCCCGACTCCACCTCATCGATAATGGTTTCGCCGAGCATCTGATAGCCGCCGCAGATCCCCAGCACCGGTACGCCCTGACGCCGGGCCTGCAGTACCGCATGCGCCATGCCGCTCTCGCGCAGCCAGCCCAGGTCGCCGAGCGTATTTTTACTGCCCGGCAGGATAATCGTATCCACGCCCGCCAGCTCCTGCGGCTGGCGAACATAGCGGACGCGGACGTCCGGCTGCGCCGCCAGCGCGTTGAAATCGGTAAAATTAGAGATGTGCGGCACCTGAATCACGGCAATCTCAATATCGCGCCTGTCGGTGCGCAGATATTTCCCTTTTTGCAGCGCGACGCCGTCCTCATCTTCAAGATCGACGTCCAGCCACGGCATGACGCCGAGCACCGGGACGCCGGTGAGCGCTTCTATCTGCTCGATCCCGGAATACAGCAGCGCCACGTCGCCGCGAAATTTATTGATAATCACGCCCTTTACCCGCGCGCGCTCGCGATCGTGCAGCAGCGCGAGCGTGCCGTAGATAGAGGCGAAGACGCCGCCGCGATCGATATCCGCCACGAGGATCACCGGGCACTGGGCCATCTCGGCCATGCCCATATTGACGATATCGCGATCGCGCAGATTGATCTCCGCCGGACTGCCCGCCCCTTCCAGCACCAGCACATCATGTTCGGCGGCCAGGCTGTTATAAACCGCGAGGATCTGTTCGCGCAGGCGCGGTTTATATTCGTGATAGCTCACCGCGTCCATATCGGTCGCCACCTTGCCCATCAGCACCACCTGCGCTTTGCGGTCGCTGGTCGGCTTAAGCAGCACCGGGTTCATGCGCACGTCCGGCGCGATCCCCGCCGCTTCGGCCTGGAAAATCTGCGCGCGGCCCATCTCTTTGCCATCCGGCGTGATACCGGAATTAAGCGCCATATTCTGCGATTTAAACGGCGCGGTGCGCTGCCCGTCCTGATAAAAGATGCGGCACAGCCCCGCGACCAGCACGCTTTTGCCGACGTCGGAAGCGGTGCCCTGTAACATAATTGCCAGCGTCATGACGCCTCCTTCATCGCGTTGCTTCGCATCCGCGTAAAAAATTCTTCTTCAGTTTTACACAACGGCAGCCCGAGCTGCGCGTGCAGTTTCACCAGCCACGGCTGGGTGAGCCCGGCCTGGGCCATCAGTTCGCTGCGGGCAAACACCGCCCCGGGTTCGCCGTGCGCCAGCACTTCGCCGCGGCGTAACACGTAAACCGCATCGCTGATTTCATAGATCAGATCGATATCGTGGCTGGAGATCGCCACGTGGTTGCCCCGATCGGCAATACGCTTAATGATGTCGATCATCTGCGCGCGTCCCGAAGGATCGAGACCCGCCGTCGGCTCGTCGAGCAGTAAATAGCGCGCCTGCAGCACCAGCGCGCCGGCTATCGCCACGCGCTTTTTCTGCCCGTGGCTCAGGCACTGAATCGGCTGGTGACGAAACCCCTGGGCATCGACGAGAGTCAGGGCATCGTCCACCCGGCGGGCAATTTCCTCTTCCGCAACCCCCAGGTTACGCAGGCTAAAGGCGATATCGCTGTCGATATCGGTATAGAAAATCTGCTGGTCCGGGTCCTGGAAAACGGTCGCCACCTGCTGACGCAGCGCCAGCAGGCCGCGTTTGCTGTAGTCCAGCGGTTTTCCCTGCCATAGCACCGCCCCGCTCTGCGGGCGCAGCAGACCGCTCAGGTTCATAAACAGCGTGGATTTTCCGCAGCCATTCGCCCCTACCAGTCCGGTCACGGCGTGATGGGAAAAATCCAGCGTTAGCCCCTTCAGCACCGGCTCGTCCTGATAGCGAAACCAGAGATCGGTCGTGGCAAGCATACTTATCCTTAAAGGTGAAAATCACCCTGATACAGTTTGATATCCAGCGTGGTGCTCATCTGCTGGTAGCGGATCATCACCCGGGTAAACAGCAGTCCTACCAGCATCGCCAGCGAACGATAGCCCTTCGGCACGCTACGGTAGCCAAAACGTAATGTTTGCGCACGGTGAATCGCCAGCGCTTCGTCTAACAGAATAAAAATAAAGCGCCAGGTCAGCAGAATTTGCTCGGTCAGCAGGCGCGGCACCCGCCCGCGCTTGAGCAGCACAATAAGCTGCGGGAACGGCAGATTCAGCACCAGCCAGAAGGTGGACGCCAGCGCCGCCAGGCTGCGCCAGAAGGTCTGATTGGCGGTCGTCAACCCCTCCGACGTGATGCCCAGCCAGACGCTGCCCAGCGGCAGGCTCACCAGCAGATCCTGCGGATTGCGGCTAACGCTGAACAGAATGGTCAGCACACCGATCAGCAGGAAGCCAAACGGCAGCGCCATCCAACGGCACCAGCGCCACGGCGAGACCCGCAGCAGCCAGCAGGTTAAGGCGGCAATCAGCGCCATTTCGATACCCTGCCCCAGCGGAGGCAGGGTAAAAGCCAGCACCATCAGCAGCAGCCAGAACAGGAACTTGCGCTCCGGCGCGACGTGAAACCAGCGGCTCTGATAGCTGAGTCGGTCAAACCCGGTCATCACGGCGCTGTCTGCCTTTGCTGTAGCCCAGAATATAGAAAATGACCGCCGCGCCGAGGGAGCCCTGAAGCGTAAACAGCAGGCTCTCAATTTCTCCGCTCGCCGGTTCATACAGCGGCTGGAACCACGGCTCATAATGCGGCGCGACCACCTGAATCTGGCTCTCCGCCTCGCCGTCCGAACCGCCGAATTCGCCGCCGTGATCGACAAAGAACGGCAGGATCACCAGCGCCACCACCATGGCGAACAATATCAGCGTCTTTTTCATGTTAATGCCCCTGTGCGGTAATCAGCTGACGTTTGGTCAACTGGTCGTAGATCATGACGGTTAACAGCCCTTCAGCAATGGCGATCGGGATCTGCGTCAGGCAGAAGATCCCCATAAACTTGACGATCGATCCGCTCGCGCCGGCGGCGGGATCCGGGAAGGCCACGCCGAGCTGTACGGAGGTGACAAAGTAGGTCACCAGATCCGCCAGCATCGCGCAGAGAAACACCCCGACGTCGCGGCGAATGCCCGCGCGGCAGGCCATTTTCCACACCATATAGCCGACCACCGGCCCGATGACCGCCATCGACATGCCGTTCGCGCCGAGCGTCGTCAGCCCGCCGTGCGCCAGCAGCAGCGCCTGGAACAGCAGCACGATGGCGCCAAGGATCGCCACCACGCCAGGCCCGAAGAGAATCACCGCCAGGCCGACGCCGGTCGGGTGGGAACAGCTGCCGGTTACGGAAGGAATTTTCAGCGCCGAGAGGACAAAAATAAACGCCCCGCACAGCGCCAGCAGCACCTTCTGATTGTTATCTTCCTGCACAATGCGGCGCAGGCGCACCAGCCCGTACCACAGGCAGGGTAAAAACAGCAGCCACCATGCCAGGGCCCACATCGGCGGTAAAAACCCCTCCATGATGTGCATCGCGAAAGCCTTTTCGGGAACCACTATCAGCAATAGCGCCGCAGCTAACCCGCTGAAAGACAGCTGTTTTAGCTGTTGTTCACGTTTCATTCTGCATACTCCCACTGTTTATTGACCAGAATGGTCGAGAAATAGGGCAGCGGCTGGTCGTCGCTGACGTCACGGAGATGGCGCCAGCACTGCTCGCCCGGCAGCGTGGCTTCGGACATCATCAGCGCGGCATCCAGCAGACCGTTTTTCGCCAGCAGCGCTTTGATGCGGGGAAATCGCCCGTACACTTTCATCAGCACCAGGCTTTCATGCTGGCGCAGCGCCTGCTCGATTTCCGTTTCCGGCGCGGTGCAGGAGATCACCGCCAGCGATTGCTGCTCCATGGCCAGCGGCGTTTTTGAACGCGCGGCAATGGCGGCAAAAGAGGTGACGCCGGGAACAATCTCCAGCCACTCCGGGCAGCCGATACGCAGGAGTAAGAACACCCAGGTACTGAACAGCATGGCGTCGCCGAGGGTAATAAAGCCGACCTGCTTGCCCGCTTCCACTTCCTGAACCAGCGCCGCGGCAACCTCATCCCACACCGCCTCTTTTTCCGCGCTGTCGGCGCTCATCGGGAAATGGCAGCAGCGTACTTCGGTCCGTTCGCCGATATACTCGCGCACGATGGAGAGCGCGAGGCTGTCGCCGCCTTTACGTCCGGCGGGCGCGTAGAGAATGTCCAGCGTGCCCAGCACCCGCGCCGCGCGCACGGTGATCAGGTCGGCGGCGCCAGGACCGGTACTTAAGGCATACAGTTTGCCGCTCATGCCGCCTCCTCCATCGCCAGGCTCAGCGCCTGCTGCAGGTGAGCGACGAACATTGCGCGCACCGCCGGATTCTCTCCCAGCCCGTTCAGCCAGGGCGTCGCCGTGATACCGGCGGCGTTGAACAGCGTTTTCCAGGAGTCCTCTTCGTCCGAGGCCATATCGTTAATGGCGTGATCGCCGGCCACCAGCATCAGCGGCATCAGGTGCACGCCCTTCACCCCCTGCCGACGCAGGCTGTCGATAAGAATATCGACTTCCGGATAGCTCTCGACCGCGCCGACCCGCGCCGGAAACCCCTTCGCCGTCATCATATGATCCAGACAGGCGTAGGCGGCGAAAGCGTGATGGCTGGCGCCGTGGCCCATAAAGACCACCGTTTCATCGGCGGCAAGCGGCGGCATCTGCTGGCGCAGCGCCTGCATCAGCTGGACGTAATCATTATGGCTGCTCAGCAGCGGCGCCCCCAGCGTCAGGCGGAGGAACAGCGGGCTCAGGCTTTGCACTTCGCGGACGATCTTTTCATACTCATCGCCGTTGATAATGTGCAGCGACTGAATCGCCACATCCAGGTAGCCTTGCTCGGCCAGCTTCTGCAACGCCTGCAGCGGCGTATCAATCTCGATACCGTCGCGCTGCTTGAGCTTGCGGATAATCATCCCGGAGGTGAAGGCGCGAAAGGTGTCGCGGTCCGGGCAGCTGGCCGCCAGCTCGCGCTCGCAGGCGACGATATTCTTTTCACAGGTGTCGTGATAGCTGGTGCCAAAACTGACCACCAGAAGCGCTTTTTTCATTTCGGACTCCTTAAGCAGCGGCCAGCCAGCGCGCTAAGCGCCGGGCAAAGGCAGCCTGACTTTCCAGTAATTCTTCACCCGTCACCAGCGGTGCCGGGCGCGTAATCACGATGCAGGGGATACCGGCATCCAGACAGGGTTGTACTTTTTCCTGATAGCCGCCTTCGGCGCCGGAGGCCTTGGTGATCACCACATCGGCCCGGCACTGGCGGTAGAAAGCGGCGTTGAATTCGGCGCTGAACGGCCCGCACAGGGCAAAGATCTCGCCAACGCCGAACCCCAGCCCGGCGCACTGGGCGATGACATCGGCGACCGGCAACACCCGGGCCAGCAGCGTTTTTTCGCCTAATCCCGCCCGCCAGCGCGCCAGATCTTTGCTGCCCGTGGTGAGCAGCACGCGCTGGCCGAAGCGCCGCGCCACCTCGCAGGCTTGTTCAATGCTCTCCACGGTATAGAGCAGCGGATGCGTCAGGCCGCTCAGCTGCTCAGGGCGCTGATAGCGGCTCAGCAGCACGCCGGCGGTTTCACAGGCCCGGACGATATTGCGGCTTACCGCTTCGGCGTAGGGGTGCGAAGCATCGATCACCCAGCGGGTCCGGTTAGTCTTCAGCCAGGCGATCATCTCCTCCAGCTCGAGGCGCCCGCAGCGCACCTGGCCGCGAATGTCTCCCGCCAGCTGCTGGCCGGTGGGCGTCGCCACCGATAGGGTGTAGGGGACCTGCGCCGCATCAAGCTGCTGGCACAGCGCCCGCGCGTCGCTGGTTCCGCCCATCACCAGCACCTCGCCGTGACTCACAGCACGTAGCCTCGCGGGGTGATCATCAGGCCATCCTGGATATATGTCGCTTTGTTGCCGACGATCACCAGGCTGGTCATATCGACCGGTGCAAAATCCATCTCCCCCAGGGTGGTCAGCCATTTCTCCTGTTTTTTACGTCCGGCGGATTTCACGACCCCCACCGGGGTCTGCGCGCTTTTGCTGGCCGACAGCAGCTCAAAGGCGCGCGCCAGATGGCCCTCGCGGCCGCGGCTGCGCGGGTTGTAAAAACAGATCACGAAGTCGGCTTCCCCGGCGGCGACAATGCGCTTTTCAATCACCGGCCACGGGGTCAGCAGGTCGCTGAGGCTGATATGGCAGAAGTCGTGCATTAGCGGCGCGCCCAGCAGCGAGGCGGCGGCAATGCTGGCGGTCATCCCCGGGATCAGGCGGACTTCCACATCCAGCTTCTGCTTGCTGACCAGTTCAAGCACCAGTCCGGCCATGCCGTAAATACCGGCATCGCCGCTGCTGATCAGCGCCACGTTATGCCCGGCCTGCGCCAGCTCAATCGCCGCCTGGCAGCGCTCAATCTCTTTGCACATTCCGGTTTTGATCACCTGCTTATCGCCGGTAAAGGCTTTCACCAGGTGCGTGTAGGTCTTATAGCCAACGACGATTTCCGCCGCCTGCAGCGCTTCAATGGCCTCCATGGTCATCATGGACTGCGAGCCAGGGCCGATTCCGATTACGCTTAACATCAGTGTGAAACTCCCAAAGTAATAGTGACGCCCTGTTCGCGCAGGGTTTCGCCTAACAGTTGCCCATGGCTCAGCAGCCAGGCCGCCGGACCGGATACGCTCCCCACGCCGACGGTTTTTCTGACGAACGATGAAGCGGGAAAATGGTGCTCATGCTCGCGCAGGGCATCAGCGGGAAAGGTTTCGAACGGTACGCGACAGCAGGAAGCCAGCTGAATCAGCCCCTGCTCGTGCTTCTTCAACGTGACGCTGCCGATAGCTTTCAGCGCCAGCGGATCCAGGCGCTGCGCCTCAAGCTGGCGCGCCAGCAGCGCCGCTAACAGCGGGAATGGCGTATCGCGGCGGCAGCCAATTCCGGCGACCACCCGCTGCGGCACCAGTTTCCAGTGCGGCACGGCGATCGGCGGCAGTTCGTTGCGCAGCGTAACGCAGACCAGCGCATCCAGCTCGGGAAGCTGGTGCAGATCGGCCACGGTGATAAACCCCCGCCGGTCGCAGTGGCGGACGTCTTCATCCAGCTCGTCGTCCCACCACAGACCGACGCGCTGATGGCTGACCAGCATCTGGTTGACGGTTTTCACCGCCGCGCGGAAGTCGCTCATCCGGGCATTAAGCTGGAATGCCAGCGTATCCAGAGCCGCCAACTCGTTGACGTCGGTGGCGGTGGTGATCACCGGGTCGGCGCCGAGCATCCCGGCCAGATAGCGGCTCAGGGCATTCGCGCCCCCCGCATGGCCGGAAAGCAGGCTAATGACGTGCTGGCCGCGTTCGTCGATCACCACCACCGCCGGATCGCTGAACTTATCATTGACCAGCGGGGCCAGCACGCGTACAGCGATCCCGGTGGCGCCGATGAAAATCAGCGCCGAATAACTGCTGAAGGCCTCGCGCGCGGCGCTGGCAAAACCGTTTTCAAAGGGAAGAAAACCCTCTTCCAGCAGCTTCTCGCTGGTAAAGCAGGTTAACGGCAGCATCGCCGCCAGCCGTTTCGCCAGCCAAACGCCCCCTGGCGTCAGGCAGAAAAGCGCGATTGATTCAGGCTTTACGGTATTCATGGCTAAAGTCCGCCGCGTAGAGTTTTGAGTAGTGATACTCAGCGCCCAGGAAATTCCCGACCAGAATGAGCGCCGTTTTACGGATCCCCGCCTCGCGTACCTTGTCGCCGATATCCGCCAGCGTACCGCGTACGGTCTGGCTTTCCGGCCAGGTCGCTTTATAGATCACCGCCACCGGCGTGGTTGCCGGATAGCCGCCTTCCATCAGGCGCTCCGCTACCCGGTGAATGCGCTGCACGGAAAGGTAAATCGCCATTGAAGTCTGGTGGCTGGCAAATGATTCAAGCTGCTCGCGCGCCGGCACCGGCGTGCGCCCTTCAAGGCGGGTGATGATCAGGCTCTGGGAGACTTCCGGCACGGTGTACTCGACGCCCAGCTCCGCCGCCGCGCCCAGAAACGCGCTGACGCCCGGCACCACCTGCCAGTCGATACCGCGTTTGGTCAGCTCTTCGCCCTGCTCGCGGACCGAGCCGTACAGCGACACGTCCCCGGTCTGTAAACGCACCACCGTTTTCCCGGCTTTAACGCCGGCTTCCATCAGGTCGAGAATTTGCTCCAGATGCAGTTCGGCGCTGTCGTGACACTCGGCGCCGGGCGGACAATACTCCAGCAGCTCGGTGTTTATCAGCGACCCGGCGTAGATCACCACCTGGGCCTGCTGCAGCAAGCGGTAGCCCTTGAGGGTAATCAGCTCACGGTCGCCCGGCCCTGCGCCAACGAACCACACACTACGGGGGTCAAATGTCTCAGCCATGGTTTTCTTCCTTCTGACAGGCGATAACAAAAACGGGATTATTCGGTTTGAAATAGTGGCCGCTGCCCAGCGCGGTCAGCGATGAGACGTTCAGCTGCAGGCAATCAATCTGTGTAATCCCCCGCTGCTGCAGATAGTCGAGAGCCGCGTTCAGGTTCTCCTGCAGGATAAAGGTCATCACCAGGCGACCGCCGGGGTAGAGCTGCTGCCACGACCAGTCAATCAGTTCGTCGAGGCGGCCGCCGCTGCCGCCCATAAAAATGGCGTCGGCGCGTTCGGTCATCACCATCGGCGCTTCGCCGGGCAGGATCTCAATGTTGCCGCAGGTGAAATGCTGGCGATTGTCGTCCAGCAGCCGGAGAGCCGCGGGGTTGCGTTCGATGGCGGTTACCTGCAAAGAGGGATACTGCAGCGCCGCCTCAATCGACACGCTGCCGGTACCGGCGCCGATATCAATCAGGTGGCTTGCCCGGTGCAGTTCAAGTTTGGCCAGCGCCAGCGCGCGAACCGCTTCTTTGGTCATCGGCACCTTCTCGCCGCGCAGAAAAAGCTCATCTTTCATCGAGGATCACCACCGCGTTCATCTCATATTCGGCATCGACCTCACTGACCGGTAGCCAGTGGATCCGCTCGTTATCCATCGCCAGATTTTCGCCAATCACCATCCAGCGATACCCTTTACCCCGCGCCGCCAGCTGGGCGGCGATTTCCCGCGGCCCGCAGCGCCCGTCGGTCACCATCGCCACCTTGCGCTGGCGCGCCAGCTCATCAAAACAGACGTCCCGCCCGTGGCTGCTGGTCAGCCAGATATCGTTCATATCGATACCGGCCTTCGCGCAGAGATACTGCACCGCGCTGATGCCGGGGATAATGCGCACGCGCTCGATGCCAAAGTGGGCTATCAGCCGCGTGCCGATCCCGTAAAAGAGCGGGTCGCCTGAGGCCAGCACCACCACCTTCTGCGCTGCGCGTTCGCCGAGCCAGACCAGCAGTTCGGCAATATTGGCGCCCAGCGCAAACCGTTCGCCGCGAAATCCGGGGAACTGCTGCAAATGCCGCTTACCGCCTACCAGCGCATCCGCACTGGCGACCGCATCTTGCGCCGCCGGCGTCATCAAATGCAGGCCTGACGGCCCCATGCCGACCACCGTTAACATGACATCTCCCGCGCAATCTCGGCCACCGGGCGATTGCTGCCGAGGACCTTGTTATCAAAGGAGAACATGATGGCGTCGCAGACGGGCGGCGTTTTGGTAAAGCGCAGCATCTGCATCACCCGCAGGCAGATGCGTTCAGCAAGATGGTGATAGATATGCTGAAAACCGTACGCGTCGATGTGCTCCATCGCCGCTTCGGTGGTATCGCATTCGCTCACCAGCTGCAGCAGCGCCAGCGGCGCCCCCAGCAGGGCCAGATGCGCGACCAGCGTTTCCATCCGCGCATCGGCGATATGGCTGTGGGTGTGGAAGATCCCGGCGGCGACTTTAATCAGCTTGCCGGGATGGCCAATCAGCACGATCTGGCGGAACCCGAGGCGGACGGCCTCTTCAATCATGTAGCCGACGAAGTTGCTCATGGTGACCACCACCTGCGAGTCGATGCCCATCTGCTCGCGTACGAAGCGCTCGCCGTGGTTACCCGGCACCAGCACCACCCGCTCCAGCCCCGCCGCGCGCTTAATTTCCAGCTCCAGCGACAGCGAACGCTTCCAGCTCTCTTCCGACATCGGCGTCACGATACCGGTGGTGCCGATAATCGAGATGCCGCCCAGGATCCCGAGCCGCGAGTTATAGGTTTTCTGCGCCCGCGCCTCGCCTTCCGGGGCGAAAATATCTACCGTCGCCCCGCGCGACGGGCCTATCGCTTCGCGCACCGCCGACTCAATGGTGTGGCGCGGGGTGCGGTTAATCGCCGGGCTGCCGATGGGCAGGCCGATCCCTTTGCGGGTGACCGTGCCGACGCCTTCGCCGCCGCGCAGGGTAATCTCGCCGGAATCATCGAGCGTCACGCGGGCGAAAATCAGCATCCCGTGGGTGGCGTCAACGTCATCGCCGCCGTCTTTACGAATTGCGGCGATCGCCTGCTGCCCTTCGACGTGCGGTGATTCGACGTTAAGACACAGGGTGACGCCGGAAGGAGTCACGATGGAGACCTGATGAATGAGGTGCTGGCGCATCACCATCAGCGCCGCGACCTTTGCCGCCGCCGTCGCGCAGGATCCGGTGGTATAGCCTTTGCGCAGCGCCTTGCCGTTGTGCCACACCGGGGCGTCAAAGGATTGCTCGCTCATCGCGCCCCCTGTAAGTGGTACAAAATGGCGTTGACGATGGCGGCGGCGACGTTGCTGCCGCCTTTACGACCCAGCGCGGCAATGCCCGGCAGGCCGCTCTGCGTCAGGGCCTCTTTCGACTCCGCCGCGCCGACGAAGCCGACCGGCACGCCAATCACGCCGTTGACCGCGACATCATGCTCCAGCAGACGAAACAGCGCGGTGGGCGCATTGCCGAAAACAAACACCTTCTCGCCCTCTTCGGCGACCGCAATATCGACCGCCGCCATCGAGCGGGTCATCCCCTGCGCTTTGGCCTCCGCCACCACCCGCGGATCGCTGATATAGCAGCGGCACTCGCCGCCGAATTTCGCCAGCAGGGTTTTATTGATCCCGGACAGAGCCATGGTGGTATCGGTATAAAGCGTGCAGGGCTGGCTCAGGGCGGCGCTTAAGCGAGGAAGCACGTCGGGCGAAAACCACAGAATATCCAGCCAGTCAAAATCAGCGGTGGTGTGGATCACCCGCTTGATAATGGCTTCGTGCAGCGGGCTGGCAAAGCGGTAGTCCGGGCGGGTCTGCGCAATAATGTCGCCAATAATGTCGAAGCTTTTCGCCTCAATCGCCTGCGGTTGCTGGATATAGTGCATTCATTTGTCCTCAGGCTGCGCCGACCAGCCAGAACCGGATCGCCATAAACAGCGCCAGCGCCAGGGTCGAAGACACCCACATCAGTCGAATCGTTCGGGAAATATCGTCTACGGAAACGTCGCGCGTCGCCTCGCCAATCCACGGCTTCTCCACGCGCTGACCAAAGTAATCGTTAGGGCCGCCAAGCCGGATGCCGAGCGCCCCGGCGACGGTGGCCTCCGACCATCCGCAGTTCGGGCTGCTGTGGTTGTAGCGGTCGCGCCAGCCGATGCGCAGCGCGCGGCCGCCCGCTTCACCGCAGAGGAAAGCGGCGAGGCTGATAAGCAGCCAGCTCAGGCGAGCGGGGATAAAGTTGGCGACATCATCGAGGCGGGCGCTGACCATGCCGATGGCGCGGTATTTTTCGTGCTTATAGCCGACCATCGAATCCAGGGTGTTGACCGCTTTATAGGCCATCGCCAGCGGCGCGCCGCCGAGCAGCAGGAAGAAGAGCGGCGCGATAATCCCGTCAACGGTGTTTTCCGCGACGGTTTCCACCACCGCGCGATTAATCTGCTGCGGCGCAAGCTGCGTCGTGTCGCGCCCGACAATCCATGAGAGTTTGACGCGGCTTTCCGCCAGATCCCCCGCGCGCAGCGGGCGCTCGACGTCCCGCGCCGACTGCGCCAGGCAGCGTCCGGCCAGCACGGTGAAAATCATCCAGACCTCAACCAGCCAGCCAAGCCACGGATGAATCCTCTGCGCCAGCGTCAGCACGCCCCAGCAGATGCTCCACGTTAGCCCGACCACCACCAGCCACATCACCCCGCCGCCGACGCGCAGGGCGACATCGCTGCGGCAATAGCGGCGCACACCGCGCTGAACGGCGGCGATCAGGCTGCCAATCCAGCGCACCGGATGCGGCCAGCTCTGCGGATCGCCGATGATAAAATCGAGGAGCCAGGCAACGCCCCATGCCAGCAGCGTCATAGCGCGCTCCTTGCCGCAGCCAGCCAGTGGTTAAGCATGGTGGGGCGCTGCGCAAAGTGCAGGTGCAGATAGCTGGCGAACGTGTTGCCCACCTGCCAGCCGCCGGACCACTGCTGAAGGGTCATACCGTCGCGGACCTTGCGGCAGGCCAGAACCGCCGGGGACTCGGGAGTAAAATCCGAGTAGTGAAATTCATGTCCGCGCAGGGTTTCGCCGGGCGCCGCCAGCAGCGTTTGCCGCATCGCCCGCGCCTCGCAGTAGCCAAAGCGGGTAAGCCGTTTACCCATCTTGCTGTGGCCGGGGATCAGGTTGGCCATCGGGTAGATGTCGCCGCTGGCGTCTTCCAGGGAGCTGCCCAGATACATCAGACCGCCGCACTCGGCGTAAATCGCCACCCCGCGCCGGTGCGCCTCCCGCAGCTGCGCCAGCATCGGCGTATTGGCCGCCAGCGCGGCAGCATGAATTTCCGGATAGCCGCCGCCGAGCCAAATCATCTGGCACGGTGGCAGCTCGCTATCGCGCAGCGGGCTGAAGCGCACGATATTCACTCCGCAGCGTTCAAGCAGCGAGAGGTTATCCGGGTAGTAAAAGTTGAAGGCCTCGTCGTCGGCCAGCGCCAGCGTCAGGCCCGCGCCAGCATCAGGGGACGGCAGCGCCGGCCACTCCCCGGTGGGCAGAATGGAGAGCTGGCTGAGGGTAAGAAGCCGTTCAATATCCAGGGTTCGCGCCAGCGTGTGGGCAAAATCGCGCCACGGCTGCTGGTTAACCAGCGACTCGCGAGCGGTAACCAGCCCCAGATGGCGTTCGGGTAACGCCACCCCTTCCATTCGCGGTACGTAGCCGAGCACCGGCAGCCCGCAATAGCGTTCAATGGCGCCTTTGAGAAGCTGATAATGGGATTCGCTGTTGACGCGGTTGACGATAACGCCGGCAATGTTGAGGCTGGGGTCGAAGTGTTGAAATCCCATCACCGTGGCGGCGATGGAGGTGGAAACCGCTTTGCCATCTACCAGCAAAATGACCGGACAGCCGAGCTGTTTAGCCATCGCGGCGGTGCTGCAGTAGCCAGGGTCGGTACCGAAGCCATCATACAGCCCCATCACGCCCTCAATGACCGCGATATCCGCCCGCTGCATCTGTTCGCAAAATAGCGCGTTAAGCACCGGCTCCGGGAGCATAAAGCTGTCGAGGTTGCGGGAAGCGACGCCGCTGACGGCGGTGTGCCAGCCGGTGTCGAGGTAGTCCGGGCCGACTTTGCAGGGCTGAACCCGCATGCCGCGCTGCTTCAACAGGCTGAGCAGGCCAAGCGTGACCGTAGTTTTACCACAACCGCTGCCGGTTCCTGCGAGAATAAATGCGTGCTGCCTGGCTGCCATACCCCGATCCTGTGCCGGGTGGTAGGGCTGCGTGCATTCCCAGTCTTTCGACTGTACGCATCTGAGCAACCCACTTCCCACCGAAGTTGTTGATTATTACCGACAGGCAGGTCTTCTGGCTTAGCGTCGTCCTCCCCCATCCTTCCCAATCCGCTAAGCAGATCAGTGGTCATACCCGTCATACTTCACGTTGTATGTGCGTTGGCTTTACTTGTTCACCCCAGTCACTTACCTGTGTAAGCTCCTGGGGATTATGAGGGACATCCCTGTCCCTCCCTAAAGCCAGCCTATGGCTGTTCAAATTCGTTCCAGACGAATTTGTCACTCTCTTTCAGCCTTCCTACAACGCGAATTATTTAGCGTATATATGGGTTCGTCAGCATCACAGCAGCGGGGGCTGCGGGGGATTCACACCCCCTTCCCTGGCGCCTGTCGGTTTAGTCCGTCATGATTCGAGCGGGATGAAACCCACTCGAATGATTCCCGGAACATCTTACGGAAGCAGGATGGCTTCCGTCGTGTTTAATTTTTAAATACCAAAGCTATTTCATTACGCCGATAGCGCGCTGAAAGCCATTTCGGATATCACTCTATCTCATCAAATAAATAAAAACTGGTGCAGTTTATCGTTCTCTCATTATTATTTTGTTGCGCTATGACAATTTATTGCTGTGAATGAGATATTTTCATTTTAGAATGAGCAGGATACGCGGGTATAACAAAAACTGGCGATAACAAATTATTGTCATTTAAACTGACTCAGTTTGTGATCTGGCGTTAATTTGCTGGCGATAGGCCTGCGGAGTCACCTGATAGGCCTGGCGAAAAACTTTGCAAAAATAGCTGGTTTGCGAAAATCCTAAATTCCGCGCAATGCTGGCGATGCTCCAGTCGCTGTGGCATAGCAGCTCTTTGGCGCTCACCATCCGCTGATGGTTCACCCAGGCATTAAAGCCGATACCCTGATATTTTTTGAACAGCTTACTGAAGTAATAGGGGCTGAGATAAACGTGAGCGGCGACGTCTTCCAGGCGAAGCTCGTCGGATAAATGGGCGTCAATGTAGCGCAGCGCCTTCTTCATTTTGCTGTCATGAGGGCTGGCGACCCGGCTGGCGCGAGCAGGTTCCGGCTGCTGGGGATTATCTTTAATCACCACAAAGTTGAGCTGTTTTTTCAGGCAGTTTTCGACGATAAGCTTCAGTAAATCAGCAGAAGCAATCACTCTGGCGTAGTCCATTTCCGGCACGTCGCGAAACGCTTTAAGCAGCTCAGGGTCGGCCTGCCAGCGGTCATCCACGTTGAGGATATCGACCAGTTCAACATCGTTGCTTAAGCGCACCTGGCCGCAAAGCACAAAGCCCACAAGGTGCCCGGCGATAACCAGAGGAATGGAAAAATCGGTTAACCCGGCGTGGCAGCGGTAGATACAGAGCTGATCGGTTTTAGACGCCTCAAGCCCGCCGCAGCGGTCGCTCATTCGACAGCGGGTGCTGTGCTGGGGATGCTGGCGCATCAGCTGGCAAAAAGGGGTGAAGTTAAACAGTTCAGATATTTCATCACCATGAATATTGACGACCACCACCGCCAGACTGGTGGCCTGCGCAAAATCCTGTGCGATTTTATTAATGAGTTCTGAGTTCAGTGTGCTCGCAGAAATCATGATAAAACCTCTCAGTTAATTTTTTGTTATAAATAAAACATTTCTTTAATATTTACTTCCTTTCATCATCCATTGCCGCCAACGATAAAAGAATAATACGATAGCAAAAGTCTCCCATCCGTGGGAGACGTTTTTGGTGAGTTCGTGATACCGGTTCATGAAAATTTTTGGCTATTTCAGCCGTGACCTTAATCCTCTAATTTACAGGAATTACACGGTAGATTATTACCAATCAGATAACGATAGATGGCCGCGCCGAGACAGGCGCCGATCAGTGGCGCAATAATCGGCACAATAAAGTACGGAATATCCCTTCCGCCGGTCATCGCGATATCGCCCCAACCCGCCATCCACGTAAACAGCTTCGGCCCAAAATCACGCGCCGGATTCATCGCAAAGCCGGTCAGCGGCCCGGTTGAAGCGCCAATGACCGCCACCAGCAGGCCGATCAGCAGCGGGGCCAGCGGCCCTTTCGGTACGCCGTTGCCGTCGTCGGTCAGCGCCATAATCATCCCCATCAGCATGGAGGTGATCACCACTTCAACCAGCGCCGCATGCCAGATGCTCAGCGATGCCGCCGGGTAGGTGCTGAAAATACTCGCCAGCTGCAGGCTCTCTACGCTGCCGCGCGCGATATGGTGGGCGGATTCAAACTCGGTAAACATCGTGCTGTACAGCACATAGGCCAGCACCGCGCCGCCAAAGGCGCCGGCAACCTGTGAAACGATATAGGGGAAAACTTTTCGTCCGGGAAAGCAGGCAAACAGCCATAACGCGACGGTCACCGCCGGGTTGAGATGCCCGCCGGATATTCCCGACGTCAGATAGACGGCAAGCGAGATCCCCAGACCCCAGATAATGCATATCTCCCACAGTCCGAGGCTGGCGCCCGCCACCTTTAACGCGCTCAGGCAGCCGATGCCGAAAAACAAAAACAGCCCGGTGCCCAGAAACTCGGCGGTACATTGCGCTTTTAACGAATCATTCATGGTGACACCTTCTTAGCAGAGTTCGTGTCCTGACCAGCCAACATCCTGCTGGCAGTAGAGTACAACGCGCACCACTATATGAACTCCCGTCCGCAAATTGTTGGCAACCTGCTGACGGCAGCCTCCGGAAAATTCGGGTATCAATAACAAATTATTGTCATTAAATAACGCAGAATGGCATTGCTCACGCGCGGCTTTCGCCATTATGCCAACGCCATGGCATGCAAAAATATTGCTAAAACCAGCTCATCGTTTTCCAACAAACATCACAAATCAGTTTCTCGCGCATAGCAGATAAAATTAAAATCGTCATGAACAAATTTGTAAATATGGAATATACAAAACAAGATAATCACATCAGCGAAAATAAAAACAACAAATAATATCAAACATTTAAATAAATAAACGACAATTTTATCTTATCCAAAACCCACTATTTTTTCACCATCACATTGAAGTCAGCCATTCTTTTTCCTCGCATCTTCTTATAGTCCCCACTATCGGAACACTCCATGCGAGGTCTTTATGCAACAAGAAGCACTAGGAATGGTAGAAACCAAAGGCTTAACCGCAGCCATAGAGGCCGCTGATGCAATGGTTAAGTCAGCCAATGTGATGTTAGTGGGCTATGAAAAGATTGGCTCCGGGCTGGTAACCGTCATCGTGCGCGGCGATGTTGGCGCGGTAAAAGCGGCCACCGATGCGGGCGCCGCCGCCGCACGTAACGTGGGTGAAGTGAAAGCCGTACACGTCATCCCACGCCCTCACACCGATGTAGAAAAAATCTTACCGAAGGGAATTAGCCAATGAGCAGCAATGAGCTGGTTGAACAGATCATGGCTCAGGTGATTGCCCGCGTGGCAACGCCGGAACAGCAGGCCATCCCTACTGAAAACCATCCAATACGAGAGACGGCTATGGCAGAAAAAAGCTGCAGTTTAACGGAATTTGTCGGGACCGCTATTGGCGACACCCTGGGTCTGGTTATCGCCAACGTCGATACCGCCCTGCTGGACGCGATGAAGCTTGAAAAGCGCTATCGCTCCATCGGCATTCTCGGCGCCCGCACCGGCGCAGGCCCGCACATTATGGCGGCGGACGAAGCGGTGAAAGCCACCAACACCGAAGTGGTCAGCATTGAGCTGCCGCGCGATACCAAAGGCGGTGCAGGCCACGGTTCGCTGATTATTTTAGGCGGCAACGACGTTTCCGACGTTAAGCGCGGGATTGAAGTGGCGCTGAAAGAGCTCGACCGCACCTTCGGCGATGTTTACGGCAATGAAGCCGGACATATCGAGCTGCAGTACACCGCCCGCGCCAGCTACGCCCTGGAAAAAGCCTTCGGCGCGCCGATTGGCCGCGCCTGCGGCATTATCGTCGGCGCACCGGCCTCCGTTGGCGTGCTGATGGCCGATACCGCCCTGAAGTCAGCCAACGTGGAAGTCGTGGCGTATAGCTCTCCGGCGCACGGCACCAGCTTCAGTAACGAAGCCATCCTGGTGATTTCCGGCGACTCCGGCGCGGTCCGCCAGGCAGTCACCTCCGCGCGCGAAATCGGTAAAACCGTCCTTGCGACCCTCGGTTCTGAACCGAAAAACGATCGCCCGTCCTACATCTGATACCCACGAGGCTGATTCATGAGATCGAAAAGATTTGAAGCACTGGCGAAACGCCCTGTGAATCAGGACGGCTTCGTTAAGGAGTGGATCGAAGAAGGCTTTATCGCGATGGAAAGCCCGAACGATCCGAAACCGTCGATAAAAATCGTTAACGGCGCGGTGACCGAGCTGGACGGGAAACCGGTGAGCGATTTTGACCTGATCGACCACTTTATCGCCCGCTACGGTATCAACCTGAATCGCGCCGAAGAAGTGATGGCGATGGATTCGGTTAAGCTGGCCAACATGCTGTGCGATCCGAACGTTAAACGCAGCGAAATCGTCCCGCTGACCACCGCGATGACGCCGGCAAAAATTGTCGAAGTGGTTTCGCATATGAACGTCGTTGAGATGATGATGGCGATGCAGAAAATGCGCGCCCGCCGCACCCCATCCCAGCAGGCGCACGTCACCAACGTCAAAGATAACCCGGTACAGATTGCCGCCGACGCTGCCGAAGGCGCATGGCGCGGATTTGACGAACAGGAAACCACCGTTGCGGTAGCGCGCTACGCGCCGTTCAACGCCATCGCGCTGCTGGTCGGCTCGCAGGTAGGCCGTCCGGGCGTACTGACTCAGTGCTCGCTGGAAGAAGCCACCGAGCTGAAGCTCGGCATGCTGGGCCACACCTGCTACGCCGAAACCATCTCCGTCTACGGTACCGAACCGGTCTTTACCGACGGCGACGACACGCCGTGGTCGAAGGGTTTCTTAGCCTCCTCCTACGCCTCTCGCGGTCTGAAAATGCGCTTCACCTCCGGCTCCGGCTCCGAAGTGCAGATGGGCTACGCCGAAGGCAAATCCATGCTTTACCTGGAAGCGCGCTGCATCTACATCACCAAAGCCGCGGGCGTACAGGGGCTGCAAAACGGTTCCGTTAGCTGCATCGGCGTGCCGTCTGCGGTGCCTTCCGGCATTCGCGCGGTGCTGGCGGAAAACCTGATCTGTTCGTCGCTGGATCTGGAGTGCGCCTCCAGTAACGACCAGACCTTCACCCACTCCGATATGCGTCGTACCGCGCGCCTGCTGATGCAGTTTCTGCCGGGGACCGACTTTATCTCTTCCGGTTATTCCGCGGTGCCGAACTACGACAACATGTTCGCCGGTTCCAACGAAGATGCCGAAGACTTTGACGACTACAACGTCATCCAGCGCGACCTGAAGGTGGACGGCGGTCTGCGTCCGGTTCGCGAAGAAGATGTTATTGCCATCCGTAATAAGGCTGCCCGCGCGCTGCAGGCCGTTTTTGCCGGAATGGGGCTGCCGCCGATTACCGATGAAGAAGTTGAAGCCGCGACCTACGCCCACGGTTCGAAAGATATGCCGGAGCGCAACATCGTCGAAGACATCAAGTTCGCCCAGGAAATCATCAATAAAAACCGCAACGGCCTGGAAGTAGTGAAAGCGCTGGCGCAGGGCGGGTTCACCGACGTGGCCCAGGACATGCTCAACATCCAGAAAGCCAAGCTGACCGGAGACTATCTGCATACCTCCGCAATTATCGTCGGCGATGGGCAGGTGCTGTCCGCCGTCAACGATGTTAACGACTATGCCGGTCCGGCAACGGGCTATCGCCTGCAGGGCGAACGCTGGGAAGAGATTAAAAACATCCCTGGCGCTCTTGATCCCAACGAGATTGATTAAGGGGTGAGAAATGGAAATTAATGAAAAATTGCTGCGCCAGATAATTGAAGACGTGCTCAGCGAGATGAAGGGCAGCGATAAACCCGTCTCGTTTACTGCGCCAGCGTCCTCTGCGGCGCCCCAGGCCACGCCCCCCGCCGGCGACGGCTTCCTGACGGAAGTGGGCGAAGCGCGTCAGGGTACCCAGCAGGACGAAGTGATTATCGCCGTCGGCCCGGCTTTCGGCCTGGCGCAGACCGTCAATATCGTCGGCATACCGCATAAGAGCATTTTGCGCGAAGTCATTGCCGGTATTGAAGAAGAAGGCATTAAGGCGCGCGTGATTCGCTGCTTTAAATCCTCCGACGTGGCCTTCGTCGCCGTTGAAGGCAATCGCCTGAGCGGCTCCGGCATCTCTATCGGCATCCAGTCAAAAGGCACCACGGTGATTCACCAGCAGGGGCTGCCGCCGCTCTCTAACCTGGAGCTGTTCCCCCAGGCGCCGCTGCTGACCCTGGAAACCTATCGCCAGATTGGTAAAAACGCCGCCCGCTATGCGAAACGCGAATCGCCGCAGCCGGTCCCGACGCTGAACGACCAGATGGCGCGGCCAAAATACCAGGCGAAATCGGCCATTTTGCACATTAAAGAGACCAAGTACGTGGTGACGGGCAAAAACCCGCAGGAACTGCGCGTGGCGCTTTGATAAAGGATAACTCCATGAATACCGACGCAATTGAATCGATGGTGCGCGACGTATTAAGCCGCATGAACAGCCTGCAGGGCGAGGCGCCGACGGCGGCTCCGGCGGCAGTCGGCGCGTCCCGTAGCGCAAAGGTCAGCGACTACCCGCTGGCGAACAAACACCCGGAATGGGTGAAAACCGCCACCAATAAAACGCTGGACGACTTTACGCTGGAAAACGTGCTGAGCAACAAAGTTACCGCCCAGGATATGCGTATTACCCCGGAAACGCTGCGCTTACAGGCTTCTATCGCCAGGGACGCGGGCCGCGACCGGCTGGCGATGAACTTCGAACGCGCCGCCGAGCTGACCGCGGTACCGGACGATCGCATTCTTGAAATCTACAACGCCCTCCGCCCCTATCGCTCGACGAAAGAGGAGCTGCTGGCGATCGCCGACGATCTCGAAAGCCGCTATCAGGCGAAGATTTGCGCCGCTTTCGTTCGCGAAGCGGCCACGCTGTACGTCGAGCGTAAAAAACTCAAAGGCGACGATTAAGGATTTCGTATGCGATATATAGCTGGCATTGATATCGGCAACTCATCGACGGAAGTCGCCCTGGCGACTCTGAATGAGGCTGGCACGCTGACAATCACCCACAGCGCGCTGGCGGAAACTACCGGGATTAAAGGCACGTTGCGTAACGTGTTCGGCATTCAGGAGGCGCTCGCCCTCGTCGCAAAGCGCGCGGGGATCAATGTCAGCGATATCTCGCTCATCCGCATTAACGAAGCCACGCCGGTGATTGGCGATGTGGCGATGGAAACCATTACCGAGACCATCATCACCGAATCAACCATGATCGGCCATAACCCGAAAACGCCCGGCGGCGCGGGGCTTGGCGTGGGCATCACCATTACGCCGCAGGAGCTGTTAACCCGCCCGGCGGACGCGCCCTATATCCTGGTGGTGTCGTCGGCGTTCGATTTTGCCGATATCGCCAGCGTGATTAACGCTTCCCTGCGCGCCGGGTATCAGATTACCGGCGTCATTTTGCAACGTGACGATGGCGTGCTGGTCAGCAACCGGCTGGAAAAACCGCTGCCGATTGTTGACGAAGTGCTGTACATCGACCGCATTCCGCTGGGAATGCTGGCGGCAATTGAGGTCGCCGTCCCGGGGAAGGTCATCGAAACGCTCTCTAACCCCTACGGCATCGCCACCGTATTCCACCTCAACGCCGAGGAGACGAAAAACATCGTCCCGATGGCTCGCGCGCTGATTGGCAACCGTTCCGCCGTGGTGGTCAAAACGCCATCCGGTGACGTCAAAGCGCGCGCGATACCCGCCGGTAACCTTGAGCTGCTGGCCCAGGGCCGGAGCGTACGCGTAGACGTTGCCGCTGGCGCCGAAGCCATCATGAAAGCGGTCGACGGCTGCGGCAAGCTCGATAACGTCACCGGCGAGTCGGGGACCAATATCGGCGGCATGCTGGAACACGTGCGCCAGACCATGGCCGAGCTGACCAACAAGCCCAGCAGCGAAATATTCATTCAGGACCTGCTGGCCGTCGATACCTCGGTGCCGGTGAGCGTCACCGGCGGTCTTGCCGGGGAGTTCTCGCTGGAGCAGGCCGTGGGCATCGCCTCAATGGTGAAATCGGATCGTTTGCAGATGGCGATGATTGCCCGCGAAATCGAGCAGAAGCTCAATATCGACGTGCAGATCGGCGGCGCCGAGGCCGAAGCCGCCATTCTGGGCGCGCTGACCACGCCGGGCACCACCCGACCGCTGGCGATCCTCGACCTCGGCGCGGGCTCCACCGATGCCTCCATCATCAACCCCAAAGGCGAAATCATCGCCACTCACCTCGCCGGAGCTGGCGATATGGTGACGATGATTATTGCCCGCGAGCTGGGACTGGAAGACCGCTATCTGGCGGAAGAGATCAAGAAGTACCCGCTGGCCAAGGTGGAAAGTCTGTTCCATTTACGCCACGAGGACGGCAGCGTGCAGTTCTTCTCCACGCCGCTGCCGCCCGCCGTATTCGCCCGCGTCTGCGTGGTGAAAGCGGACGAACTGGTGCCGCTACCCGGCGATTTAGCGCTGGAAAAAGTGCGCGCCATTCGCCGCAGCGCCAAAGAGCGGGTCTTTGTCACCAACGCCCTGCGCGCACTGCGTCAGGTCAGCCCCACCGGCAATATTCGCGATATTCCGTTCGTGGTGCTGGTCGGCGGTTCGTCGCTGGATTTCGAAGTCCCGCAGCTGGTCACCGATGCGCTGGCGCACTACCGCCTGGTTGCCGGGCGGGGAAATATTCGCGGCAGCGAGGGCCCCAGAAACGCGGTGGCCACCGGCCTGATTCTCTCCTGGCATAAGGAGTTCGCGCATGGACAGTAATCACAGCGCCCCGGCTATTGTGATCGCCGCCATCGACGGCTGCGACGTCCTGTGGCGCGACGTGCTGCTGGGTATCGAAGAGGAAGGCATTCCTTTCCTGCTCCAGCATCACCCGGCCGGGGATGTCGTGGACAGCGCCTGGCAGGCGGCGCGCAGCTCGCCGCTGCTGGTGGGCATCGCCTGCGACCGCCATACGCTGGTCGTGCACTACAAGAATTTACCCGCATCGGCGCCGCTTTTTACGCTGATGCATCATCAGGACAGTCAGGCCCAACGTAACACCGGTAATAACGCGGCACGGCTGGTCAAAGGGATCCCTTTCCGGGATCTGAATAGCTAAGCAACAGGAGAACAGCAGTATGAATAACGCACTGGGACTGGTTGAAACAAAAGGGTTAGTAGGCGCCATTGAGGCTGCCGATGCAATGGTGAAATCGGCCAACGTGCAGCTGGTCGGCTACGAAAAAATTGGCTCGGGTCTGGTGACCGTAATGGTTCGCGGCGACGTCGGCGCGGTCAAAGCGGCGGTGGATGCGGGCAGCGCGGCGGCAAGCGTAGTAGGCGAAGTGAAATCCTGCCACGTGATCCCGCGTCCGCACAGCGACGTTGAGGCCATTTTACCGAAATCAGCCTGATTGATGGCGAATAAGGAGCACCGCGTGAAGCAATCACTGGGATTACTTGAAGTTTGTGGTCTGGCACTGGCTATTAGCTGCGCCGATATCATGGCGAAATCCGCTTCTATCACGCTGGTCGCCCTCGAAAAGACCAATGGTTCAGGCTGGACGGTCATTAAAATTACCGGTGATGTGGCCTCAGTACAGGCGGCCATCACCACCGGTGCACAGTTTGCCGAACAGCGAAACGGTTTGGTGGCTCATAAAGTCATCGCCAGACCCGGAGAAGGGATCCTGCCCGCAGAAGCTCCCCCACCCTCCGTCATGGAACCTGAGCCTGAAGAGTCAGAGACGGCTAATGTCGTTTCTGAAGCGCCAGCAGAAGAGCCCCTCCAGCAACAAGGCGTGGTCAGCTGCAACCTGTGCCTGGATCCAAAATGTCCGCGCCAGAAGGGCGAGCCGCGCACCCTTTGCATTCATCCCGGCAAGCGAGGTGAAGCGTAATGGATAAACAGCTTCTCGAATCAACGGTCAGTAAAGTCCTCGACGAGATGCGTTTGCGGCCCATCCCGCTGGGGGTTTCAAATCGTCATATCCACCTGTCAGCGTCGGATTATGAACGCCTGTTTCCTGGCCATCCCATCAGCGAGAAAAAAGCGCTGCTGCAGCCGGGACAGTACGCCGCGGAGCAAACCGTCACCCTGATAGGGCCGAAGGGGCAGCTTAAAAATGTGCGCCTGCTCGGCCCACTGCGTTCGGTAAGCCAGGTGGAAATATCGCGTACCGATGCCCGAACCCTGGGGGTTGCGGCGCCGCTGAGAATGTCCGGCGATCTGAAAGGGACGCCGGGCATCCGTCTGGTCAGCCCCTATGGCGAACTGACGCTCTCGTCAGGGGTTATCGTCGCGCAGCGACATATTCATATGTCGCCGCTCGATGCGCTGATCCTGCGGGTTTCCCACGGCGATAGGGTCTCCGTGGCCATTGAAGGCGACGAGCGCGGGCTGATTTTCAACAACGTGGCGATTCGCGTTTCACCGGATATGCGTCTCGAAATGCACATTGATACCGATGAAGCCAACGCCGCCGGCGCCGATAATCCGCAGGCCTTTGCCCGGCTGGTAGGCCCGCGATGAACGGCGAAGTTCTGCAGCGCATCGTGGAGGAAATCGTCTCCAGGCTGCAGCGTCGCGCCCATAGCACGGCGACGCTGAGCGTTGCGCAGCTGCGCGATGCCGACTGCCCCAGGCTGTTCTGCCAGCACGCCTCGCTGCGCATCCTGCTTGTCGACCTGCCGCTGCTGGGCCAGCTGACGGAGGCTGAGACCGACGATCCTGCGGCCCGGAAAATTCACGACGCGCTGGCTTTCGGCATCCGCGTGCAGCTCACCCTGCACAGCCAGCTGCTGCCGGTTATCCCGGTCAAAAAACTGGCGCGCCTGCCGGCGATCTTCACCGACGAGCGTGGGCTGCCGCTGATCCTGCACGCAGGATCGGTGCTGAGCTATCGCGACGTCGCGCAGCTGGGCCAGGGGCGCCTGGTTATCCACCGCAAATGCATCGTGACCGTGCTGGCGCGCGAAGCGGCACAGGCGCGGCATATTCAATTAATTAAGCAGGAGTAAATCATGCATCTGGCACGAGTCACGGGCGCGGTTGTCTCCACGCAAAAATCGCCTTCCCTGATCGGCAAAAAGCTGCTGCTGGTGCGGCGGGTCAGCGCCGATGGCGAGCTTCCTGCCTCGCCGACCTCCGGCGATGAAGTCGCCGTGGATTCCGTCGGCGCGGGGATCGGCGAGCTGGTTCTGCTCAGCGGCGGCTCCAGCGCCAGGCACGTTTTTTCCGGGCCAAACGAGGCCATCGACCTCGCCGTTGTCGGCATTGTCGATACGCTTTCACGTTAAGGAGCGACTATGGCGATTTATACCCGAACGGGCGACGCTGGCACCACCTCACTCTTTACCGGCCAGCGGGTGAGTAAAACCCACCCGCGGGTTGAAGCCTACGGCACGCTGGATGAGCTGAACGCCGCGCTGAGCCTGTGCGCCTGCGCCGCCGCGGATGAAAATCACCGCGCCTTACTTGAGGCCATCCAGCAGCAGCTTTTTTGGTTTAGCGCAGAACTGGCCAGCGACAGCGAACAGCCGTCGCCGAAACAGCGCTACATCAGCAGCGAAGAGATTTCCGCTCTCGAAGCCGCCATCGATCGGGCCATGGCCCGCGTCGAGCCGCTGCACAGTTTTATTTTACCCGGCCGCTGCGAAGCCGCGAGCCGCCTGCATTTTGCCCGCACGCTGGCCCGCCGGGCCGAACGGCGACTGGTTGAGCTGGCGGCGGAAGTCAACGTGCGCCAGGTGCTGATGCGCTACATCAATCGCTTGTCAGACTGCCTGTACGCCCTGGCGCGCGCGGAAGATAGCGATGCGCACCAGAACAACATCATCCGTGAAGTGAGCCGGCGCTATCTGGCCGCCAGCCAGCCGAGACGCAGCAAGGAGACGACGCCCGTGGCCCTCTCATTCCATGATCTGCACCAGCTCACCCGCGCCGCCGTTGAGCGCGCGCAGCAGCTTCAGGTTCCGGTGGTGATCAGCATCGTTGACGCACACGGCACCGAAACCGTGACCTGGCGGATGCCGGACGCCCTGCTGGTCAGCAGCGAGCTGGCGCCGAAAAAGGCCTGGACCGCGGTGGCGATGAAAACGGCGACCCATGAGCTGAGCGACGCCGTTCAGCCGGGCGCCGCGCTTTATGGCCTCGAAACGCATTTACAGGGAAAAGTGGTGACCTTTGGCGGCGGTTACGCCCTGTGGCGCGACGGCTTATTAATCGGGGGTCTTGGCATCAGCGGCGGCAGCGTTGAACAGGACATGGATATAGCACAGACCGCCATCGCGGCCATTAACGTGGGAACTCATCAATGAATACTTCTGAACTCGAAACTCTTATTCGCACCATTCTTAGCGAACAGTTAACCCCGGGGCAAACGCCAAACCCGGCGCAGAGCAAAGGGATTTTTCAGTCCGTCAGCGAGGCTATCGACGCCGCGCACCAGGCGTTCTTACGTTATCAGCAGTGCCCGCTGAAAACCCGCAGCGCCATCATCAGCGCAATGCGTCAGGAGCTGACGCCGCAGCTGGCCGCGCTGGCGGAAGAGAGCGCCAATGAAACGGGGATGGGCAACAAAGAAGATAAATTTTTAAAAAACAAAGCTGCGCTGGACAACACGCCGGGCGTGGAAGATCTCACCACCACCGCGCTCACCGGCGACGGCGGCATGGTGCTGTTTGAGTACTCGCCGTTTGGCGTTATCGGGTCGGTCGCGCCGAGCACCAACCCGACGGAGACCATCATTAATAACAGCATCAGCATGCTGGCGGCGGGCAATAGCGTCTACTTCAGCCCGCATCCGGGAGCAAAAAAGGTCTCTCTGAAGCTGATTAGCATGATTGAAGAGATTGCCTTCCGCTGCTGCGGCATCCGCAATCTGGTGGTCACCGTGGCGGAACCGACGTTTGAAGCCACCCAACAGATGATGGCCCATCCGCGCATTGCGGTCCTCGCTATCACCGGCGGCCCCGGCATTGTGGCGATGGGCATGAAGAGTGGTAAGAAAGTGATCGGCGCCGGCGCGGGTAACCCGCCCTGCATCGTTGATGAAACGGCGGATCTGGTTAAAGCGGCGGAAGATATCATCAACGGCGCCTCGTTCGATTACAACCTGCCCTGCATTGCCGAGAAGAGCCTGATTGTGGTGGAGAGCGTCGCCGAACGTCTGGTGCAGCAAATGCAAACCTTCGGCGCGCTGCTGCTGAGCCCTGCCGACACTGACAAACTCCGCGCCGCCTGCCTGCCTGAAGGCCAGGCGAATAAAAAACTGGTCGGCAAAAGCCCATCAGCCATGCTCGAAGCGGCCGGCATCGCCGTTCCGGCGAAAGCGCCGCGTCTACTGATAGCGCTGGTTAACGCCGACGATCCGTGGGTTACCAGCGAGCAGCTGATGCCGATGCTGCCGATAGTGAAAGTTAGCGATTTCGATAGCGCGCTGGCCCTGGCGCTGAAGGTTGAAGAGGGACTGCATCATACCGCCATTATGCACTCGCAAAACGTGTCGCGCCTGAACCTCGCGGCCCGCACCCTGCAAACCTCGATATTCGTCAAGAACGGCCCCTCTTATGCCGGGATCGGCGTCGGCGGCGAAGGCTTTACCACCTTTACTATCGCCACGCCGACCGGTGAAGGGACAACCTCGGCGCGCACGTTTGCCCGCTCCCGTCGCTGCGTGCTGACCAACGGCTTTTCCATTCGCTAACCGAGGTCGCGATGAAGACTTTCTCACTACAAACGCGGTTGTACAGCGGTCAGGGTAGCCTGGCGGTGCTCAAGCGCTTTACCCACAAGCACATCTGGATTATCTGCGATGGCTTTCTTGCGCGCTCGCCGCTGCTGGAAACCCTGCGTCAGGCGTTGCCCGCAGATAACCGCATTAGCGTCTTTAGCGAGATAACCCCGGACCCCACTATCCACACCGTGGTACAGGGCATTGCGCAAATGCAGGCCCTGCAGCCGCAAGTGGTCATCGGCTTCGGCGGCGGATCGGCAATGGATGCGGCGAAAGCTATCGTCTGGTTCAGTCAGCAGAGCGGCATCAGCATCGAAACCTGCGTGGCCATACCGACCACCAGCGGTACCGGTTCAGAAGTGACCAGCGCCTGCGTAATTAGCGATCCGGATAAAGGCATCAAGTACCCGCTGTTCAACAATGCGCTCTATCCCGATATGGCGATCCTTGACCCGGAGCTGGTGGTCAGCGTGCCGCCGCAGATTACGGCCAACACCGGCATGGACGTGCTGACCCACGCGCTGGAGGCGTGGGTCTCTCCGCACGCCAGCGACTTTACCGACGCGCTGGCGGAAAAAGCCGCCAGGCTGGTGTTCCAGTATCTGCCCACGGCGGTGGAAAAAGGCGACTGCGTGGCGACGCGCGGGAAAATGCACAATGCCTCAACGCTTGCCGGGATGGCGTTCAGCCAGGCGGGGCTGGGGCTTAACCACGCTATCGCCCACCAGCTTGGCGGGCAGTTTCATCTCCCGCACGGGCTGGCCAACGCGCTGCTGTTAACCGCGGTTATCCGCTTTAACGCCGGCCATCCGCGCGCCGGCAAACGCTACGCCCGGCTGGCCAAAGCCTGCGGCTTTTGTCCGGCAGAGGCCAGCGATAGTACGGCGATCAATGCGCTGATCCAGCAAATCGAACGGCTCAAGCAGCGCTGTGCGCTGCCGTCACTGGCGGTCGCGCTGAAAGAGGGACGTGCCGCGTACTCAGCGCGCATTCCGGCCATGGTGCAGGCCGCACTGGCTGACGTGACCTTGCGCACGAATCCTCGCCCGGCCAGCGCCGGGGAAATTCAGGAACTGCTGGAGGAACTGCGATGAGTACCGCCGTCAACGCTGTTGAAATGCCCTGGAGCGCCGATGAAATCCGCGAGCGCGTTCGCGCAGCGGGCGTCGTCGGCGCGGGCGGCGCGGGTTTTCCCGCCCACGTGAAGCTGCAGGCGCAGGTGGAGATCTTTCTGGTTAACGCCGCCGAGTGCGAACCGATGCTCAAGGTCGATCAGCAGCTGATGTGGCAGCAGGCTGCACGTCTGGTACGCGGCGTGCAGTACGCGATGACGGCAACCGGCGCGCGCGAAGGGGTGATTGCCCTGAAAGAGAAGTACCGCCGGGCTATCGACGCGCTCACCCCGCTGCTGCCTGCCGGTATTCGCCTGCATATTCTGCCGGATGTCTATCCCGCAGGCGATGAGGTGCTGACTATCTGGTTGGCTACCGGTCGCCGGGTCGCGCCCGCCGCGCTGCCGGCCAGCGTCGGGGTCGTGGTGAATAACGTACAAACGGTGCTCAATATTGCCCGTGCGGTTGAGCAGCAGTTTCCGGTGACCCGCCGCACGCTGACCGTTAACGGCGCGGTCGCCCGGCCGCTGACCGTCACCGTCCCCATCGGCATGTCGCTGCGCGAAGTGCTGGCGCTGGCGGGCGGCGCGACGGTCGACGACCCCGGTTTTATTAACGGTGGCCCGATGATGGGCGGCCTGATTACCTCTCTCGATAACCCGGTGACCAAAACTACCGGCGGCCTGCTGGTGCTGCCCAAAAGCCATCCGCTTATCCAGCGGCGGATGCAGGACGAGCGCACGGTGCTTTCCGTGGCCCGTACCGTCTGCGAACAGTGCCGCCTGTGTACCGATCTCTGCCCACGGCATCTGATCGGCCACGAACTCTCCCCGCACCTGCTGGTGCGGGCGGTGAACTTTCATCAGGCCGCCACGCCCCAGCTGCTGCTGAGCGCCCTCACCTGTTCGGAATGCAACGTCTGCGAAAGCGTGGCCTGCCCGGTAGGGATCTCGCCGATGCGCATCAACCGCATGCTGAAACGCGAGCTGCGCGCGCAAAACCAGCGCTATGAAGGACCGCTCTATCCGGCCGACGAAATGGCGAAATATCGCCTCGTGCCGGTGAAGCGACTGATCGCCAAACTGGGGCTGAGCCCCTGGTATCAGGAGGCGCCGCTGGTGGAAGACGAACCGGCAGTAGAAACAGTGACTTTGCAATTGCGCCAGCATATCGGCGCCAGCGCGGTAGCTAACGTTGCGGTGGGAGAACGCGTTACGCGCGGGCAATGCGTTGCCGATATCCCGGCAGGCGCATTAGGCGCGCCGATTCACGCCAGCATCGACGGCGTGGTTGCGGCCATCAGCGAACAAGCCATCACGGTGGTAAGAGGTTAACCATGTCTCAGGCTATAGGAATTTTAGAACTCACCAGCATTGCCAAAGGAATGGAACTCGGCGATGCGATGCTGAAAAGCGCCAACGTCAATCTGCTGGTCAGCAAAACTATCTGCCCGGGTAAGTTTTTACTGATGCTCGGCGGGGATATTGGCGCTATCCAGCAGGCCATTGAAACCGGTGCCTCGCAGGCCGGCGAAATGCTCGTCGACAGCCTGGTGCTGGCGAATATCCATCCCAGCGTACTCCCGGCCATCAGCGGCCTGAACAGCGTAGACAAACGCCAGGCGGTCGGCATCGTTGAAACCTGGAGCGTTGCGGCCTGCATCAGCGCCGCGGACCGGGCGGTGAAAGCCTCCAACGTCACCCTGGTACGGGTGCATATGGCCTTCGGCATCGGCGGTAAATGCTACATGGTGGTGGCGGGCGACGTTTCCGACGTCAACAACGCGGTTACGGTAGCCAGCGAAAGCGCGGGTGAAAAAGGGCTGCTGGTTTATCGTTCGGTGATCCCGCGACCGCATGAAGCCATGTGGCGACAAATGGTGGAGGGATAATGGAAAGACAGCCAACAACGGATCGTATGATTCAGGAATACGTTCCCGGGAAACAGGTAACCCTCGCGCACCTGATTGCCAATCCCGGGAAAGATCTCTTTAAGAAACTCGGCCTGCAGGATGCGGTGTCCGCCATCGGCATCCTCACCATTACGCCCAGCGAAGCGTCGATTATCGCCTGCGATATCGCCACCAAATCCGGCGCGGTGGAGATCGGTTTTCTTGACCGCTTTACCGGCGCCGTGGTGCTGACCGGCGACGTTTCCGCCGTCGAGTACGCCCTCAGGCAGGTGACGCGCACCCTGGGCGAGATGATGCAGTTTACTACCTGCTCAATAACCCGGACGTAGCGCGATGAAACGTCTGATGTTGATCGGCCCCAGCCAGTGCGGCAAAACCTCGCTGACCCAGGGCCTGCGCGGCGAAGCGCTCCATTACAAGAAAACCCAGGCGATTGAATGGTCGCCGATGGCCATCGACACGCCGGGCGAATATCTGGAGAACCGCTGCCTTTATAGCGCTCTGTTGACCAGCGCCTGCGAGGCCGACGTTATCGCTCTGGTGCTGAACGCCGACGCCCAGTGGTCGCCGTTTTCTCCGGGTTTTACCGCCCCGATGAACCGCCCGACGATTGGTCTGGTCACTAAAGCCGACCTGGCCGATGCGCAGCGGATATCGCTGATCGGCGAGTGGCTCAGGCAGGCTGGCGCCCAGCAGATTTTTATCACCAGCGCGCTGAATAATCTGGGTCTTGCTGCCGTGCTGGATTTTCTGAATTCGAAGGAACCTTTATGTCTTACAAAATAATGGCCATTAATGCCGGCAGTTCATCGTTAAAATTCCAGCTGCTGGAGATGCCTCAGGGCGATATGCTCTGCCAGGGATTGATCGAGCGTATCGGCATGGCAAACGCCCAGGTGACCCTCAAAACGCCGGCGCAAAAATGGCAGGAAACGGCGCCCGTAGCCGATCACCGTGAAGCCGTCACCCTGCTGCTGGAAAAGCTCCTCGACCATCGAATTATCCAGAGTTTGCAGGATATCGATGGCGTCGGCCACCGCGTGGCGCACGGCGGGGAGCGCTTTAAAGATTCGACGCCGGTGACCGATGAGACCTTAGCGGAAATCGAGCGCCTGGCGGAGCTGGCCCCGCTGCATAATCCGGTCAACGCGCTGGGCATTAACGTTTTCCGCCAGCTGCTGCCCGACGCGCCGTCAGTGGCGGTGTTTGATACCGCTTTTCACCAGACGCTGGACGAGCGCGCGTTTATCTATCCGCTGCCCTGGCGCTACTACAGCGAGTTGGGCATTCGCCGTTACGGCTTCCACGGCACCAGCCACAAGTACGTTAGCGCGACGCTGGCGGAAAAGCTGGGCGTACCGTTGAGCGCTCTGCGCGTGGTGTGCTGCCATCTCGGCAACGGCAGCAGCGTTTGCGCAATCAAAGGCGGGCGCTCGGTTAACACCTCAATGGGCTTTACGCCGCAGTCCGGCGTGATGATGGGCACCCGCAGCGGCGATATCGATCCGTCGATTCTACCGTGGCTGGCGCTGCATGAGGGAAAAACGCCAGAGCAGCTTAATCAGCTGCTGAATAACGAGTCCGGCCTGCTGGGGGTTTCCGGCATCTCGCACGATTATCGCGATGTCGAGCAGGCGGCGGACAGCGGTAATCGTCAGGCAGCCCTGGCGCTCTCGCTGTTTGCCGAGCGCATTCGCGCCACCATCGGCAGCTATATTATGCAGATGGGCGGCCTGGACGCGCTGATCTTTACCGGCGGCATCGGCGAAAACTCCGCCCGCGCCAGGAGCGCCATCTGCCATAACCTGAATTTCCTCGGGCTGTCGGTCGATGAAGAGAAAAACCAGCACAACGCTACCTTTATTCAGGCCGAAAATGCGATGGTCAAAGTAGCGGTCATCAATACCAATGAAGAGCTGATGATTGCCCGCGATGTGATGCGCCTGGCGCTGCCGCAGGCGCGCGAGCTGGCGGTGTCGGTATAAACGGCGCCTCTCCCCTTGCGGAGAATCATGGTAACCGGCGAATCGCCGTGCCACTATGCGCCCTGGCGAAGGTAAGCGGAAAGGTGAAAACGTGGCCGTTGCACAATGTCCCGCCTCGTGCGGAGAACTTATCCAGGGCTGGATCCTCGGCAGCGAGAAGCTGGTCTCCTGCCCGGTGGACTGGTACAGCACCGTCGAGGTCGAGACCGGCACGCCGCGAAACGATGAGCGGCCACTGTCGCGGGCGATGGTCGACCAGCTGCTGGCCCACTGGGGCTACCCGGCGGCGCTGAGTCAGCAGATCCGCATCACCCTGCACTCGACGATCCCGGTCGCCAAAGGGATGGCCAGCAGCACCGCCGATATCGCCGCCACCGCGGCGGCTACCGCCCATCATCTGGGCCACGCGCTGGATGAGCCGACGCTGGCGCGCCTGTGCGTCGCGCTGGAGCCCACCGACAGCACCCTGTTCCGCCAGCTGACGTTGTTCGACCATAATACCGCCGCCACGCAAATCGCCTGCCCTGCGCCGCCGGCGCTCGACCTGTTAGTGCTGGAGAGCCCGCTGACGCTGCGCACCACTGACTACCACCAGCTGCCGCGCGAGCCGGGTCTGCTGGCTAACGCCTCCCGGCTGCAGCTGGCGTGGGAGAAAGTGCAGCAGGCCTGCCAGCGCGGTAGCCCGCAGCTGCTGGGCGAAGCGGCGACCATCAGCGCCATCGCCAGCCAGCGGCTGTTGCCCAAGCCGGGGTTTGACGCGCTGCTGGACCTGGTGGAAAGCGCAGGGCTCTATGGCCTTAACGTGGCGCACAGCGGCAGCGTCGTCGGCCTGCTGCTGGACCGCCGTCGTCATGACGTCGACTTTTTAAAATGGCGGCTGGCAGACAGCGACATCGCCGCCCACTGGCCGCTGCAGCACTTGCTGGCGATGGTCCCGGGGGGCGTCACCCTGCAATAGGGCTCAGGCCAGCGCCCGGCGCAGCGCCGCCAGCAGCTGGTCGTTTTCGCCGGCGCTGCGGATCGCCACCCGGAAATAGCGGCTATCAAGCCCCGGGTAATTCGCGCAGCTGCGGATCAGCACATGCTGGCGCAACAGGGCATATTGCAGGTCAAGCTCTGGTCTGTCGCAGCGCAAGAACAGGTAGTTGGCGCGCCCGGGCCACACGGTCAGCCCGGCTATCTCCTGCAGCAGCGCGTAGAAACGCGCCCCCTCCTCCTGCAGCCACTGCCAGGTGGCCCGCTGATACGCCCGGTCCTGGAGGATGATCTCGCCGGCCAGCGCGGCATACGCATTGATGGACCACGGCATTTGTCGCTCGCGCAGTCGGGCTACCGCCTGCGCGTCAGCATTGAGCAGGTAGCCAAGACGCAGTCCCGGAATGGCATAAAACTTAGTGAGCGAGCGCAAAACCCAGACGTGCGGATACTGCGCCAGCAGGGGAATAAACCCCGGCTGGTCGGGGATAAAGTCAAGGAAGGCCTCATCGAGGATCAGGCTGATGTTCAGCGCCTGGCAACGCCGGGCAATGGCTTCCAGCAGGCCCCGCTCTGGCAGCAGGCCGGTGGGGTTGTTCGGCGTGCAGAGAAACAGGCAGTCCAGCGCCGGGGTGAGGGCATCGAGGATGGCGTCGGTCAGCTGCCAGCCATCGCACTCCCGAAGGGCATACTCCACGACCGCGCAATCCACGGTTTGCAGCGCCCGCCGGTACTCCGCGAAGCCAGGAATGACGATCATTGCCCGCCTCGGCTTAAGGCCGTGGGCGAGGGTGAAGATCGATTCGGTTTCGCCATTGCCGGCGAGGATATGCCCCGCCGGCAGCTGATGGTGGGCCGCCAGCGCCTGGTGCAGCTGTTGATATTCGACGTCAGGATAGCGCTCGGCGCAGCCGAGGTTATCGACGATCGCCTGCCTGAGCGAGGCAGGCATTCCCAGCGGATTGATGTTGGCGCTAAAATCCAGCAGCTCGTTGGGGGCAATGCCCAGCAGGGCGGCGGCCTCGCGGATATTGCCGCCATGGGCGCTTTTCAGTAAGGCCATATCCTTTTCCTGTGTGGTTATCCACGCCGGGCCAGCGTCGCGCCGTCGGCGAAGTACGCTTTAATCCCGGCAAGGATCGACTCGGCCACCTCCTGCTGGAATTTGGCCGTTTTCAGCTTCCGCTCCTCTTCCACGTTACTGATAAACGCCGTCTCCACCAGAATGGAGGGGATATCGGGCGCCTTGAGCACCGCAAAGCCCGCCTGCTCTACCCGATTTTTGTGCAGATTATTGATGTTACCCATTTTCTCCAGCACCGCCTTACCAAATTTGAGGCTGTCGGCGATGGTGAGGGACTGCACCATATCGAACATGGTGTGGTCGACATAGCGATCGCCGCTCTTGCTGACCCCACCGATCAGATCCGAGGCGTTCTGCGTCTGGGCGAGATATTTTGCCGCGGTACTGGTGGCTCCCTTGGTGGAGAGCGCAAACACCGAGGAGCCGCTGGGCTGGCGGCTGGTAAAGGCGTCGGCGTGAATCGATACGAACAGGTCGGCGCGCTGCTTCTGCGCCTTGGCGACACGCACCTTCAACGGGATAAACACGTCTTCGTTGCGGGTCATATAGGCCTTCATATTGCCTTCTTTGTCGATCAGCGCCCGCAGGCGACGGGCAATCTGCAGCACCACGTCTTTCTCGCGGGTGCGATACTTGCCCACAGCGCCCGAATCTTCGCCGCCGTGACCGGGATCGAGCATAATGACAATCGGCCGATCGCGCCCGGCTTTGCCCGGCTGCGGCCCGCTTTGCGCCGGCGGTACCTGACGCTGCAGATCGCCTTTGTTGTAATCCTCGAGCAGCGCCAGCAGCGGATCCTGCACATCGGTGGCGTTGGCGGGGTAAAGATCCATCACCAGACGCTCTTTAAAGCCGGCCACCGGCGCAAGGGCAAACAGCTGCGGCTTAACGTTCTGCTTGAGCTCGAAGACCATGCGCACGGTTTGCGGATCAAACTGGCCCACGCGGGCGGACTTAATAAAGGGATCGTCATCGCGGATCTGCCCTCCCATGCCTTTCAGCACCGAGTTCAGATTAACCCCTTCCAGATCCACCACCACCCGTTCCGGATTACTGAGGGCAAACTGCCGGTATTTCAGCACATGATTCGATTCCACCGTGACGCGCGTGTAGGTCGATGCAGGCCAGACGCGAACGGCAACCACCCGCGCGGCGGCGGCCAGCCCAACGGGGCTCACGCTCATTAACCACATGGCGCCCGCGCCCTGCAGCAGACGGCGACGGCTTAATCCAGAGTTGTTTCCCGACATGCCACTCCCAAGCAATAAAACGCATTTATACCCAAAACAAACAGATTGACCAGAAACTTTAACGAAAGGCATATAACCTGTCATCTATAAAAGGGTAAACATTCATTGACACCCTGCGCCGGGTCACATGTTTTTCAGGGCTTAGCCTCAAATTGGGGCTTGCGTTTAACGGCAAAACAGAATAAAAATACAATAATTACGAATAATCATGCATTGAGGGTTTGTCATGGTGAAGGAACGTCGCACTGAACTGGTAGAAGGATTCCGCCATTCTGTTCCCTATATTAATGCCCATCGGGGAAAAACGTTTGTCATCATGCTGGGCGGCGAAGCCATTGAGCATGAAAATTTCTCAAATATTGTCAATGACATAGGGTTATTGCATAGCCTGGGCATTCGCCTGGTGGTGGTCTATGGCGCCCGCCCGCAGATTGACGCTAACCTCGCCGAACACCATCACGAGCCGGTCTATCACAAGCAGACGCGAGTGACTGACGCCAAAACGCTGGAGCTGGTTAAGCAGGCGGCGGGGATGCTGCAGCTGGAGATCACCGCCCGCCTGTCGATGAGCCTCAACAACACCCCGCTGCAGGGAGCCCATATCAACGTCGTCAGCGGCAACTTTATCATTGCCCAGCCGCTGGGCGTTGATGACGGCGTTGATTATTGCCACAGCGGCCGCATTCGCCGCATTGACGAAGAGGCGATTCATCGCCAGCTCGACAGCGGCGCCATTGTGCTGATGGGGCCGGTCGCGGTGTCGGTCACCGGCGAAAGCTTTAACCTGACTTCGGAAGAGATCGCCACCCAGTTGGCTATCAAGCTGAAAGCAGAGAAAATGATCGGCTTCTGTTCTTCGCAAGGGGTTTACAACCAGGCCGGGGAAATTGTCTCCGAACTGTTCCCCAATGAAGCGCAGGCCCGCGTCGAAGAGCTGGAAGCGGACGAAGATTATAACTCCGGTACCGTGCGCTTCCTGCGCGGGGCCGTGAAGGCCTGCCGCAGCGGCGTGCGGCGCTGCCACCTGATCAGCTATCAGGAGAATGGCGCGCTGCTGCAGGAGCTATTCTCACGCGACGGCATCGGCACCCAGATCGTCATGGAGAGCGCAGAGCAAATCCGTCGGGCGACCATCAACGATATCGGCGGTATTCTCGAGCTGATAAGCCCGCTGGAACAGCAGGGCATCCTGGTGCGCCGCTCCCGCGAGCAGCTGGAGATGGAGATCGACAAATTCACTATTATTCAGCGCGATAACACCACTATCGCCTGCGCCGCCCTCTATCCTTTCCCGGAAGAGAAGATCGGCGAAATGGCCTGCGTGGCGGTGCATCCGGATTACCGGAGCTCGTCGCGGGGAGAGGTGCTGCTGGAGCGTATTGCCGCCCAGGCCAGACAGATGGGGCTGAGCAAGCTGTTTGTGTTAACCACCCGCAGCATCCACTGGTTCCAGGAGCGCGGCTTCACGCCGGTGGATATCGACCTGCTGCCGGAGAGTAAAAAGCAGATGTATAACTATCAGCGCCGGTCGAAGGTGCTGATGGCCGACCTCGCTTAAGCCCTTCTTCGCTGTTGCTAACGGCCCGGGATAAACCGGCGTTTATCGCTCCCCGGGCCTGTCCCCTGCCACGCCTGGCCGGCACGCTGTCTGCGGCTCGCGGGTAGAATTCTGCTCTTCGCGTAGACCCTTTACCTCGCTGGCTCACCGATATGCGCCCAGCCGTCGAGGTGCGTCGTCACGCTACCCGTCGCCCAAACGCGGCATCTCAGGGGGCTTTGTGCCCGGCGAAGATCTCCGTCAGGCCGCTTCGCCGCTCGGTTCGCGTCACAATGGCCTGGGAGAGCACCTGCTCGTCGGCATAGAGCGACAACCGCTGTTTCGCGCGGGTGATCGCGGTGTAGACCAGTTCGCGCGTCACCAGCGGGACGCTGCGCGCCGGCAGGATCAGCGCCGCATGGTCGAACTCCGATCCCTGCGATTTATGCACGGTCATCGCCCAGGCGGTATCATGCTCCGGCAGGCGGCTCGGCTGCACCGACTTGATGGCGCCGTCGGGCATCAGGAACCACACCCTCAGCTCGCCGTTGCGCTCCAGCGCTATCCCGATATCGCCATTAAACAGTCCCAGCGCGCTGTCGTTGCGCGCGATCATAATCGGCCGGCCGTCATACCAGCGGGAGTGGCGCGGCAGGGCGATCGCCCGCTGACGGTTGAGCCGCTGCTCCAGCCGCTCATTGACGCCGCTCACGCCGTACGGCCCTTCCCGCAGCGCGCACAGCAGCTGAAATTCGCTGAAGGCGGCCAGCATCGCCTGCGGTTCCGCCCGCTCGCGGCGCAGCTGCAGGTAGCGCTCATAGCCCTGCTGTGCCGCGCCGAGCATGGCTTCGTACTCTTCGGTCGTGCTGAGGGGATGAAGCGCGATATCGTCAAACGGCTGGCGCAGCGTGGCCTTCACCTCCGCGCGCGCGCCAGCGTTCACCGCCCGCGCCAGGCTCCCAATGCCGGAGTGACTGCCGAAGCGATAGCTCTTTTGCAGCAGACACAAGCTATCTCTCAGCGCGCCAGCGATAGCCCCCTCGCCCGCCGGTACCGGTGAACCGGTCAGCCGGGTCAGCTCCTGCGCCCGCGCGGCGGTATAGCCCGAACTCGCCCAGGCGCAGATATCCCCCAGCACCGCCCCCGCTTCCACGGAGGCCAGCTGGTCGCGATCGCCGAGGAAGATCACCCGCCCGTGAGCCGGCAGCGCGTCGATGAGCCGCGACATCATCGGCAGGTCGATCATCGAGGCTTCATCCACCACCAGCACGTCCAGATGCAGCGGGTTGCCGGCGTGATAGCGCATGCGCTGGCTGCCGGGCTGGGCGCCCAGCAGACGATGCAGCGTGCTGGCCTCGGTGGGAATCAACGCTTTCTGCGCGTCGGTCAGCGGCAGTTTTCTCAACGCCGCGCCCAGCGATTCGGTCAGACGCGCCGCCGCTTTCCCCGTCGGCGCCGCCAGGCGAATACGACAGCGCGGACTGTCTTCAATCTGGATTAGCGCCGCCAGAAGTTTGGCCACGGTGGTGGTCTTCCCGGTCCCGGGACCGCCGGAGATCACCGAGATGCGGCGGGTCAGCGCCACCGCTGCGGCCACTTTTTGCCAGTCGGTTTCGCCGGTGGCAGGGAACAGAGCGTTCAGGGTTGACGCCAGCCGGGCCTCATCCATCTCCAGCACCCGGTTGGCTTCGTTGAAGAAGCGGGCGACGGTCAGCTCGTTGCGCCACATCCGGTTCAGATAGAGCCGGTCGCCGCATAAGATCATCGGCGCCGGGGCATCGCCGCAGCTCACCGCCGACGAAGCGAGCAGCAGCGCGGGCCAGTCTTCAGGCGCGCCGGCTTCGGCCAGCAGCCGATCGCGGATCTCCCCCGCTTTCCCGCCGAGCGCCTCGTCGCCGCTCAGCCGCGAGAGCGGCAGGCATACGTGCCCCTCGCCGGCGTCCCGGCTCAGCAAGGCCGCCGCCAGCTTGACCGCCGGCGGGTCGTTTTGCGCCACCATCAGGGCAAACTGGACGTCCAGCGGCCGCAGCAGACGCTGCTCCACCGCCGCCAGCAGTAGTTGTTCGAAAGTCATGAGGCCTCCTCCTGAGTTTCTCCGGCAAAAAGCTGATCCAGACCGTCAATCAGCGGTCGCACCGGCCGGGTGGTGAAGATCCCTTGCCCCCCCTCCTGCCCGTCCATGCCGCGCAGGAAGAGATAAATCACGCCGCCGAAGTGGCGGTCATAGTCGTAATCGGCCAGCCGGTGGCGCAGATAGCGGTGGAGCGCCAGGCTGTACAGCTGATACTGCAGATCGTAGCGGTGAGCCCGCATCGCCTGCTCCATCGCGGGCCGGGTATAGGCCTCGCGATCTTCCCCCAGCCAGTTCGATTTGTAATCCAGCAGGTAATAGCGGCCTTCGTGGCGGAAGACCAGATCGATAAAGCCCTTCAGCATGCCGCGCACCTGGCGGAAATCCAGCGGCGGCGTGTCGGCGGAAAGGGGATCGTACTGGCGGATAAGCGCGTCAAGGCGCTCCGCCGTCAGCAGCTGGGCGATGGGCAGATAAAATGCCATCTCCACCTGTTTATCCCGCGCCGCAAGCTGATTGAGCGCGATATCCGGCCCCGGCAGACGGGTCTTCAGCACGCCCCCCAGCCAGTCGGTCAGCACCGGCGCCCACTGCGCGTCAAACCCGCTCAGCTGCAGTTTCTCCGCCATCCACCCGTCCGGCACCGGCTGGGTAAAGTCCAGCTCCTCAAACAGACTGTGCAGGAAGGTTCCCGGCGCGGCGCCGCGCGGAAACTGGTGCGGGGTCAGCTGCGGATCTTCCACGACTTCGCCGACGCCGGCGGCATCGACATCCAGACGCGGCAGCAAATCCTGTCCGCCGCTGAAACCATGCTGCTGCAGCCCGGAATAGCTGGTCACCCGCCAGTCGTCGGCGATGCGGCGCTGCAGCTCGCGCGCCGACAGCGGGGGAATGCTCGCCGCCGGCGCCTGCCACGGGGTCAGATCCAGCTCGCCAGGTCTCTGTAATGCAATATCGCCATGGCAGAAGTCCGCTAAACGCGCGGCCAGCCCGGCGGCATCCATGGCTTCGCCCGCCTGCAGCAGCCGCCCGAGGGCGCTCAGATGAAAATCGCTGTTGCCGGACTTTCGACTGCTGAGGGGCGCCACGCCAAGGCTGCAGTGCCAGACCGCGCGGGTGAGAGCGACGTACAGCAGGCGCAGATCTTCCGCCAGCCGTTCCGCCTCCGCCAGTTCGAGGCTGGCCTCATCCTGGCCCAGATCCAGTACCGCCGCGAACGTCTCGCGATCGTGATAGAACGCCTGGTCTTGTTTGCGAAACCGGGCGATAAACGGCAGCCAGACCAGGGGATATTCCAGTCCTTTTGACTTGTGAATAGTGACGATTTGCACGAGGTGTTTATCGCTTTCGAGACGCATCTGCTGGCTGGCGGCGTTGCTGTCCGGCTCGGCGATATGCTGCGTCAGCCAGCGCACCAGGGCATGCTCGCTTTCCAGCTGGCTGGCCGCCTCCTGCAGCAATTCGCTGATGTGCAGTATGTCGGTTAAGCGCCGCTCGCCGCCCCGGGTCGCCAGCAGGTTCTCGGCGATGTGCCGGGCCGTCATCAGCGCCCGCAGCATCGGCATCACCCCGCGCTGACGCCAGATCTGGCGGTATTCGCTGAACTCCTCCACCAGCGCGTCCCACGCCTGCTCATCCTGGTTGAGGTTTTCAATATCCAGCGCGGTCAGGCCAAACATTGAGGTCGCCAACGCGCTGCGCAGGGTATTTTCCCGCTCCGGGGACAACACCGCCTGCAATAGCCAGAGCAGCTCCTGGGCCTCCAGCGTCTCAAAAACGCTGTCGCGGTTGGAGAGGTAGACCGAGGGGATGCCCAGCGTCTGGAGCGCTTCACGCACCTGCGCCGCCTCCAGCCGGTTGCGCACCAGCACGGTAATATCCGAAGCCTGCACCGGGCGCGAAGTTTCCCCACGCCACAGCCGTGCGTGCCCCTGCTGACCGGCGCTCAGCCAGTCGCGGATCTGCGTGGCGCAGAGCTGGGCCATAAACGTCTGATAATCGCCGGCGCCAACGGTGTCGCCGGGCATCAGCCAGACGTTCATCGCCGGGACATCCGCTGCGTCAACGGTAAAGCGCAGCCCCTGGTTCTTCGCCGCCGACTTCACCGGCAGGAACGGTATCTCGCGAAACATGAAGGGGTTATCGCTGAGGCTGAACAGCCGGTTAACGCTGCCCACCATGCCAGGGGAGGAGCGCCAGTTGGTGTCAAGCGTGTAGTGCGCGGCAACGTCGCCGCGCGCTTTCATATAGGTAAAGATATCGGCGCCGCGAAAAGCGTAGATGGCCTGCTTCGGATCGCCGATCAGCAACAGCGCCGTTTCCGGACGCTGGCGCCAGATACGGCGGAAAATCCGGTACTGCTGGGGGTCGGTATCCTGAAACTCATCGATCATCGCCACCGGAAAACGCTGGCGAATGGCGCTGGCCAGCGCCTCGCCGCTGTCGCCGCGCAGCGCCTCGTCAAGCCGGCTGAGCATGTCGTCAAACCCCAGCTCGCCGCGGCGGCGCTTTTCGCGCGCGACCGCATCACGGATCTCGACCATCGCTCTCGCCAGCACCAGATCGGTGAGCGTCAGCGACGAGGCCAGCAGCGATTCGACGGCGCTAAACAGAGGATGCACGGGCGGTTCGCCACCGGCTTTGGTACGCTCAAGCAGAAACGACTGGGCAAATTTCTCCAGCGCGTCGGGCAACTGATAGCTCAGCGTCTCTTCCTGCGCCCAGGCGGTCACTTTCTCAAGCCATTTGCCCTGGTTGCCGCGATTGAACTTCCGCCGGTCAAGGCCGGAATCTTCAAGCACGCCTTCGATCTCCCCCACCTGCTCGCGCCACTGCTGCTTGAGCGAGTCAATGCGGCCGATGATTTGCTGATGGCGCTCGGCCAGCGTCTCGTCGGCGGCTGGCGGCGACTTGAGCTGCGGCGCTTCGCCCTGCAGCCAGCGGTCAAGGGACTTCAGCAGGTCGCGCGGCCCTTTCCAGACGTCATGGATCACCGCCGCGATATCGCGGGTCAGTGGATAACAGTGACGGCGCCAGAAGTCGGCGCAGGCCTGATAGCGCAGGCGGGATTCATCCTCGATCAGCTGCTGCTCGAACAGCATGCCTGACTCGAAGGCGTTAAGGCTCAGCATCCGCTGGCAAAAACCGTGGATGGTGAACACCGCCGCCTCGTCCATCTGCCGTTCGGCCAACAGCAGGGTCTTCGCGGCATCGTCTTTATCGGCGATCTCCGCCAGCAGCGCGCTGTAGAGCGGGTTGTCGGATTCACCGCGCATACAGGCGATGCGCAGTTCATGGATGTTGCTGCGGATACGTCCGCGCAGCTCTTCGGTCGCCGCCTCGGTAAAGGTCACCACCAGCAGCTCTTCAACGCTGATGGCGCGGGGATAGGCGGCCTCGCCGCCCAGCCCCAGCAGCAGCCGCAGATACAGCGCGGCGATGGTAAAGGTTTTTCCGGTGCCCGCAGAGGCTTCTATCAGGCGCTCGCCCCTCAAGGGCAAGCGCAGGGGATCCAAAGACTCAGCGGTGTCGGTCATTCATTCTCTCGCATCAGGGGTAAGGATTGCTGCAATGCGCTGACGTTTTCCCACACTTTGCCGCCTGCCGGCTGGGCGTAGTCCGCTTTGCCATTCTGGCTACCGGAAATCTGGGACAATATCGTCATGCCCTGCGGATCCACCACCGTCTGATGGAAGAAATCGGCAAGTTTTTGCGGCGTCAGCAGTTTAATCTGAGCCACTACTTTATCACGTGAATCAAAACGCATATTACCGCGATCGAAATCTTTGCTCAGTTTCGATGCCTCTTCGCCCAGCGTCTGCGGCGCCTGCAGCATCTGGCTTATCACCGCCTGCTGGAGTTGGGCAAACTCTTCCGGCTTCATCGCCCGCAGCTTCGCCTCCGCGGTGGGGAAGAAGGCCTGGAACCGCTGCCAGAGGAAAGCCGGCTGCTTATCGCTACTCTGCAGCAGGAAGCCCATGCCCCACTGGCGCCCCACGTTCATCGGGAAGGCAAAGACCGCGTAGCCGAGCTGCTCTTCGGTGCGCAGCTGGTTGTAGAACCACGGCTGAATAATCTGTCCCAGCAGGGTGCTGGCGGCGGTGCTGCTGAACTCATCCACGTTGGGCGGCGCAAACACCGCGGCCAGCGCGGAGTCGGTGCTGTTGCCCGCTTTGTTGAAGATCGCCAGCTGCTGCCGGTTCACCACCACGTCTTTATTGCGGCACCATTCGTTGCCGTCAGCGCCCAGCTGCTGCTGGATCTGGCGAGCCAGCGTCGTGGCGGCATCGGCGGACATATTGCCGATCACCATCAGTTCAGGGCGCCCCTTGGTTTTCAGGTTGGCGCGGTAGTCGAGCACTTCCTGCAAGGTGATGGAAGGCAACAGCGCCCGGCGTACTTCGCGCTGGAAATACGGTACCTGGGAGACCATCTGGATCGGCATTATCGCCTGATCGTAGGCTTTGCCCTTCTCAGCGGAGTCCATCATTTGCGCATACCATGATTTGGCCTGCTCCAGCTGCTCCTCGGTCGGCGTATAGCTGAAGTATCCCTGCAGCAGGTCGCTGAACAGCGCCGGCAGGTGCTGGGTGTAGCCGTTGGCATTGACCATTAACCCGTTATTGGCGCCGGTGGAGAACGAAATGCCGCCGACCGCCGCCTGGTTACTGAGCTGATCGAGGGCGATGCCGGCGAGATAATCGTTGAGGGCAAACATCACCTGCCGGCGAGCGCTGTCCATCGCCTGGGGATTACGCAGCACCAGGGAGATATCCGCCTTCGGCTCGCTGGCGAAATACTGGCTCGGGGCATAAACCACCCGCAGGGTCGGCTCATCGAGAATCAGCTGAGGGTGCGGCCAGGCTTTATCGCTTTTGATGAGGGTGAAATCATCCGGAATATAGGGGTTGAGCGCCGGCAGCTGCAGCTTGATCGCCTGCGCTTTTTGCTGCCAGTCAGCGAACGTCTGCTCGCCGATCTTATCCACCTGATACGGCGCATCGACAAAATAAGCGGTCTTGTTATGCGGTTCCTGCGGGCTGATATACCAGATGCGCGCGTTCTGCGGAGTCATCATCGCCAGCCGGTCTTTGATCGCCTGCGGGTCGTAGCGATCGGCAATGTTGACCACGTCCAGCGCATGCTCGACCGGCACCCGGATCATGGTATCCGCCAGCCATTCCACGTAATCCATGTCGCGGTTGATCGACGGATAGCGGAAATCCAGCGCCAGCACATGCGCCAACTCGTCAAAGTAACGTTTGTCGACACCCTGAGTACGCAGGAGGTTGAGGTAGCTGAATATGGCCGCCGTCACTTCGTCGCGGTGCGCCAGGCCTTTATCGGTGAGGGTGGCCGAGATCGCCAGCACGCCGCTGTTGCCGTTCACCACCGGATCAGAATCCGCGCGGATACCTTCCGCCAGTCCCTGCTTTTGCAGCCAGTCGGAGAGCGTCCCCGGGCTGCGGTTGCCGATCAGGTAAGTGACCAGTTCATCCGTTTTGCTGCGGAAACGATCGCTGTTGTTGTCGATGCGAAACTCGACGCGCAGCACTTTACGCGGCATCGCCGGCACGTAGTGAATAATGATGCCTTTTTGCGCATCGGTTACCACCGGGACGCTTATTTCCGGCCTGCTGATGTGACGATTCGGCACGCGGCCAAAGGTGTCAGCGGCCATGCGCGCCAGCTCCGGCAACGGCTTGTTGCTGTAGATCACCGCTTTCATCAGGTTGGCGGAGTACCAGCTATCGCGGAAGGTGTGCAGCGCATCAAGAACCGGGTTGCCGGGCTTATCGCTGAGCGTCTCGAGGTTGCCGCCAGAGAAGTGGGCCGCCGGGTGAGCCGGGTTAATGGTTTCTGCGCTGACCTGGGCCATGCGCATCCCGTCTCGCGTCCGGGCCATCGTCAGCTCGGCGTTGACCGCGTTACGTTCGCGGTCGGCATATTTTTTATCCAGCAGCGGCGCAGCGATGGCGTCGGCCAGCCGGTCTACGGCCCCGTCCAGCGCATCATTCTCCACTTCGAGATAGAACGCGGTGCGGTAGGGCGCGGTGCTGGCGTTATGGCTGCCGCCATGCAGCTTAAGAAACTCTGCAAGGCTGTCAGGCTGGGGATATTTTTGCGACCCCATCAGCGTCATATGTTCCAGAAAATGCGCCAGCCCCTGATGATCGGCCGGATCCTGCAGGGATCCCACCGGCACCACCAGCGCCGACAGCGATTTCACCGCCTGCGGATCGGAAACCAGCAGCACGACCATGTCGTTATCAAGACGGATCGCCTGATACTGACGCGTATCTTTTTCGCTTTTGCGGATCGTCTCCTGAACAGGCTGCCATCCGGTGTCGGCTTGACTCAACGGCGCCCAGAGGGCGGCCAGCACTACAAAAACCTTGAACCATAAACTGCGGGGCATTCACGAACCTCATCATTAACAAACTTGCGCTGCACGGCGTGCAGCCTTTTATGTCCATCAGTCCGTGATACGTTGCGCATAATAAATGAACCGCCATTCACTGCGCAATTTTTATACTATTTAAATTTGTGTGGACTGATGGTAACGATATAGCGGTAACAGATAACGCTGCGTCTGGGCAATGATTTCTTCGTAATGCGCCGGCTCCAGCGAACGCCACAGGCGTTGATACCAGATATCGGCGCCCTCCCCGCTGACCACCATGTTACCTTCGTAGGTCTGCAGGAATTTGCTCCGCGCTTTCTGCTGCGTCTCTTCGTCCATTACGATGACATCCTTTTCGGCGTCATAACAGGCTTTCAGCCAGGCGCCACCGCTTTCCGGCAGCAGCAGCAGCGGCTGCGACATCCCCAGCAAATAGCCATCCACCAGCTCATTAAGGTACGCCTGCGCCTCGGCGGGCGCCAGCGGCGGAAAACGCCACTCTCCCTCTTTACGCACAAACAGTCGGCTCTCGCCGGTGCCGCCGCTGGCACAGTAGACAAGGTGTTCCAGCCAAAGTTGCATCCCCTGGGAGACGCTCAGCAGCGAAGGCCGCCAGCGCAGCAGCCCGTCCGGCTGCACCTGCTGCAGCCAGCCGGTCAGATTGACGCCGCTGCACTGGAGATCGATCTCCATGCTCTGCGCCTGCTGGCGCTCGGCTTTCACCCGCTCGGCCAGGGCCTGCATCTCCAGACGCTGCGTCTCCCACACCAGCTCGCCAAAGGCGCCATACGGCAGCTCGCCGGCGGCGCGGAAGCGGCGGAACATGGCCGAGGCGTCCTGTTCCTCGATAAGGGTATTGAGCAGTTGCTGGTTCAGTTGATAACGGCTCAGCCCTTCAAGTGTGAAGGGCTCGTCATCGGGAATATCATCCTCTTCCGCACGGAAATTGACCCGCAGACGCTGCTGAAAGAACGCGCGAACCGGGTGCTGCCAGAAGCGCAGGAGCTGCTCGAACGGCAGGCTGTCTATCGGCGGCGGGGTAAGCGGTTGAATGAAGTCGCTATGCGCCTCACCCTGCTGGCCGGCGGCAGCCAGCCATTCCCGGGCGTAGCTCTTGTTCTCGTCCTCCTGGAAATTGGCGATGTCGAACGGCATGCGGGTATGCAGGTGAGTGATGTGGGCTTTAACCCGCGCCTCGCTGGTGTCGCAATCAAGCTCCTCGTCGCCGGCGAGACAGTGGCTCTGGCCGATGTAATCCACCAGCTCCTGCACCAGCACCGAGGGAAAGCGCTCGCTGTTGTCCTGGATAGAACGGCCGATGTAGCTGATATACAGCGTCTGTTCGGCGGACATCAGCGCCTCAAGGAACAGGTAGCGGTCATCATCGCGCCGGCTGCGGTCGCCGCGCTGCGGCTTCTGGCTCATTAAATCAAAGCCCAGCGGCGGCAGCGTTCGCGGATAAACCCCATCGTTCATCCCCAGCAGGCAAACCACTTTGAAAGGAATAGAGCGCATCGGCATCAGGGTGCAGATGTTGACCGGGCCGGCGAGAAAGCGCTGGCTGATCCGTTGTTGATCGAGGCGCTGGGCCAGCTCATCGCGCAACAGCGTCAACGGCACCTGGTCGCCATACTGCGCCTCCAGACCGCTATCAATCACCGCCAGCCACTGCTGCTCAATCAGCGCCAGCGCCGCTTCGGTCTCGCTGTCCGGCAGGAAAAAGTCATTCAGCAGATCGCGACAGACCGGCAGCCACTCCGCCAGCGGCCGCTGCTGGGCGAGACCGCGTCGCCACAGGTTAAGCTGCATCAGCAGCGATGCGAGGTTACCCACCAGTTCGGCGATCAAACCACTGGATTCGTCATAGGGCAGCACCGACTGCCATTCGCCCTCCCGGCTGTCCATCGCGTAGCCCAGCAGCATGCGGGTAAGGCCGAACCGCCAGGTGTGCTGGCCGGTCGCCGGCAGGTCAAGCTCACGGACGTTGTCGTCATCCATTCCCCAGCGGACCCCGGACTCGTTGACCCACTGGCGCAGGTAGCGCAGCCCCTCTTCGTTGATGTTAAAGCGCGCCGCCAGCACCGGCACGTCCAGCAGCGCCAGTACATCTTCGCTGGCGAAGCGGCTGTCGGGCAGCGAGAGCAGCGTGATAAACGCCTGCAGCACCGGGTGCGACTCGCGGGCGCGGCGGTCGGAGATCGCCCACGGCAGCCAGCGGTCGCCGCTGGCGGCGCCAAACACCGCCTGTATATAGGGGCTGTAGCTATCGATATCCGCCACCATGACGATGATATCCCGCGGCGTGAGCGTCGGATCCGCCTCCAGCATCGCCAGCAGCCGATCGTGCAGAACCTCCACCTCACGCTGCGGACTGTGGCAGACGTGAATGCTCAGGCTGCGGTCATCCTGCGCCAGCGGACGTTTGTCGTGACTGTGAGCGAACGCCTCTGCGCTCTGCCCGGCCACCGCCGCGTTGCGCAGTTCGAGGATATCCGACTGCAGGTTATGCAACAGGTTATCAGGAACGATATCGACAAAGGCGTCCAGCTCCTCATAGCGCTCCAGCCCCGCCAGCAGGTAGATATAGTCGCGTCCCAGCTTGCCCCAGGAGGCGAGCAGCGGGTTGCCGACATCCTGCTCCCCGGCGTCATTAAACAGCCCTGGCGCCTGCCCGGCGTCGCGGAACAGGGGCAGCGCGCGCGCCTCGCGGTGATGGCGTCGCTGACGCGACAGTAGCTTCGCCAGAAACGCCGGATCTTTAATATCTCCCCAGTAGTAGCGGCAGGGGTTGGTGAACAGCACATAGACATCGACATGCTTACCCAGCGCCTGCAGCGCCTGCAGGTAGACCGGCGGCAGCGCGGAAATTCCACAAATAAAGACGCGCGACGGCAGCCCGGCGGGCGGTTCATCCGCCTTTTCCAGGGCGCTGATAAAGCGCTGATAGAGATTGGCGCGGTGCCACTGCGGCTGACCGAGCTCGGCGGTATAGCGCACCAGCGCTTTCCACAGCGGCGCCTGCCACTGCTGGGCGTCGCCGAGGCCGTCAACCTGCTGGTCGGCCTCCCAGCGCATCAGCCATTCCGGGCGATAGACCAGATACTGGTCATAGAGGTCCGCTACCCGGGCGGCCAGCTGAAACAGCTTGCGTTTGTCGCCGTCATCGCTCAGATACTGGCGCAGCAGGATAAAATCGTCTTCTTCCAGGTGCTGCGGCAGGAGAGTCATCAGCTTCCAGCTCATGCTCTGCTTGCTGAAGGCGCTTTCGCCAGGGATATCTTTCAGGACGCGCACGAACATATCCCAGATAAAGCTCGCCGGCAGCGGAAACTCGATGTTGGCGGCAATTCCGAAGCGCGAGGCCAGGGTCATCTGCAGCCACTGCGCCATACCGGTACTCTGCACCAGCACCATTTCAGCCTGAAAAGGGTCATCCAGCCGCTGGCGCTCGACGATAAACTCCATCAACGCCTCGAGAACATCCAGCCGGTTTGAGTGGTATACCCTTAACATAATTGCTCCTGACTACTGGCTGACCGGGCAATGCAGCCGGGTCATCTGCGCCCGCTTTGCAACGGGCATACTGATCGTTACCGTGATGCTGACACATCTTTGCGTCGATGTCTGCATACGGCTTACCTGCTCGCCTGCCGGCGGAGGCGGCGCGGAGAGCTGGCTATAGCGCCAGGCGTCGCGCCATAGCTGACGCGTCTGGTTCAGCTGGTGGACCCCTTGCGCCATTCCGCGCTGATAGCCGCCCAGCGCGGCGACCGTCAGCACCATCAGCGCCATCGCCAGCACGGTCTCCGGCAGGCTAAAACCCCGCTGGCGCTTCATGGCATTTGACATAAGCTCACCTCCCTGAGCGGGCAAAAATCGCTCCAGCCATGGGCGGAGAAACGCACCTGCCCGCCGCGCACCTCGCCGGACTGCCAGACCTGCACCTCGCCGCTGGCGCTGCTGAGCAGCAGCGAACCGTCGTCGAAGATGCGCAGACAGGCGCGCCAGCCCTGCTGCGCCTGCTCGCGGCAGGCCAGCGGCGCCTGTGTCGACCAGGCCTGCTGTTTTCCCCACTGTAGCGCCGAATGGGCCACAGCCGTATCGCGGATCGCCTGCGTTTCGCTGGCGGTTTGCGCCAGCAGCGCCCGCTGCTGCAGGTTAAGCCCCTCAAGCAGCAGGCTACCGAGAGTCAGCAACAGGAGCACCATCAGCAGCGACGACATTCCACGCTGGCGGATCACAGGTTATACCCCGTCACCCGCTGCTCCACCTCGGCCGCCAGACCCGCCTGCCGGGCAGAGCGCGCCGCCAGCGTCACGATCAGCTCCGGCGCGAAGCCCTCGGTCAGCAGACGCTGCGCCGCAAAGCGCGTCACCACCATAGCGGCCGGATTGGTGATTTTCTCCCATCCGCTGCCGCGGCAGTCGCTGGCTCCGCGCAAAGTCTCCAGCGCGCCATCGCGCAGGCGATAGCCGGTGCTCTCCGCCGCTGCCGCAGGGGAGGTTTCCCATGTCCCATTGCTGTTCGCGTCCCAGCGCACAATCAGGCACTCGCCGTCGGCGGCAAGCTCCAGTCCGGCTCCGCCGCACGCTCCCCGGCAGTATCCGGCGCGCTGCAGATGTTTACCCACGGCATGCACCCGCTGCCACAGTTCGTTCTCCAGGGCCAGCTGTTCGCCCTGGCGCAGAATATGGCGCTGCAGGGCGGGTAGAAAGCGGCAGGCGCCAATCAGCAGCAGCGAGCCTATCGCCATGGCGATAAGCGCCTCCGCAAGGGAAAACCCGCGGCGGCTCACTGGCACCCTCCCGCGCTGTCGCTACGGCATAAACGAATCCGCCCCCAGTGTGAAATCACAATGCTCCAGCTGCCGGCCTCGCTCTGCAGCCGCAGATTGCCCGCCCAGGCGGTGCTGCGCAGTCCGTAGAATCCCAGGCCAGGCGTGACGCCAGCCAGCGAGATCCCCGGCCAGCGCGGGCGCAGCGTTAAGGTTGACCCGGAGGCGCACGCCGACGCCTCCGCCTGCGCACTCAGGCACCAGCCCTCTTCATCCTGGCCGACGCGAAGCACGCGGTCCCGGTTGTAGGCGTTGGCGTCATCGCGCAGGAAGACCAGGAAATCCCGCACCTGGACGGCGGTTTGCCACAGTCGTTGCTGCTGCTGCCAGCGCTGCCAGCCGTACAGGCCGCCGACGCTGAGGATCATCATTAACGTCAGCGTCACCAGGGTTTCCATCAGGGTATAGCCATGTTCTCTGTTCATGGCGCAGAGTATGCCGCGGCGGTTAGCCCTGGCGCGACGACGGAAAATAGCTTTCCCGGCCAGACACGCAAAAAAGGTTTGTATGATCAACAGCAGAACATTTTTTTGCGAGCCTCTTTCCAACATTCCCGCCCACAACCGCCTGTGGTCAGGGGGCGGGGTGAAGCGTTCCTATCCTAATGGCGACGAGGGCTGCCACTCATTCAGGTGGTGAAAACGGCATAAAAAAACCGGCGTCATCGGACGCCGGTTGGTCATATCTGCAGAGGGGGTTAAATCGCCACTGGCGCTTTGATTCCCGGGTGCGGATCGTAACCTTCAATCTCGAAGTCTTCAAAGCGGTAGTCGAAGATCGACGCGGGCTTGCGTTTGATGACCAGCTTCGGCAGCGGACGCGGTTCGCGGCTCAGCTGCAGATGAGTCTGCTCGAGATGGTTGCTGTACAGATGGGTATCGCCACCGGTCCAGACGAAATCGCCGACCTGCAGATCGCACTGCTGCGCCACCATATGCACCAGTAGCGCGTAGCTGGCGATGTTGAACGGCAGGCCGAGGAAGACGTCGCAGGAGCGCTGATACAGCTGGCAGGAGAGCTTGCCGTCGGCGACATAGAACTGGAAGAAGGCGTGGCACGGCGCCAGGGCCATCTTATCCAGCTCGCCGACGTTCCACGCCGAAACGATGATCCGGCGGGAGTCCGGGTCGTTTTTCAGCTGGTCCATCACCGTGCTGATCTGGTCGATATGACGACCGTCCGGCGCAGGCCAGGAACGCCACTGTTTGCCGTAAACCGGTCCCAGGTCGCCATTTTCATCTGCCCACTCGTCCCAGATGGTGACGTTGTTGTCGTGCAGATAGGCGATGTTGGTGTCACCCTGCAGGAACCACAGCAGTTCATGGATGATGGAGCGTAAATGACAGCGCTTGGTGGTCACCAGCGGGAAGCCTTCCTGCAGGTTAAAACGCATCTGATGGCCGAAAATAGAGATCGTGCCAGTGCCGGTGCGGTCATTTTTTGGCGTGCCCTCGGCGAGCACTTTCTGCATCAAATCAAGATACTGTTTCATGGTTCCTCAAGAATTCAGTTGCTGCGGACGGTGGCGGTAAGCCCAAACCATCATGATGATACCCGCAAGCACCATCGGGATCGAAAGAATCTGCCCCATGCTGATGTACTGCACCCAGCCGCCGGTGAACTGGGCGTCGGGCTGGCGGAAGAATTCCACGATAATGCGGAACAGGCCGTAGCCAATCAGGAACAGGCCGGAAACGGAACCGGTCGGGCGCGGTTTACGGATAAACAGGTTCAGGATCAGGAACAGCACCACGCCTTCCAGCGCCAGCTCGTACAGCTGCGACGCGTGGCGCGGCAGCGCGCCATAGGTATCAAACAGCGATTGCCATTCCGGGTGGGTCGGCAGCAGCGCCAGGTCTTCAGCACGGGAGCCCGGGAAAATCATCGTGTAGTGGAAGCTCGGGTCCACGCGGCCCCACAGCTCGCCGTTGATAAAGTTGCCCAGACGCCCGGCGCCAAGGCCAAACGGGATCAGCGGCGCGATAAAATCGGAGACCTGGAAGAAGGTTCGTTTGGTGCGTCTGGCGAAGATAATCATCACCAGGATCACGCCGATCAGGCCGCCGTGGAACGACATGCCGCCGTCCCAGACGCGGAACAGATACAACGGATCGGCAAGAAAGACCGGCAGGTTGTAGAACAGCACGTAGCCGATACGGCCGCCCAGGAAGACGCCGAGGAAGCCCGCGTAAAGCAGGTTTTCCACTTCATTTTTCGTCCAGCCGCTGCCCGGACGATTCGCCCGACGGGTGGCCAGCCACATCGCAAAGACAAAGCCCACCAGGTACATTAAACCGTACCAGTGGAGGGAGACCGGGCCTAGAGAAAAAATGACCGGATCGAACTCCGGAAAATGCAGGTAGCCACTATTCATCTGTCACCATAAAGACTTGTTATTCCGCCGAAAGTGGACAGCGGTGATGATCCATGCCCGATTAAAACGGGCACGCCGAAGGAGGCGAATCATAGCATAAGCCAGGTGTGCGATCCGCGCCGGCGTGTAAAAGATATGTATACGGATGCTAACAGAATGCCGTTTTCCCGGTGGTATCCTATTTTGCCGGAGGGTGCGAACAGAGGATTCCCGGGTTACGGCTTACGCCTCACCCGGGCTACCGCTACCGCCCGCCGCGGATCAGGCCGCCGAGACCGCGCCGCTCCATAAAGGCCGCCACCTGATGGCGCACCTCGGCGGTCATCTGGGCTTCGAGGCTGCGACGCGACAGCTCCTGCGCCTCTTCGATATCGATGCGGCGCAGCAGATATTTCACCCTCGCCACCGAGCGGCCGTTCATCGACAGATGGCGATAACCGAGACCGATGAGGATCGTCACGCACATCGGGTCGCCTGCCATCTCGCCGCACAGTCGCAGATCGATGCCAAAGCGCTCCGCGTCATGGGCGATCATCGCCAGCGCCCGCAATACCGCAGGATGCAGGCTGTCATACATGCTGGCGACCCGGGTATTGTTACGGTCGACGGCCAGCAGGTACTGGGTCAGGTCGTTCGTGCCTACCGAGATAAAATCGATCCGGCTGGCCAGCTGCGGCAGCATAAAGACCATCGACGGCACCTCCAGCATCACCCCCAGACGCGGACGCGGGATGGCGTAGCCGATCATCTCTTCCACTTCCCGGCTGGCGCGGTCGATCAGCCGACGGGCCTCATCGACCTCTTCCAGACTGGTCACCATCGGCAGCAAAATGCTGAGGTTGCCGGTGGCGGCGTTGGCGCGCAGCATCGCTCGCACCTGGATCAAAAAGATCTCCGGCTGATCGAGGGTGATGCGGATCCCGCGCCAGCCAAGGCACGGATTCTCTTCACTGATCGGCATGTACGGCAGCTGTTTATCCGCGCCGATGTCCAGAGTACGCAGGGTCACCGGTTTGCTGTTAAACATCTGCAGCATGCCCTGATACTGGGCGACCTGCTCCTCTTCTGAGGGGAAGCCGCTCTGCAGCATAAAAGGAATTTCGGTACGGTACAGACCAATACCGTCAACAAAGCTGCCGAGCTTCTCTTCGTGCTCCGGGCTTAAGCCGGCGTTGAGCATGACTTTCACCCGTTCGCCGCTTTTCAGCTCCGATGCGCGCTGGAGATCGTCCTCCGCCAGGCGGCTGAGCTCGTTCTCTTCGCTGATAAGCCGCTGATATTCCTGCAACAGAACAGGTTCAGGATCCACCAGCAGCTCACCGCGATAGCCATCGACAATCAGCGTATGGCCATGCAGCAGCGAGGGCTGAATATCGGCGCCCATCACCGTTGGGATGCCAAGGGCCCGCACCATAATGGCGGCATGGGAGTTGGCAGCGCCATCGCGCACCACCACGCCGGCCAGACGATCCTGCGGCACCTCGGCGAGGGTGGTGGCCGACAGCTCGTCCGCCACGAGGATAATGCGCGCCGGCCAGGTGTTAGGTCCCTGAATACTGTCGTCGAGATGGAACAGCAGACGCTGACCCAGCGTGCGCAGGTCGCCGGCCCGCTCTTTCAGATAGCCGTCGCTCAGCGCGGCAAACTGTTCGGCGAACTTCTCGATGATCTTTTTGACCGCCCACTCGGCGACGGCGCCTTTGTCGACTTCGGCAAAGAGCTCGCGACGCAGGCGGGCGTCGGAGAGCAGGTGCGAGTAGAGATCGAAGATCGCCGCCGTCTCTTTTTGCGCGCCGGCGGCGTAGCGTTTGCTGTAGCGACGAAACTCGTTGGCCGCTTCTTCCAGCGCGCCGGTCAGGCGTTCACGTTCCGAGGCGGTGTCCAGCGTCGAGGCTTCATACACCTGCTCCATCAGCGGCAGGCTGACGTCCATCCAGCCCTCGGCAATCGCCACCCCGGAAGAGGCCGGCAGAGCGCGAATGCGCGTCTGACGATACTGGCCGAACAGGGCGTTCAGCTGGGACTGGGAGAGGATCGCCGCCATCTGGGTGGCGAGGGTGACGAGGAAAGACTCTTCGCTTTCATCAAACTGGCGCAGCTCACGCTGCTGAACCACCAGCACGCCCAACAGCTGGCGGCGCTGGATGATCGGCACGCCAAGGAAGGCGCGGAAGCGGTCCTCTTTGACGGCGGGAATATACTTGAAGCTGGGGTGTTTTTGCGCATCGGCGAGGTTGATGGGCTCCGCCAGGCGGCCAACCAGCCCCACCAGGCCTTCATCGAACGCCAGCGCAACGGTGCGCCCGCGAGGTTTTTTTAACCCGCGGGTAGCCATCAGGTAATAGCAGCGTCGATCATTGTCAGCCAGGTAAACCGAGCAAACTTCCGTCTCCATCGCCTGGCAGACATCCGTCACCAGAATATCCAGCGCCTCGTTTAAACGCGGCGCACTCGCGACCTTCTCGACTATTTCTCGCAACCGAGTGAGCATAATGTGCGTGGCTTAACCTCTTTTACGTCGATAAGCAGGCGCGCTTTGCGGCTTAGGTGCGCTCTCCGCCAGCGACATAGTGACGCTGGCGAACTCTTTCATCACCCGGCGGTAGACGTCGCGTTTGAACGACACCACCTGACGCACCGGGTACCAGTAACTCACCCAGCGCCAGCCATCAAATTCAGGTGTGCTGCTGGTTTGCATATTGATGTCCGCGTCGTTACCGATCAACTGCAAAAGAAACCACTTTTGTTTCTGGCCGATACAAACCGGCTTTGTGTCCCAACGCACCAAACGTTTAGGCAACTTGTAACGCAGCCAGTTACGGGTTGAGGCAAGGATCCGCACATCTTTACGGCTTAACCCGACCTCTTCAAACAATTCCCGATACATCGCCTGCTCTGCGGATTCTCCTGGATTTATGCCCCCTTGCGGGAACTGCCACGAGTGCTGACCATAGCGTCGGGCCCACATGACCTGGCCCTGACGATTACAGATTACAATACCGACATTTGGGCGGTAGCCATCGTCATCAATCACCGGACTACCTCAAGATAAGCTTCAATGTGAATGATTGTTTCACACTCGTCGGAAACGGTAAACCACTCTGTTCGCACACTGAGAACGGATAACATTTGAATAACTCACAGTAATTGCCAGAGTTATAAACAGCGAAAGCGCCCGACGTCCGATTTTATTCACTTTTTCTGTGGATAGAGTTGTGAAGAAGTACGGAATTAACCCGGGAAAACCCGGAGTAATCTGAACATCGCACTGCTAGCACCTTATAATAATGATAGCATATTCATTAAGTTAGAATATATTCCTTTCACTTATTACAGCATAACGTGACGATCATCACACATGCGATCCGCCGACTGATGAAAGATCGAGCAATGTCGATTTTATCCACAGATTACGCGCAGGTCGCGGGCATATTTTCTCTAAAAATTCGATTTTCGTCGCACGTCAAGGCTGTAAATCGAACCAGTAGTGGGTCTTTTCCCCAGTTATCCCACTTTTCTGTGGATAACATGGTGTAAGATCCTGTTTATTGTCAGTGACCAGTTCTGGAAAACCTGTTTTCATGGTTTTCACCTGCCGCGTAATGACCTTAAAAAATCATATAAATCATGGAATTGGTATAGTTACTCAGAAAACGATAAACTCTATCCACAACGCGCAAAATTAGCGCTCATTTTTTAACCAAAGGTGTCGCCCTATGCCCGCTATCGCTCCGCTCTCCTCTCCGCCGCAAAGTCAGGAACAGCTATTGGCCCAGGCCCGCCAGCTGGCCGGCTATACGCTGGGTGAGCTGGCGGCGCTGGCCGGGATCCCCATTCCCCGCGATCTGAAACGTGATAAAGGCTGGACGGGCATCCTGCTGGAGCTGTGGCTGGGGGCCAGCGCGGGCAGTAAACCCGAGCAGGATTTCGCCGCGCTGGGGGTGGAGCTCAAAACGATCCCTATCGACAGCCGGGGCCGTCCGCTGGAGACGACTTTTGTCTGCGTCGCCCCGTTAACTGGCAATAGCGGCGTCACCTGGGAGAGCAGTCATGTGCGGCATAAGCTGCAGCGAGTCCTGTGGATCCCTGTGGAGGGAGAGCGCACCATTCCTCTGGCGGCGCGGCGCGTCGGCGCACCGCTGCTGTGGAGTCCGGATGAAGAAGAGGAGCGCCAGCTGCGCATGGACTGGGAAGAGCTGATGGATCTTATTGTCCTCGGTGAGGTGGAGCGCATTACCGCCCGCCACGGCGAGGTGCTGCAGCTAAGACCGAAAGCGGCCAACAGCAAGGCGTTGACCGAAGCCATCGGCGCCCGCGGGGAGACGATCCTCACGCTGCCGCGCGGCTTCTACCTGAAAAAGAATTTTACCGCCGCCCTGCTCGCCCGCCATTTCTTGTTACAACACGATTAATTTTTTGTTCTGCGTTGGGGCTTGCATATAATTGCTGCTTTCTATTTTGCAGGACTTTGAACAATGTTATTTGCATGGATAACCGATCCTAACGCCTGGCTGGCGCTGGGCACCTTGACGCTGCTGGAGATCGTGCTCGGGATCGATAATATTATTTTTCTCTCTCTGGTTGTGGCCAAGCTCCCCACCGCCCAGCGCGCCCACGCGCGACGGATCGGTTTAATGGGGGCGATGGTCATGCGCCTGGCGCTGCTGGCCTCTATCGCCTGGGTCGTTAAGCTGACCAACCCGCTCTTTACCGTCCTCGGTCAGGAGATTTCGTTTCGCGATCTGATCTTGCTGTTTGGCGGACTGTTCCTTATCTGGAAAGCCAGTAAAGAGATCCATGAATCTATCGAAGGCGAAGAGGAGGGGCTGAAAACTAACGTTCACTCCTTCCTCGGCGCCATCGTGCAGATCATGCTGCTGGACATCATCTTTAGCCTCGACTCGGTGATCACCGCCGTCGGCCTGTCGGATCATCTGTTTATTATGATGGCGGCGGTTGTGATTGCGGTGGGGGTCATGATGTTCGCCGCGCGACCTATCGGCGATTTTGTTGACCGTCATCCGTCGGTGAAAATGCTGGCGCTGTCGTTTCTGATCCTCGTCGGCTTTACCCTGATGCTGGAAAGTTTCGACGTCCATGTGCCGAAGGGATACATCTACTTCGCGATGTTCTTCTCTATTGCGGTGGAGAGCCTTAACCTGCTGCGCAATAAGAAAAACCCGCTGTAAACCACAAAATTGCAGCCTGGTCACAGGCTGCAACCCTTTTTCAGACTTTACTGCTTTTTATGTCTCACAAATCAGGCTATTAATAGACAGGTATGGGGTGCAGCTACTCAAGAGGTGATGACGATGAAAAAATGGGCAGTATTGATTTCCGCCGTAGGACTGGCGTTCTCGGTTTCCGGTTGCAGCAGCGATTACGTCATGGCGACCAAAGATGGGCGAATGATCCTGACCGACGGTAAACCCACCGTGGATGACGATACCGGTCTTATCAGCTACGAAGATCAGCAGGGTAATAAAATGCAGATCAATCGTGACGACGTTTCACAAATCATTAAGCGTTAATTTTTCCCCGTCGGCCCCAGCCTCTGTTGACGCTGCGCTTACCGACAACCAGTCTTCTGAGAAGAGTCGGGACACACCAGGACACCGCGGATTTCACCCACCGCTCCTCCTCGTCACCCGGCTTTTTTGATTTTTTTACTTCCTCTTTTTCTCACCCTCTGCCATGTTGATACTCCTTTGTCGGGGAATGCCTGACCTTATAAATAAAAAGGAAGCTGGCTATGCAGTATCACCGTATCCCACACAGTTCACTTGAAATCAGCACCCTCGGGCTGGGAACCATGACCTTTGGCGAGCAGAACAGCGAGGCCGATGCCCATCAGCAGCTCGACTATGCGGTCGCCAACGGCATCAATCTGATCGATGTCGCTGAAATGTACCCTGTCCCGCCGCGCCCGGAAACTCAGGGGCTGACCGAAACCTACGTCGGCAACTGGCTGGCGAAACGCGGCAATCGCGAAAAGCTGGTGCTCGCCTCGAAGGTCAGCGGGCCCGCGCGTAATAACGACAGCAGTATTCGACCAAACCACGTCCTGGACCGGAAAAATATCCGCGAGGCGCTGCACGCCAGTCTGAAGCGTCTGCAGACCGATTATCTCGACCTGTACCAGGTACACTGGCCGCAGCGCCCCACCAACTGCTTTGGCAAGCTGGGCTACACCTGGGCCGACTCCGCCCCCGCGGTGACCCTGCTGGATACCCTCGAGGCGCTGACCGAGTTCCAGCGCGCCGGCAAGATCCGCTACATCGGCGTGTCGAACGAAACCGCCTTCGGCGTGATGCGTTATCTGCACCTGGCGGATAAGCACGACCTGCCGCGAATCGTGACCATTCAGAACCCCTACAGCCTGCTGAACCGCAGCTTTGAAGTCGGCCTGGCGGAAGTGAGCCAGTTCGAAGGCGTGGAGCTGCTGGCCTACTCCTGCCTGGCTTTCGGCACCCTGACCGGGAAGTACCTCAACGGCGCGAAGCCGGCGGGGGCGCGCAATACGCTGTTCAGCCGCTTTACGCGCTACAGCAGCGAGCAGTCGCAGAAAGCGGTGGCGGCGTATGTGGATATCGCCAAACGCCACGGCCTCGATCCGGCGCAAATGGCGCTGGCCTTTGTGCGTCGGCAGCCGTTTGTCGCCAGCACCCTGCTGGGGGCGACGACCATGGCGCAGCTGCAGGCCAACGTGGAAAGTTTACAGCTTGAGCTGAGCGAAGAGGTATTAGCGGAGATTGAAGCGGTGCATCAGGTTTATACCTACCCGGCTCCGTAGCATGACCTGTCGACGCCGGCTTCTGGCGTCGCGTTGTTGCCCGGTGGCGGCTACGCCTTACCGGGCCTTCGCTACCCAGGTCGGGTAGCCACCTCAGCAGCCGCGGTAGCCCGGGTCAGGCGTAAGCCGCAACCCGGGGTTTCCCTCTGCCCGCGCGCCTGGCAGGGGTTACGATTTCGAGTCAACCGCGACGAGAAGTTATTTACGCCGCCCCCAGACCCACAGCGCGGCGATGGCCACGGCAAACACCGCGCCAAAACCTATCCCCACGGCGACCGGCGGAACGCCCACGCTCACCGCCAGGGAATAGAGCCCCAGCATCAGCAGCATCGCCACGTTTTCGCCCAGGTTCTGTACCGCAATCGCGTTACCCGCCCCGACCGAGTGTTTCCCGCGCTCCTGCAGCAGCGCATTCAGCGGCACGATAAAGAAGCCGCCGAACACCCCGAGCAGCAGTAGCAGTCCGAACGCCGGCAGCAGCGACTGCTGCACCGCAAACGCCATTACCGCAATACCGATCAATATCCCGGCCGGCATACAGCGCGACACCGTCTCCAGAGTCACCAGCTTCGCCGCCGCCCCGGCCCCCAGCACAATCCCCACCGCCACCATCGCATTAAGATAGGTGGGCATGGCGTTGCTGGTAATGCCCAGCGCTACCGGCACCCAGATCACCAGCAGGAAGCGCAGGGTCACGCCAGCGCCCCAGAACAGGCTGGTGCCCATCAGCGAAAAGCGGGTTTCGCCGTTGCGCCACAGCGTGCGGCAGGCGCTGAAGAAGCTGTGCGTCATCGGCTTAAAACGCCATGACTGCCCCGGACGCGCCGCCGGCAGCCTGGGTATCCACAGGTTAGCCACCACCGCCCCGCCGTAGACCAGCGCGCAGACGATCAGCGCCGCCAGCACGTGCCAGTCGGCGAGGATCCCGCCGGCCATGGAGCCCAGCAGGATCGCCGCGATGGTCGAGGACTCCATCAGTCCGTTAGCCTTCACTAACTTATCGCCGGTGGTCAGTTCGCCGAGAATGCCATACTTGGCCGGCGAATAGGCGGCGGCGCCAATCCCCACCAGCGTATAGCCGATAAACGGATTAACGCCGAAGCAGATACAGCCGGCGCCGAGCAGCTTCAGGCCGTTGGCCACCATCATCACCCGGCCTTTGGCAAAGCTGTCGGCGAACTGGCCGACAAAGGGGGCAAACAGGATGTAAGCGCCCACAAACAACATCTGCAGGACCGGCTGGCTCCACTCCGGATAATAAAGCTGCTTCATCAGCGCCAGGGTGGCGAAGAGAAGCGCATTGTCGCCGAAGGCCGACAGGAACTGGGCGCAGATCACCGCCATCATCCCTTTCGAATACAGCGAAGGGTTAGTATGCACTGACTCACTCATGGGTTGTTTCCGCCTCGTCGACCATGTTTTTCAGGGTGACATAGTCTGGCTTGCCGCTGCCGAGCACCGGCAGCTGTTTCAGCCAGCGTATATCGCGCGGCACCGCCAGCTCCGGTACGCCGTGCTGGCGAGCGTAGCGCAGCAGGGCTTCGCGAGTCAGTTCATTATCGGTGGTAAACAGCACCAGCGCCTCGCCTTTGCTGGCGTCCTGTTTAATCGCCGTGGCGTGCATTTTGTCCGGCGACGCGCCGAGGGCCACCTGCTCCACCATCTCAAGAGAGATCATTTCGCCAGCGATTTTGGCGAAGCGCTTCGCGCGGCCCTGGATGCGGACATAGCCCTGCTCGTCGAAGGTGACGATATCGCCGGTGTCATACCAACCCGCTTCCTTTTCGCCGTGCTGATTTTCCGCCGTCGGCGCTTCCAGCACCCCGGGATTTTCCACCCGCAGGTAGCCTTTCATAATGTTCGGCCCTTTAAGCTGCAGCCGCCCCCCTTGCTCAATGCCAGGCATCGCCAGCAGGCGGGCGTCCATCCCCGGCAGGATACGCCCCACGGTGCCGACCTTCGCCGCCATGGGCACGTTGATCGAGACCACCGGGGCGCACTCGGTCACGCCATAGCCTTCGAGAATGCGCAGGCCGAATTTATCCTGCCACAGCTGTTTGGTGCTCTCCTGCAGCTTCTCCGCCCCGGCGACCACATAGCGCAGACGATAGAAATCATAGGGGTTAGCGAAGCGGGCATAGTTGGCGAGGAAGGTCGAGGTGCCGAACAGCACTGTGCAGTTGCGATCGTAGACCAGCTCCGGCACCACGCGATAGTGCAGCGGGCTGGGATAGAGAAACACCTCCGCGCCGGTAAGCAGCGGCGTCAGCAGACCGACGGTGAGGCCAAAGGAGTGGAACAGCGGCAGCGCCGACATAAAGCGGTCATTAGCGGTAAAGTCGGCAATGGTTTTGATCTGCTCGACGTTGGCCAGCAGACTTTTATGGCTGTGCACCACCCCTTTCGGATTGCCCTCCGAGCCGGAGGTGAAGAGGATCATCGCCGCGTCTTCCGGCTGCTGCTTAACCTGCGCCAGACGCGGCGCCAGCAGATGGCCGAAAATCCACAGTTTGTCCGCAGGGGTGATATCGCCTTTGAGATCTTCCAGGAACACCCAGCGCACCTGGGTCAGCTGCTCCGGCAGGTGCCAGAGCTTGCCTTTATCGAGAAAGGTGCGCGAGGTAAAAATGGTGTTGAGTTCCGCGGCGGCGATGGCGCTGCTGAGCCCTTTCACCCCGGCGGTATAGTTCATCATCGCCGGAATGCGCCCGCGGGCGATCGCGCCGAAAATCACCGCCGCGCTGATGCCGGCGTTGGGCAGCATCAGGCCGATCTTCTCGCCCTGCTGGCTGTATTTTTCCAGAATGCGGGCGACAAACAGGGTTTTGGTCAGCAGCTTGCGATAGGTATCCGGCTGGAAGTTGATATCCTCCACGCAGGGTTTGCGCGCGCCGAAGCGGTCCTGCGCCGCCAGCAGCGACTCATACAGGGTTTCCCGCGGACGCACCGCCATCCGGGCTTCCATCATGATCTGATGCAGCATTTCTCCGGCGATTTTGCGCCGGTCGCGGGCGCGCGGCGCCTCAGGCATCGGCAGATGGGTGGGCGGCAGCAGATGCAGCTGAATACGCGGGAACAGGCGACGTTTCACCAGCCCCTTCAGCCGGCTGAAGGGCGTCAATTCAGCGCCTTCAATGCGCAGCGGCACGATGGTCGCCTGCGATTTGGCGGCGACAAAGGCGGCGCCGTCATAAATTTTCATCAGCGAGCCGCTGACCGAAATTCGCCCTTCCGGGAAGATGACCACCGGCCGCCCCTGTTCAATCAGGCGCACCAGATGTTTGATCGACATCGGTTTGGTCGGGTCCAGCGGCACAAAATCGATAATCGGCGTCAGCGCGCGCATAAACCAGCGCTGGCTGATTGAGGTATAGACGGCAAAAACCGGTCGGACCGGCAAAAACAGCGCCAGCAGAATGCCGTCGAGGAACGAGACGTGGTTCGGGGTAATTAAGACTTTTTGCTGGTGCAAAGCCTGCGTGTCGCCGGTCAGTCTGACCCGGTATAACCCCTTGAACAGCAGTCTGAAAAATCCCAATAGCATAACAACTCCATGTGACCGGTGATGAGTCAAAGCAGGTTACACGAGAAGGCGTGGGAAAGCAGTGCAGCGGGGGGATTTTCAGAATAAAAAAAACCTGCGCATCCGCGCAGGCTGGTGTAAGACGTCCAGTACGAAGAGCGTACCTGAGAAACTCACCTATCAATACCTCTGGGATCTCGATTGTCGCGTTTTTCGCCCGGTTCGGGCCAGCGGGAAAACGCAAGGGAGTGAGCCTAAGTGCAACCAGTTATTACGATTTTCGCTATCTGTAACAACGCCGGCGACGGGCAAAAAAAAACCTGCGCATCTGCGCAGGCTGGTGTAAGTAAAGTGGTCAACATGACGTTGACTCCACCTATCAATACCTCTGGGATAGCCAGAATATCAACCTGCTCGGCGGACAAACCAGCGAACATTCGCAACAGCGCATCGCAAAGTGTAAGCAAAGGTTTGTATTTCCCCGAGCCGGTTTCAATTACTGATAGCGTCAATGTAAACAGGTCACCGATAAGCCCGCTCTGAATCACATTTGCGCCATTCCTTCGCCGCCGCGCCTTGAATCTGCCGCTCTTTCCCGTAACATAGCAGTATGTAAACGCTTACCCTATAAAAGGCATGGTATGGCGACAATTAAGGATGTAGCCCGACTCGCAGGAGTCTCCGTCGCTACCGTCTCCCGCGTCATCAACAACTCTCCCAAAGCCAGCGAAGCCTCGCGTCAGTCCGTGGGCGCGGCGATGGAAACCCTCAACTATCACCCCAACGCGAACGCCCGGGCGCTGGCCCAGCAGTCCACGGAAACCGTCGGCCTGGTGGTGGGCGATGTCTCCGACCCCTTCTTCGGCGCGATGGTCAAAGCCGTCGAACAGGTGGCCTATCGCACCGGCAACTTTTTGCTGATTGGCAATGGCTACCACAACGTGCAGAAGGAGCGCCAGGCGATAGAGCAGCTGATCCGTCACCGCTGCGCGGCGCTGGTGGTGCATGCCAAAATGATCCCCGATGAGGAACTCGCCGGGCTGATGAAGCAGATCCCCGGCATGGTGCTGATCAACCGCATCCTGCCCGGATATGAAACGCGCTGCGTGGCGCTGGACGATCGCTACGGCGCCTGGCTGGCGACCCGCCATCTGATCCAGCAGGGGCACACGCGTATCGGCTACCTGTGCTCAAACCACGATATCTCTGATGCGGAAGATCGCCTGCAGGGGTACTACGCGGCGCTGGAGGAGAGCGGCCTGCCGTGCAACGACCGGCTGGTCACGTTCGCCGAGCCGGATGAAAGCGGCGGCGAACAGGCGATGACCGAACTGCTTGGCCGCGGCCGCCACTTTAGCGCCGTCGCCTGCTATAACGACTCGATGGCCGCCGGCGCGATGGGGGTGCTGAACGACAACGGCATCGACGTCCCGCGGGAAATTTCGCTGATCGGCTTCGACGATGTCCTGATTTCGCGCTATGTTCGCCCGCGGCTGACCACCGTCCGCTACCCGATCGTCACGATGGCGACCCAGGCGGCCGAGCTGGCCTTAGCCCTGGCGGAGCAGCGCCCGGCGCCGGAGATCACCCACCTGTTCAGCCCGACGCTGGTGCGCCGTCATTCGGTGGTGGCCCCGCAGGAAGGCGATAAGTCGTAGCGATAGAGATGCACGGCGGTGGCCGGGTAATCCAGCCCCTCGCCGATGTAGCGCCAGCCGAAGCGTTCATAAAAATCGCGGCAGGCGGAGTAGAGATAAAGCTCCCGATAGCCCGCGCGGCGGGCATAATCGATCACATGCCGCTGCAGTTGTCCGGCCAGCCCCTGACCGCGAGCGGCGGGCGCGACGTACAGCGCCGCCAGCCAGGGAAACAGATCCTGGCGGCTGATCAAATCGCAGCGCCAGAGGCCAATCGTTCCCAGCAGTTGCTCCCCTTCCACGGCAATAAAGGTCAGCGGCAGCGCCTCCGCCGTCTGGCTATGCTGCACAATGCTGGCGAAAAACTCCCGCGGCAGCGCCTCGCCGCCAAAGGCCTGCCACAGCCAGTCGGTCACCTCCCGGGCGAACTGCGGCGCGGCGTACAGCGGCAGGATCGTCATACCAGCTTCCCCTGAAAAATCGGCACCGAGTCGAACAGATAGCCGTCAAAGTCCGGGGCGTCTTCATCGGACAGCTCCAGCAGACTGTTTTTAACGTTTTCCAGATGCTGCCACATCGCCTGCCAGGCGCCCATCACATCGCGACGCCGCAGCGCGGCAAGCAGGGTCTGCCGGTCGCCGAGCCACTTCAGCCGCCAGGCGCGGCTGGCAATATGCACATTAAACTGCTGCCACAGCGGGCTGCTGTCCATCTGCAGCCAGATCCGCTCCACCGTCGCTAACAGCATCTGGTTCTGCGTCGCCCCGGCCAGCACCAGATGGAACAGACGAGCGTTATCCTGGGCGGTGTCGTTGAGGGCGATTGCCCGCTGCTCCTGCTCGATAATCCGCTTCAGATTATCGATATCGGCGCGGGTGGCCATTTTCGCGGCAAAGGCGGCGATATTGCTCTCCAGCAGCTGGCGCGCCTGGAGAATTTCAAACGGACCAACGTCGCTGCTGAGCAGCTGCTCTTCTTCGCTGTCGTTTTCGTGCGGGATACGCATGACGTACACCCCGGATCCCTGACGGATATCCACCGTCCCCTGCAGCTCCAGCATCAGCAGCGCTTCGCGCACGATGGTCCGGCTGACGCCATAGGTTTCGGCAATATGGCGTTCCGGCGGCAAGCGCGACCCGACCGGGTAGCGCCCCTGCGCGATCTGGGCGCGCAGGTCATCACCAATCTCCTGATAGGGCTTCTTTTCCGGCGGAATTATCGCTTTTTCCACAAAATCACCTGTGCGTTACATGCCTGCGAGTCAAACACGGCGCTATCTTAGCAAATATTGCCCCCGGCTAGCGGTATTCATCATCGATATCCAGCACCAGCTCACGCCGTTCGCCGAGCTGACGAAACCAGTGCGCCGAGGCTTTGGGTCGCCGGGCGCGATGGTTTTGCAGGTCGATTTCGATAAGCCCGTAGCGGTTTTTAAAGGCGTTCATCGGCGACACGTTGTCGGTAAACGCCCACAGCATATAGCCCTGGCAGTTGGCCCCTGCCTCGCGGGCGCGCAGGGTGTGCCACAGATGTTCGCTGATAAAACGAATGCGGTAGCTGTCGTCAATGGCGCCTTCGCGGTTACGGAACTGGCCTTCGTTTTCCACCCCCATCCCGCTCTCCGCCACGAACCAGGGAATGTTGCGATAGTCATTTTTTATCCGCATCGCCATATCAAAGATGATTTGCGGGTAGATTTCCCAGCCGCGGGAGGCGTTCATCCGCCGGCCGGGCAGCTCAAACGGCTCATAATACCAGGCCGGATGGAACGGGGTATGCGGATGCCAGGCCCGCGACGGGGCTTTGACCCGGTGCGGATAGTAAAGGTTAATCCCCAGCTCATCGACGGTGTGCTCGCGGATAATCGCCAGATCCTCCGCGCTGGCCTCCCACGTCACCTGATGCTGCTCAAGCAGCGCGAGAAGCGCCGGCGGCCAGACCCCGTGCACCAGCGGGTCGAGAAACATACGGTTGTAGAACAGATCGTAGATCTCCGCCGCGCGCAGGTCATGCGGGGCGTGGGAGCGCGGGTAGGTCACCTCCGGATTGAGGATGCAGCCGACGGTCCCGGGATAGCCTAGCTCGCGAAATCGCTTCACGACGCAAGCGGTCGCCAGCACCTTATGGTAGTTCCACTGCATCCAGGTGCTGGTGTTCTGCTCATAGGGCCAGCGCAGGGCATCAAGATAGACCCGGGTCTGCACCACGATCGGCTCATTAAAGGTAAACCAGCGGGTCACCTTCGGGTGGTAGCGGGCAAAAACCTGCTCCGCGTAGCGCACAAACAGCTCGACCACCGTTTTCGACCCCCAGCCGCCATACTTTTCCAGCAGATAGCCCGGTAATTCGTAATGCTCAAGGCAGATCATCGGCGTGATGCCGTTGGCCAGCAGCGCATCGAACAGCTGGTCGTAATAGGCCGCATACTCCTCATCCACCGTGACGTTTTCATAGTCGGTCAGAAAGCGCGACCAGTTGATCGAAGTGCGGTAGTGGGTCAGCCCGGCCAGCTTCATCAGCTGCACATCTTCCTGAAAGCGGTTGATAAAATCGGTAGCCACCGCCGGGCCATAGCCGTTATGCCAGACGTGACGGTCGTTTTTGTACCAGAGATCGGGCCAGGAGTCCTGCCCCGGTTTTTTCCCGCTCCAGCCCTCGGTCTGCCAGGCGGAAGCCGCCGCGCCAAGGATAAAATCATCGGGAATAGTCATCCGTACGGTAGTCATAGGCTCCTCAGACAGGGTTGGCGGTCTGTTGATTGTCTGCCTGACGCTGCGCGGCATCGGCACGGCGGGAGGCGATTTTGACGAAAGGCAGATAGATAAGCACCGCGGCCACGATGCAGATCAGCTGGGTGACCACCGCCCCCATCGAGCCGGCGGTGGAGAGCCAGGCGTTGATCAGCGGCGGCGTGGTCCAGGGCACCATCACCACCGCCTTGCCGGCGAAGCCGGTCAGGGTGGCGAAATAGCCGATGCTGCCGGTCACCAGCGGGGTGATGATAAACGGGATGGCGAGGATCGGGTTGAGCATGATCGGCATCCCGAAGATCACCGGCTCGTTAATATTGAACAGCCCCGGGCCTATCGACAGCTTGGCGATCTCTTTCATCTCTTTGCGCCTGGTGGCGATCATCACCGCAATCAGCAGGCCGATGGTCAGCCCCGAGCCGCCGATGCTCATGTAAACATCCCAGAAGGGCATGGTGATGATGTTCGGTACCTCTTTCCCCTGCTCAAAGGCGCTCATATTGACGGTGATCGCCCCCAGCAGCAGCGGCTCGCGGATCGGCTTGATCATCTGGTTGCCGTGAATACCGATCACCCAGAACAGCTGGGCGACGAACATCAGCAGCAGGATCCCCGGCAGGCTCTGCACCACCCGCTCCAGCGGCTGCTGCACCACCTGGTAGACCGCATCGTAGAGATACATTCCCGTCAGCTGGTGGAAGAGAAAACCAAAGGTGGCGATCGCGGTGGTGGTGATGATCGCCGGGATCAGCGCGGAAAAAGAGGCTGAAACGTTCGGCGGCACGGTATCCGGCATCTTGATCTTCAGTCCCTTGCGCCCCTCCAGCCAGCAGTAAATCTCGACCGACAGAATAGCGATGAACATCCCGAGGAACAGGCTGCGGGTGTCGGAGAACTGACGCAGCAGGACATCTTTCACCACGTGCATCTGGCCATCGACCATCATCTCTACCGTGGTCGGCGTGACGCAGATAAAGCAGATCACCGCCAGCAGGCCGGGAAACAGGCTTTTGATGCCGTTGATCCGCCCCAGCTCAATGCCGATCAGAAACACGGCGCCGATATTGAGGAAGTTGAGCGTGGCGTAGTTCAGCGCGCTGGTGATCGGCTTCAGCGCGGCGAGAAAGGAGAGCGAGGAAAAGCTGGCGAGCCCATTCTTTGGATCCAGCACCATATTGGAGATCAGTACCGAAAAGGCCCCGACGATGATCACCGGCATCAGGGTAATAAACGCCGATTTGATCGCCATAATGTAGCGATAGCTGTTGAATGTCGTCGCGAAACGCCCCAGCGCGTCGATCAGTTTGTCCTGTAATGCCATAAAAGAGTACCTCAGAGTAAAGGGCTTATTGCGGCCAGGTGGACAGCCAGAGACTTTTGGCATACCAAAACATAGTTGCCAGGTAAAAATTGTTCTGTGACAGGGCTCGCAACCCGCTGTGTGGTATCCCAAATATCGATAATAAAAGCTATTGGCATACCAGATAGCGCCGGTTGGTCAGTTCCTGCTAAAAGCGTGATCGCGATGGTTTTTCCGCCCCGCCCCGTCGATATGTCCCTTTTCGGTCTGTGATAAACTGCGCCTTACCACGTGAAATCAGGAATCGATGAATGGCTACAATGCTGGATGTCTCAATTCGCGCAGGCGTCTCGAAAGCGACGGTTTCCCGCGTGTTGAACGGCACAGGTCAGGTGAAAGAGAGCACCCGCCAACAGGTCTTTAAAGCGATGGAAGAGCTAGGCTATCGGCCGAATTTCCTTGCCCGCTCGCTGGCCAATCAGACCAGCAACAGTATCGGGCTGGTCGTCTCCACCTTTGACGGCTTCTACTTTGGCCGTCTGCTGCAGCAGGCGTCACGCCAGACCGAAGCCTGGGGAAAACAGCTTATCGTCACCGACGGCCATGATACGCCGGAGCGCGAAGAGGAAGCAGTGCAGATGCTCGCCGACCGGCAGTGCGATGCGATCATCCTCTATACCCGGCATATGAGCGAGAAGGCGATCATGTCGCTGATTAACTCGATCGCCATGCCGCTGGTGGTGATTAACCGTGATGTGGCGCAGGCCCGCGAACGCTGCGTGTTCTTCGAACAGCAGGAAGCCGCCTTCCAGGCCGTGGAGTATCTGATTACCCAGGGCCACCGCGATATCGCCTGCATCACTGTCCCGATGCACACCCCCACCGGCCAGGCGCGCCTGCAAGGCTATCGCAACGCGCTGATAAAACATGGCATTGAGTGGGATCCGAGCCGGGTGAAATACGGGGACTCGACGATGACCCGCGGCTACGAGCTGTGCCGGGAACTGCTGGACGAGAAAGCCCGCTTCAGCGCGCTGTTTTCCTGTAACGATGATATGGCGCTGGGGGCGTCTAAGGCGCTGCATCAGGCGGGGCTGCGTATTCCGCAGGATGTGTCGCTGTTTGGCTTCGACGATGCGCCAAGCGCGAAATGGCTGGAGCCGGGGCTGTCGACGGTCTATCTGCCGATCGACAACATGATCACCACGGCTATCGATCAGGCGATCAAGCTTGCTAACCAGCAGCCGATCGAAACGATCCCGCCGTTCACCGGCACGCTGGTGTTGCGTGAGTCGGTGACGACGGGACCTTTTTTAAATAAGCTCTAAGGCCAGCAGCTCCTGGATGGTCTGGCGACGGCGGATCAGCCGCGCCTTGCCGCCATCAAACAGCACCTCCGGCAGCAGCGGACGGCTGTTATAGTTGGATGACATCGAAGCCCCGTAGGCGCCAGTGTCATGGAGCACCAGATAATCCCCTGGGGCCACCGCCGGCAGCAGACGGGTCTCGACTTTCCCCCCTTCCTGCTGGGTAAAGACGTCCCCGGACTCGCACAGCGGCCCGGCCACCACGGTCTCCACCTGCGGCGCGGCGCTGAGATCGCGGCCATCCGCCGCCAGAGCGGTGATATGATGATAGCTGCCGTACATTGCCGGGCGCATCAGGTCGTTAAAGCCGGCGTCAATCAGCACGAAGTGGCGGCTGCCCATCTCTTTCACGCTGCGCACCTGCGACACCAGCACGCCGGACTCGGCCACCAGGAAGCGTCCGGGTTCAATCTCCAGTTTCACCGGGTGACCCAGATGGGTGGCGATCTGCTCCCGGGCGCGGTTCCACAGGCCATAATAGTGAGCGGTGTCGATGGCCTCTTCGCCCTCGCGGTAAGGAATAGACAGGCCGCCGCCGGCGGAGATGGCCTGCAGATCCTGACCAAAGTCGACAACCTGGCGCACCATCGCGCCGCACACCTGCTCCAGGTGACCATAGTCGACGCCAGAGCCGATATGCATATGGATCCCCACCAGCTGCAGCTGATAGCGACGCATCACTTCCAGCGCCGCCGGCAGGTGGCTGTACCAGATGCCATGCTTGCTGTTCTCACCGCCGGTATTGGTTTTCTGGCTGTGGCCGTGGCCAAAGCCCGGGTTGACGCGCAGCCAGACGCGATGGCCCGGCGACACTTCACCCAGTTGGCTCAGCATGTCGATCGAGCCGGCGTTCACCGGGATCTGTAACGCCTTGACGCGATCGAGGGTCGCCTCGTCGATCAGATCGGCGGTGAAGACAATATCCTCTGGATTCTGCTGCGGATCGTAGCCCGCCGCCAGCGCACGCTCGATCTCCCCCAGCGACACCGAGTCCACCTTCACCCCCTGCTCGCGCATCAGACGCAGAATATGGATGTTAGAGCAGGCTTTTTGCGCAAAACGCACCACATCAAACTGGCTGAGCTGGGCAATCTGGCGGCGAATAATCTGCGCATCATAGACCCAGACCGGGCAGCCAAATTCCGCCGGCAGGCGCAGCAGGTTGTCCGCGGTCAGATCGGTATCGGTGGCGTAAAGCGAGTGTGGCATAAGAACTCCGGTGTAGTGCGTGTGTTGGTCGCTGTTTTTTCTGATTACGCCACAGCGCCGGACGAATAAAAAATATCGTTTTATCGCGACTCTATGCAAAAATGATATAGTTACAGCCGAGCCTCAGGGAGACCGCATGCCAGCCGTCAATTTGCGTCATATCGAAATCTTTCATGCGGTGATGACCACCGGCAACCTGACCGAGGCCGCGCGGATGCTGCATACCTCCCAGCCCACCGTCAGCCGCGAGCTGGCGCGCTTTGAGAAGGTGCTCGGCCTGCGGCTGTTTGAACGGACCCGCGGTCGCCTGCAGCCAACCGTGCAGGGCCTGCGCCTGTTTGAGGAGGTTCAGCGTTCCTGGTACGGCCTGGACCGCATCGTCAGCGCCGCCGAGAGCCTGCGCGAGTTCCGCCAGGGCGAGCTGTCGATAGCCTGTCTGCCGGTCTTTTCCCAGTCCTTTCTGCCGCTGCTGTTGCCGCCGTTCCTCGCCCGCTACCCGGAGGTCAGCCTGCAGATCGTCCCTCAGGAGTCGCCGCTGCTGGAGGAATGGCTCTCCGCCCAGCGCCATGACCTTGGTCTGACGGAGACCCTGCATACCCCCGCGGGCACTGAACGCACCCCGCTGCTGACGCTGAATGAAGTCTGCGTGCTGCCCGCCGGCCATCCGCTGGCGGCGCAGACGACGCTGACCCCCGCCGATTTTCAGGGCGAGAACTACATCAGCCTGTCGCGCACCGACAGCTATCGCCAGCTGCTCGACGCCCTGTTCCTTGAGCATCAGGTCAAGCGGCGGATGGTGGTCGAAACCCACAGCGCGGCCTCGATCTGCGCCATGGTGCGCGCCGGCGCCGGGATCTCGGTGGTTAACCCGCTGACCGCCCTGGACTATGCCGATAGCGGCGTGGTGGTGCGCCGCTTCAGCGTCGAAGTGCCGTTTACCGTCAGCCTGATCCGCCCGCTCCATCGCCCGCGATCGGCGCTGGTCGACGCCTTCGTGACGCACCTGCAGCAGAGTCTGCCGCAGATCCTCACGCCGCTGGCGTCGGTTCTGCAGAGAGCATAAAGTTGACCGCGTCCTCAGCGTGGATCGCCGCGGTGTCAAAGACCGGCAGCGGGCTGAGCTCGGCAGGCACCAGCAGGCCAATTTCCGTGCAGCCGAAAATAACCCCTTCCGCCCCCTGCTCCGCCAGGGCGGCAATCACCTGCAGATAATAATCCCGCGACGCCTCGCTGAAGGTGCCGAGACAGAGTTCGTCGAAAATGATCTGATTGATCCGCGCCCGATCGTCGGCCTCGGGGATCAGCGTCTCGATGGCAAACTGCGCCTGCAGACGACCCCGGTAAAAGGTCTGCTCCATGGTATAGCGGGTGCCCAGCAGCGCGACCCGCCGCTGGCCCTTGGCGGCAATCGCCCTTCCGGTGGCGTCGGCGATATGCAGAAAGGGAACCTGGCAGCGGGCGGCGATGGCATCCGCCACCTTGTGCATGGTGTTAGTGCACAGGACAATGCCCTCGGCGCCCGCCTGCTGCAGCCCAACCGCGGCGTCGGCAAGGATCGCGCCGGCGCGATCCCAGTCGCCGGTGGACTGACAGGCTTCAATCTCGTGAAAATCGACGCTATGCAACACCAGTCTGGCGGAGTGCAGCCCGCCCAGTCGCGCCTTCACGCCTTCATTAATCAGGCGATAGTAAGGGATCGTTGACTCCCAGCTCATGCCGCCTAACAGGCCAATGGTTTTCATCTTTTGCTCCTTATGTTGTTTCTGCCAGTGAAACAAACTTGTGATCAACTTTCCACTTCTCTGGCCGCGTATTTCTTTTTCATGAAGAGTGAGATAACTTAAGTGAAACAATGTTTCATTTTAACAACAGGATCGGCAGATGTTTATTTTCCATAAAGACACCACCCTTGAAGACCTTGGCAATGGCGTAACCCGCCGCATTCTGGCCCATGACGGCAAAATGATGGCCGTGGAGGTAAATTTTGCCGCCGGCGCCGTCGGCCCAATGCATAACCACCCTCACGAACAGCTCACCTACGTGCTCTCCGGCGAGTTCGAATTCACCATCGGCGAGGAGACGCGCGTCGTCAGCGCTGGCGATACGCTGTACAAGCAGCCGGGGATCATGCACGGCTGCGTCTGCCTGCAGCCCGGCACGCTGCTCGATACCTTTACCCCCATCCGCGAAGATTTTCTCCAGGGTTAATCCCTGTCGGGGGGCGCTTGCCGCCCCCGGTTATCTACCTGTACCTTCGAATAAAATATACCGGCAAAATCATTATCCTGATAATAATATTCCCCGCCTCGCTTACGCTGATATTTCATACTTTTCAGTCCCTCACAAACGCCTAAAATGCTTACCACCTCACCTTTTTGAAACATCGTTTCGACTTTGATCACATTTCCATCCAGATCTGCATGACGCGGAAATAAATCGCAATAAAATGAAATTAAAACGGTGTTTTATAAAAAACAGATCAGCATAAAAAAAGAGCCTGACGGCCCCTCCACGCTGGGCCACTTAAAACCTAACCCATTCATTAACAAGGATATGTTAACCAGAGGAAGCGTTCAGACTTTTTTGCGTGGTTCGCGGCCAAAGGCCGACAGCGCCGCGTCATCGGATCCGTATTACAACTCGTAAGCCAGGTAGGTATGTATGAATGAAAACAAGCTGCTGGGATTGGCATGGATATCGCCCTATATCATCGGGCTGATTGTCTTTACCGCTTTTCCTTTTGTTTCATCTTTCTTTCTCAGTTTTACTGAGTACGACTTGATGAGTCCGCCGGTATTTAACGGCATTGAAAACTATCGCTATATGTTGACCGAGGATAGCCTGTTTTGGAAATCGATGGGGGTGACCTTTGCCTACGTCTTTTTAACCATCCCCTTAAAACTGGCTTTCGCCCTCGGCATTGCCTTTGTGCTCAATTTCAAACTGCGCGGTATCGGCTTTTTCCGCACCGCCTACTATATCCCGTCGATCCTTGGCAGCTCGGTGGCGATTGCCGTGCTGTGGCGCGCCCTGTTCGCCATTGACGGCCTGCTGAACAGTTTTCTCGCCGTCTTTGGCATCGATGCCATCAACTGGCTGGGGGAACCCTCGCTGGCGCTGATGTCGGTCACCCTGCTGCGCGTCTGGCAGTTTGGTTCCGCGATGGTCATCTTCCTCGCCGCGCTGCAGAACGTCCCGCAGTCGCAGTATGAGGCGGCGATGATCGACGGCGCCTCGAAGTGGCAGATGTTTATGAAGGTCACCGTGCCGCTGATCACCCCGGTGATTTTCTTCAACTTTATTATGCAGACCACCCAGGCGTTCCAGGAGTTTACCGGCCCGTACGTGATAACCGGCGGCGGCCCGACCTATTACACCTACCTGTTCTCGCTCTACATCTACGATACCGCCTTTAAGTACTTCGACATGGGCTATGGCGCCGCGCTGGCGTGGGTGCTGTTCCTCGTCGTGGCGGTCTTTGCGTCGATAGCCTTTAAGTCATCGAAATACTGGGTCTTCTATTCCGCCGATAAGGGAGGCAAAAATGGCTGATATTCAACAGATGGCGCCGGTGATGAGCGACGCCGATCGTGAGGTGGCCCGTACGCTGCGCCGGGAAAAGGTGAGCCGGGTGGTGCGCTACGTCGTGCTGGTGTTCGTCGGCCTGCTGATGCTCTACCCGCTGGCGTGGATGTTCTCCGCCTCGTTCAAGCCGAACCATGAGATCTTCACCACCCTCGGGCTGTGGCCGACTCACGCCACCTGGGACGGATTCATCAACGGCTGGAAGACCGGCACCGAATACCATTTCGGCCACTATATGCTGAACACCTTTAAGTATGTGATCCCGAAGGTCGTGTTAACGATCATCTCCTCCACCATTGTGGCGTACGGCTTCGCACGCTTTGAGATCCCGTGGAAGAAGTTCTGGTTCGCGACGCTCATCACCACCATGCTGCTGCCGAGCACCGTCCTGCTGATCCCGCAGTACCTGATGTTCCGTGAAATGGGGATGCTGAACAGCTATCTGCCGCTGTATCTGCCGCTGGCCTTCGCCACCCAGGGATTCTTTGTCTTCATGCTGATCCAGTTTCTGCGCGGCGTCCCGCGCGATATGGAAGAGGCGGCGCAGATCGACGGCTGCAACTCCATCCAGGTGCTGTGGTATGTGGTAGTGCCGATCCTCAAGCCGGCCATTATCTCGGTGGCGCTGTTCCAGTTCATGTGGTCGATGAACGACTTTATCGGTCCGCTGATCTACGTCTACAGCGTCGATAAGTATCCCATCGCGCTGGCGCTAAAAATGTCTATCGACGTCACGGAAGGCGCGCCGTGGAACGAAATTCTGGCAATGGCGAGCATCTCCATTCTGCCGTCCATCATCGTCTTCTTCCTGGCTCAACGCTACTTCGTGCAGGGCGTGACCAGCAGCGGAATCAAAGGTTAAGAGGGAAATATCATGGCTGAAGTGATTTTCAACAAACTGGAAAAAGTTTACTCAAACGGGTTTAAAGCGGTGCATGGTATCGACCTGAAGATTGCCGATGGCGAATTTATGGTGATCGTCGGCCCTTCCGGCTGCGCCAAATCGACCACCCTTCGCATGCTGGCGGGTCTGGAGACCATCAGCGGCGGCGAGGTGCGGATCGGCGATAAGATCGTCAACAACCTGGCGCCTAAATCCCGTGGTATCGCGATGGTGTTCCAGAACTACGCCCTCTATCCGCATATGACGGTAAGGGAAAACCTCGCCTTCGGCCTGAAGCTGAGCAAGCTGCCCAAGGCGCAGATTGATCGGCAGGTGGAGGAAGCGGCGAAAATTCTTGAACTGGAGGAGTTGCTGGAACGTCTGCCGCGCCAGCTCTCCGGCGGCCAGGCGCAGCGCGTGGCGGTGGGCCGGGCGATCGTCAAAAAACCGGACGTCTTCCTGTTCGACGAACCGCTCTCCAACCTGGACGCCAAGCTGCGCGCCTCGATGCGCATCCGCATTTCCGATCTGCATAAGCAGTTGAAAAAATCCGGTAAACCGGCGACCACCGTCTACGTTACCCACGATCAGACGGAAGCGATGACCATGGGCGACCGCATCTGCGTGATGAAGCTCGGCCACATTATGCAGGTCGATACCCCGGACAACCTCTACCACCAGCCGAAAAATATTTTTGTCGCCGGCTTCATCGGCGCGCCGGAGATGAATATTCGCCCCAGCCAGCTGGTTGAACACGACGGCCGCCTGTGCCTGACCCTTGGCGACCAGCGCCTGCCGTTGAACGACCGTCTGGCGGAGAAAGTCGGCGCGTATCAGCATCAGGAGGTGTTCTACGGGGTCCGCCCGGAATTCGTGTCGCTCTCCGACGCGCCGTTCGCCGAAGGCGGCTGCATGGGCGAGATGGTGCGGGTGGAAAACATGGGCCATGAGTTCTTTGTCTATCTGCAGGTCGCGGGCTACGAGCTGACCGCTCGCGTGCCGTCGGACGATGCGAAGCCGATGATAGCTAAGGGACTGAACCGAAAAGTCTATTTCACCTTTGATCTTAACAAGTGTCACATCTTTGACGCCAAAACCGAACAGAACCTCTCTCTGTGAACCCTGGAGCATAACAATGAAAAACGTGCTGATAAGCGCCACCCTCTCCGCCACCCTCGGCCTTAGCGCCTTCTCCTCGCTGGCGCAGGATGTCGACCTGCGTATGTCCTGGTGGGGGGGCAATGGCCGCCATCAGGTGACTCTCAAGGCGCTGGAGGCTTTTCACCAGCAATATCCCGATATCAATGTCAAAGCGGAATATACCGGCTGGGACGGCCATCTTTCGCGCCTGACCACCCAGATAGCCGGCGGCACCGAGCCTGACGTGATGCAGACCAACTGGAACTGGCTGCCGATTTTTTCGAAAAATGGCGAGGGTTTTTACGATCTCAACACTCTGAAAGACGAGATCGATCTCAGCCAGTTCGACGCCAAAGAGCTGCAGTCCACCACGGTCAATGGCAAGCTCAACGGCATCCCGGTGTCGGTCACCGCCCGGGTCTTCTACTTTAACGACGAAGCGTGGAAAAAGGCGGGCATCCCCTTCCCGAAAACCTGGGATGAACTGCTGGCGGCGGGGAAAACTTTCGAAAGCAAACTCGGGAAACAGTACTACCCGGTGGTGCTTGAGCACCAGGACGTGCTGGCCCTGCTCAACTCTTACATGGTGCAAAAATACAACCAGCCGGCCATCGATGAGAAAGGACGCAAATTCTCCTACAGCAAAGCGCAGTGGGCGGACTTCTTCGGCATGTATAAGAAGCTTATCGACAGCCATGTCATGCCGGACACCCGCTACTATGCCTCCTTCGGCAAGAGCAACATGTACGAGATGAAGCCGTGGATCCAGGGTGAATGGGGCGGGACCTACATGTGGAACTCCACCATCAACAAATATTCCGACAACCTGAAGCCGCCGGCGAAGCTGGTGCTGGGGGAATACCCGATGCTCCCCGGAGCCACCGATGCCGGACTGTTCTTCAAGCCTGCGCAAATGCTGTCGATTGGCAAATCGACGAAAAACCCGCAGGCGGCGGCGAAAGTGATTAACTTCCTGCTGAACAGTAAAGAAGGGGTGGATATTCTCGGACTGGAGCGCGGCGTGCCGCTGAGTAAAGCGGCGGTCACCTACCTGACCGAAGACGGGATCATCAAAGCCGACGATCCGGCGGTGTCCGGTCTGAAGCTGGCGCAATCCCTGCCCACCACTCTGCCGGTCTCGCCGTACTTCGACGACCCGCAGATCGTCGCCCAGTTCGGCACCACCCTGCAGTACATCGACTACGGTAAAAAGTCGGTGGAAGAAGCGGCCGAGGACTTCCAGCGCCAGACCGACCGCATTCTGCGCCGCGCGATGCGCTAACCTGCCCGTCGGAAACCTCCCGCTGCGTCCGCCGCGGGAGAGCCTGCCTGAGTATCCTGTCAGAAGAAATATTTAAAGCGCACCCGGGCGCCGTAGCGTTCATCGGGATTCCCACTCTTCGCTGCCGTGGAATCGAGCCACGAGGCGTAGGCGCCAAGGTAAATATTGAAGTTCGGCATCGCCATAATATTCGGCAACTGCCAGGAAGTATGCACGGTGTGGATGTCATAGCGCCCCGGCACGAGGATTGCGCAGTCGTCATCGCACTCGCTGCTCACCCCGGCCATGTTGAACTGGTCGATTTTGTTATGCGCGTAGATATAGCCCAGCTCCACGCGATGCCACAGGGCGTTGATCCCGGCGCTGAAGTCGGTTTCGTCCGCCGCGTCCAGCAGGGCGGTACTCAGATTGACCACCGCCCCGTCCTGCGGATCGCTTTTCAGGGTGTTCCAGCTCATGGTCATCCCGTAGCCGGTACGGTTTGACTGGTCGACCCAGCGCCCGCCCTGGTTCTGATAGCCGTAGGCGTTGTTGACGAGGTTGCTCTCTATCGCCGCCGCCGCCGACCACGCGCCGGACTGCCACACCGCCACCGGCCGCACGTACACCACGTTTTTACGGTTTTCCAGCGCATTACCGTGATAGTTCTGATCGACAAACAGCGAACTGCCATCCTCCACCAGGGTGTTAACCTCGAAATACCAGTTATCCACCGTTTTGCTGAACAGGAGGTTGCCGCCGCTGCTGCTGCGCCCGCGCCCCTCTTTCATCATGTAAATATAGCCATAGCCGTCGGAATAGAGGTCGTTGGCGGTATTTCCTGAATATTCAATAAAGGTATCCTGATTCAGGGGGAACATATCCCAGGCTTCAAAGCGGCCTATTTTTATTTTCCAGTCATCCTGCTGACCAAAGAAAAATACCGCATCATCGAGATTCATTTTGCCATCCATATCCGCCAGGGGCTGCACGCTGAATCCGGCATATTTCCCGTCGGCGCCATTACGTCTGCCATCGAAACCCAGCAGAATACGGCCATTAATATCCCAACGCTCTTTATCACCGGGCGCCCAGCTTTTATTCGCGCTGGTTTTGACCGACGTCAGGCTGCCGGTGCGGCTGGCGCCATCAAGATTAAATTCGACGTCGCCATAAAATTTTAATTCGCCATTGTCGTTTAGCTGCAGGCGCGGCGTAGCCGGCGCCGCGCGGGCGACCGTCGTGGCCTGCTGCTGGCCTTTCAGCGTCTTAATCTCCGCCTCTGCGCTGGCGGCGCGCGCCTCCGTCGCCTTCAGCCGCTGCTCCATTTGCGCCAGCCGATCCTCCAGCGATAACGGCGCCTGCGCCATCGCCTGTGGCAGAGAGAGAGACGTGAGAAAACACCCGACCCAGATTTTATTCATCGGTAAACCCTTTTATTATGAAATGAACTAAATTTGTTATTAATGGGTAATGCACGACGATGCAGGCAATAATAACCCGCCCATCGTCAAAGACGGGTTATTAACGACAACAGCCTTATTATTATTCGAGCTGCCAGGCTCCGGCTTCAGTTAATGCCGCTGAGCCGCTCCAGGCAAATAACGCTAATTCACGGCGGGGAGCCTGCGGATAGATACGGCTGCTCAGGCAGGCTTCGCCGTCATTGACAAACACCTCCACCGAAGAGCTATCGAAAAATATCCGCAGATTGAGATCCGCCCCCGCGGTCAACGGCACGCTGCGCGTCCCGCACAGGCCATGCTGCGGATAATGCCGCTCCAGCACCAGACGCTGCTGCTGGGCATCCACGTAGAGGCGCAGGCCATCGCCAAAGCGCAGACCATACTGCTCGGCGCTGCTGCGGGCGCAGTTCCAGCGCAGGTTCACCTCCATCGCCTCGCAGTTGTCGACCATCGTGGTCTGCTGATTGTTCAGGGTGCTTACCGGCCACGGGAACCAGGCGCCGCGCAGACTCTCCACTTCTTTCGCCGGGCGCATCTGCAGGCGGTTATCCGCGCTCAGGCTCAGCTCGCGCGGCAGGGAGAGCATGCCCGCCCAGCCGTCCTGCTGCTCCGGCAGCGGTGATTCCCACATATCCAGCCAGCCAATCACGATCCGCCGGCCATCGGGGGTGGCGAAGCTTTGCGGCGCATAGAAATCGTGGCCGTGATCCATCTCTCTGAACTCGCCGTGGCGGACGAATCGCTGCCCCGGCTGCCACTCGCCGATCAGATAGCCGCTCTGGAACAGGTTGCGGTTGCGGAACCCCTCGGCCTGCATCCCCTGCGGGGAAAACATCAGAACGCGTTTGCCGTTGAGGGTGAAGAAGTCCGGGCACTCCCACATATAGCCCATGGCGCTTTCCGCTTCATCCAGCACCCCCACATCCTGCCACTGGCGCAGATCGGCTGAGCGGTACAGCCGCACCTGGCCGGTATCGCCTTCGCGCGCGCCGACGATCATGTACCAGCTGTCTCCTTCCCGCCAGACCTTCGGGTCGCGGAAGTGGTGCATGCCCGGCGGGGTGTCGACCACCATCCCCTGGCGCTCGAAGTGGATCCCGTCCCGGCTGGTGGCCAGACACTGAACCTGATACAGATTGGCTTCGTCGCCCGGATCGCCGTGGAATTTATGCCCGGTGTAAATCAGCGCCAGGGTATCGCCATCGACCACCGCCGAGCCGGAGAAGCAGCCGTCTTTATCCTCCGGCCCCTCCGGCGCCAGGGCCACCGGCAGATGCTCCCAGTGCACCAGATCCTTACTCCGCGCGTGCCCCCAGTGCATCGGCCCCCACTGAGTGGAGTACGGGTGATGTTGATAAAAGGCATGGTACCAGCCGTCGAACCACACCAGACCGTTTGGGTCGTTGATCCACCCGGCGCGGGCCGCCAGGTGATAGTGCGGATACCAGCGCAGATTGAGCGCCTGGCGTTGTGTCTGGAGTACCTGTTCAGCCCTGGAGATTGTGTAAGTCATCATTTTCACTCTTTTTGATTCAGACAGCGGTAGGTTGCGACACCAGCGGATCGGCGGAGGATTTGCCGGAGCGCAACAAGAAGATGGAAATAAAGGTGGTGCAGAACACCAGCAGGCCCATGATCAGATAGGACTGGGCGAAGCCATATTTTTCATAGCTGTAACCCGCCAGCGGCGACAAAACGCTGGCGATAATCGAGCTGGTGCAGGCGAAGCCCACCAGATAGAGGGTGGAAGAGAGGCGTTTATCGAAGTTGATGCTGTTGTACTTAAAGATAGCCACCAGCAGTATCGGCAGCTCCACCGCGTGCAGCAGTTTAGTGATGGAGATCAGCAGCGGCCCCTCCACCAGGCCGGAGGCCACCATGCGCATCGCCATCACCATGCCGGCGAAAATCAGACCATTTTTGGCGCCGATGCGGTTCACCAGCCACGGCGCGCAGAACATGCCGGCCGCCTCGAGGAACACCTGGAAGGAGTTGAGGTAGCCATACATCTCATTGCCTTCCTGCAGGGTCGCGAACTGCGATGAGAAATAGACCGGGAACTGCTGGTCATAGACGCCGTAGATGCAGGTGCCGATGACGAAGAAGACCAGCGCCCAGAAGCGCGGCAGCGTCAGCAGGCGCAGCGCATCTTCCAGGGTCACCTTGCCGCCCGAAACCGCCTCCTGCATCGCATGCGGCGCCGAGGAGACGCGCAGCCGCGCCAGCAGGATAAAAAACACCAGTCCGGAACAGCTGGCGACGAGGAAGTTAAGCTGCGGGTTGATGTTAAACAGCAGACCGGCGAAGAAGGTGGCCACCGCCCAGCCCAGCGAGCCCCACATCCGCGCCCTGCCGAATTCAAACTGGCTCTGGCGCGCCACGCGCTCGGTATAGGATTCCAGCACGCCAATGCCGCCGTTAAAGGTCAAGCCGATGTAGATCCCGCCGAAGATGCTGCCCAGCAGGACGTTAATTTTCAGCAGATGGCCGAACAGCAGATACGCCGGACCGGAGAGGATCAGCAGCGCGGTGATATACCAGAGCAGATGTTTGCGCAGCCCCAGCTTATCCTGGATAAAGCCATAGCAAACTTGCGCAAACAGCGCGGAAACCGACAGAACGGCGTAGATGATACCGGTATCGCCGGCCTTCAGCCCGACCTCCTGGTGCAGCCAGATGGAGAGCAAGGAGCCGGATGACGACCAGGTCACGAAAAAGAAAAACAGTAAGGCACTGAGCAACGGGTAGCTGTGTGAGTGATGCGCTTTCATCATGACATTCTCGTGTTAGAGGAATGCAATTATGGTAACGTTAACAAAAAACAAAGCGCAGGGGGATTCGCTGCGATACATGATGTTAATCACAAAAGTTAACGTTAACATAATGAAGATGCGATCGCGATCAAATATTAACCGCGGCAGCGTGGAGGACGAAGCTAGCATAAAATCGTTTCACGCTTTTACATCAGCGACTTAGTTGTATAGCCTGTACTCTGCAGCTATGGCGGAGGAAAAAATGGCGTCCCTGAAAGATGTAGCAAAACTGGCGAATGTATCTCTGATGACCGTCTCTCGGGCGCTGAACACCCCGGAGCGGCTCAAGCCGGAGACGCTGGCCCGCGTGCAGGCCGCCATCGCCGAAACCAACTATGTCCCCGACCTGTCGGCGAAAAAGATCCGCGGGGCGCGGGCCACCCCCAGCACCATCGGCGTGCTGGCGCTGGATACCGTCACCACCCCCTTTTCGGTGGAGATCACCCTCTCGATCGAAGAGACCGCCCGCGCCCACGGCTGGAACAGCTTTGTGGTCAACATGTTTTCCGACGATCGGCCGGAAGCGGTGGTCGACCTGCTCCTCTCCCACCGTCCGGACGGCATTATCTTTACCACCATGGGCCTGCGCCAGGTGCCGCTGCCGGACAAACTGCTGACCCTGCCCTGCGTGCTGGCCAACTGCGAAAGCCTCAGCCAGCCGGTGGCCAGCTATATCCCGGACGATGAACAGGGTCAGTACGACGCGGTAAAAGCCCTGCTTGCCGCGGGCTATCGTCGTCCGCTGTGCCTGCACTTACCCGCCAGCCAGCTGGCGACGATCCGCCGCCGTCAGGGGCTGGAGCGCGCCTGCCGGGAGGCGGGCATCGAACCGGACAGCCTGACCCACTCGTATATGGCCCAGGGCGATGAGCATTACCACGATATTCCGGGGGTGGTGATGGCGCATATCCGCGAGGGTAAACCCGGCTTTGACTCGGTGATTTGCGGCAACGATCGCATCGCCTTTATGGTCTATCAGACGCTGCTGGGCCAGGGGTTACGCATTCCACAGGACGTGGCGGTGGTGGGATACGACAATATGGTGGGCATTGGCGATCTGTTTCTGCCGCCCCTCTCCACGGTGCAGCTGCCGCACTACGACATCGGGCGCCTGAGCGCCCTGCATATCATTCACGGCGACAACCATCGGGAGACGCGCAAGGTCGCCAGCCCGTGGCTGCCGCGCGCCTCACATTAACGGTTACCGATGTTGCGCAGCTTCTCGCCCGCCATCAGGTTGCGCTCAATGTGCTCGAGGGTGACATTTTTGGTCTCCGGGATCAGCCAGAAGGTGACGCCGATAAAGGCCACGTTGAGCACCGTGTAGAGCCAGAAGGTCCCGGCGGCGCCGATCGCGTCAAGCAGCGTCAGGAAGGTGGCGCCGATGATCATGTTCGACACCCAGTTGGTGGTGGTGGAGCAGGTGATGCCGAAGTCGCGGCATTTCAGCGGCTGGATCTCAGAGCAGAGGATCCACACCACCGGCGCCGCGCTCATCGCATACCCGGCAATACACATCATGGTCATGCCGACGGAAAGCCAGGAGAGGCCGCTGGAGGCGGTGCCATTGTCGAACTGCATCAGGCAGTAGCCGAGCACCAGGGTGCCCAGCGCCATCACGCTGAAACCGATTTTCAGCGCCGGCTTGCGGCCCGCTTTATCCACCGTGAACACCGCGATAAAGGTGGCAAACATAAAGGTCAGGCCCACCACCAGGGTGGCGATCATCTGCTGTTCGGTAGTGGTAAAGCCCGCCATTTTGAAAATACGCGGGGCGTAGTACATGATGATGTTCATGCCGGTGAACTGCTGCATCGCCTGCAGCAGCATGCCAAGGAACACCGCCCGGCGCACGTTACGATTGACCTTGAACAACGCCCAACCGCCCTGCTTCAGCTTCAGGCTTTCGCGGATCTCGTTAAGCTCATCGCGCGCCTTCTCCGAGGTATCGCGCAGCATCCGCAGCACCTCTTCCGCTTCGATATGGCGCCCTTTCTCCGCCAGCCAGCGAGGGCTGTTCGGCAGAAAGACGACCAGAACGATCAGGATCACCGCCGGCAGCGCCAGCACGCCCAGCATGGCGCGCCAGTTACCGCTGTAGCTAAAGGCGGTATCGGAAAGAAACGCCAGCACAATGCCGAGGGTCACCATCAGCTGATACATACTGATCATTTTTCCGCGCACGTTCTCGCTGGCCATTTCGGAGAGGTACAGCGGCGCGGTATAAGAGGCGATCCCAACGGCCACCCCCAACACCACGCGGGCCACCAGCAGCACTTCCACGCTGGCGGCAAAAGCGGAGCCGATAGAGCCGGCGACAAAAAGCACGACCCCCGCCATCAGGCTGTATTTGCGGCCAAGGCGGAACGACAGCCAGCCGTTAAACAGCGCGCCTATCGCCGCCCCCAGCATCATGCTGCTGACCACCCACTCCTGAAGCTGGCTGGATAAGGTGAAGTGGTCGGTTATAAAGGGCAGCGCCCCGGATATCACGCCGATATCCAGGCCAAAGAGCAACCCCGCCACCGCCGCGGCGATAGAAACAAACCAGTTCATCCGCCGGGTGTCACGTTGCGCCCGCGGCGTTAATGCAGAGTCGTTACTGATTGAAGTCATTTTTATTCCTGCCACACAGAGAAAGACATAGGACGAAAGTACGTGACTGGCGGAGGAGTTTGTCAGGCTGGATACGCCAAAGATATGGACTATTTTGCTGGCAAGATGGGTTTTGTGATGGACATTAAACTTTCAAAGTAACAAAAAATTCGTTTCGCATAGTTAATAACCCTGTCCATACAGGGCGGTAACATTCATTCTGCACTCTGGAATATGGACGATCCTCATTTTACGGTATGGACAATAATTGCTCAGACGGCCGGAGCGATGAGTGTCGCGCCGACCGTCGCCGACGGTTAGCGCGCCAGCCAGCCGCCGTCCACCGCTACCGTGTAGCCATTGATGTAATCGGAGGCTGGGGAAGCGAGGAAGACCACCGGCCCCATCAGGTCGGACGGCAGGCCCCAGCGCCCGGCGGGAATGCGGTCGAGGATTTCGCTACTGCGCTGCTCGTCAGCGCGCAGCTGCTGGGTGTTATTGGTCGCCATATACCCCGGGGCGATGGCGTTGACATTGATATGGTGTTTAGCCCACTCGTTGGCCAGCAGGCGGGTGACGCCCATCACCGCGCTTTTGGACGCGGTATACGACGGCACACGGATCCCGCCCTGGAACGACAGCATCGAGGCGATGTTAATGATCTTCCCGCCGCTGCCCTGGGCGATAAAGTGCTTCGCCGCCGCCTGGGACATGAAAAATACGCTCTTGATGTTGAGGTTCATGACGTCGTCCCAGTCCTTTTCGCTGAACGCCAGCGCGTCCTCGCGGCGGATGAGGCCGGCATTGTTGACCAGAATATCAATATGGCCAAACTCCGCCACCGCCCGCTCCAGCAGCTGAGGGATACCGTCAATCTGGCGCAGGTCGGCGGTCAGGCTGAGAAAGCGGCGTCCCAGCGCCGTCACCCGCTCGATGGTTTCCACCGGCTCGACAATATTGATACCAACAATATCGCAGCCCGCTTCCGCCAGACCGAGGGCCATCCCCTGACCTAAACCGGTATCGCATCCGCTCACGACGGCCACTTTTCCCTGCAGGGAGAATGCATCAAGAATCATAATGTGTTCCTTAGTCGTTCAGAGCCTGCAGTATGCAGGCAAGGTTCTCTCGGCCCGGCTCGCGCCGGCGGCGCGACTGAGCGTAGGGCGAACTCACGGGCATAGCCCATCATAAAAATAAAACAGAGTTCCGTTTTACTAATGGGTGCCATCTTAGCCCCACCCCCTGTCATTTTCAATGATATTTAAAACGTCGTTTCATTTTTTATGACGTCGATTACAAAAAAAGAAAAAGCGAACGGATGCGGCAACCCGCGCCGGACAGGAAGCGGTTTTAAAAGAATGATGATTCAACCGGTTGTCTGAGGAGACGGTCGAAGTGGGGCCAGCAGGCCGCGGAAGATGCGGGAATTGCGCTGAACTGCGTGAGACATCACAAATAATGAAACATTGTTTTGATAAATTAACACCCATCTTTTAAAACACATCACTCAGCGACACGCCTCTGGTCCAGCGGCATCGCAGGAAAGAAAGGAGCACTACATGGCTAAAGGCATGCGGGTCAAACTGAACTATCACGTCAGCCGCGATCCGGATACCGGGGCGGAAGTCACCCGCTTAACCCCCCCGGAGGTCACCTGTCATCGCAACTACTTCTATCAGAAGTGCTTTTTTAACGATGGCAGCCATTTACTGTTCGCCGGCGAGTTTGACGGCCACTGGAACTACTATCTGCTGAATATCGCCAGCGCCGAAGCCGTCCAGCTGACGGAAGGCGCCGGGGATAACACCTTCGGCGGCTTCCTCTCCCCGGACGATAAGTCGCTCTATTACGTGAAAAATGACCGTACCCTGCTGGAGGTGAACCTCACCACCCTCGCCGAGCGTGAAGTTTACCGCGTCAGCGAGGAGTGGGTCGGCTATGGCACCTGGGTGGCGAACAGCGATTGCAGCAAACTGGTAGGCATTGAGATTGCGAAAAGCGACTGGACGCCGCTCAACGACTGGCAGATTTTTCATGACTTTTTCCACAAAGGACCGCACTGCCGCCTGCTGCGCGTCGACCTGCGCAGCGGTGAGAGCCAGGTGATCCATGAGGAAAAAATCTGGCTGGGACATCCGATCTATCGTCCCTTCGACGACCATACCGTCGCCTTCTGCCATGAAGGGCCGCACGATCTGGTTGACGCCCGCATGTGGCTGGTCAATGAAGATGGCAGCAACGTGCGTAAAGTCAAAGCGCATGCCCCGGGCGAAAGCTGCACCCATGAATTCTGGGTACCGGACGGTTCAGCGCTGATCTACGTCTCCTATCTGAAAGGCCAGCAGGGGCGGACGATCTATCGCTTTGATCCGGAAAGCGGCGTCAACGAGGCCCTGATGACGATGCCCGCCTGCTCGCATCTGATGAGCAATTTCGACGGCACGCTGCTGGTGGGCGATGGATCGGGCACGCCGGTCGATGTCAAAGATACCGGCGGCTACTCCATTGATAACGATCCTTATCTGTACGTCTTTAACGTGGCGGAGAAGCGCTACTTCCGCGTCGCGCGCCATGATACCTCGTGGGCGACGGTAGCCAACAGCCGCCAGGTGACTCACCCGCACCCCTCGTTTACGCCGGATGACAGCGCCATTCTGTTCAGCTCCGATAAAGACGGCAAGCCGGCCATCTATATCGCGAAATTACCTGACCATCCGCCGATGCTGAGCGCCTGAGCCCGGCGAACGTTTTTCTGTAACTGGCCTTGCCCTCCTTCGCGGAGGGCTTTTTTTGTTCCCTCGCTTTGGCGCATAAAAAACCCGGCTGACGGCGCCGGGGAAGAGAGACGATGAGGGTCTGGCGGAAATCAGAACGAGTAGGCCACCCCGACGCGGAAACGGGTCTGGCGATCGCTGCGGTCATTCACGCCGACGTTGCCGATTTCACCATACGGCGACCAGTTGTTATCCAGCTTATAGGCTACCTTCACGTTATATTCCTGTGAGTAGGGTTTGTTGTCGTTGCGGTTCACCCCTTCCGAACTGCGGGCATAGACATAGTTCAGCTCGGTGCGCCAGTCGCCGAGGGCAAACCCGGCCCACGCGTCGCCGCGATTCACCTTGTCATCATCTTTACCGGCATCGTTCGGATAGCGGGTGTACTCATAGCGATAGCGAGCGGCGACATAGAAGCCATTGTCGAAACTGTACTGTACGTGCAGATGCGGCTTGTAAATGGAGCGGCTGTCGTTGCTCTCTATGGTAAACCCGGGGGTGAGGAAAAGGTTCGACGTCGCTTTCCAGCGCCAGCTGATGGTGTCTTCATGGCCGTTGCCCACCACGTCCGAATAGGGTTGCGAACCGTTGTCGCCGCCTGAACGCCATTTGGCCTCCACGGTAAAGCCTAGCCCGTTGGCGAAGCGGTGGGATACCGAGACGCGGTCGGCATTGCTTTTATCGCTCTTGCCGCCATCAATAAATTCATGACGTAAATCTATCGTGACCGCAGTTGCCGCAAAAGACATACCGCAGAGGGCGGCCAGAACCAGAGATCGTTTTAACATAGGGTACCCCTTATAATAAATAAAATGTCATTTCGTTTTTATGAAACGTTATTTTATTTTTTAAGCACCTCAGTTTTAGTGACCAGGATCGTAGTTATTTGTTTCAAAAAAGGTGGCACAACAAGACGTGACGGAGCTCAATAAATTGACGGTGGGGAGAAGGGAAATACGGCAAAAAAAGAGGGGGGTCGGCAAAGCGCGGCGCATAAAAAAGGCCTCCCGCAGGAGGCCATGGAAATCGACATTCAGCGCTACGCGCGCTCTACCGCCAGCGCCACGCCCTGACCGCCGCCGATGCACAGCGTCGCCAGCCCTTTACGCGCATCGCGCTTGATCATTTCATGCACCAGCGACACCAGAATCCGGCAGCCGGAGGCGCCGATCGGGTGGCCGAGGGCGATCGCGCCGCCGTTGACGTTGACCCGTCGCTCATCCCACTCCAGTACCCGGCCAACGGAGATAGCCTGAGCGGCAAAGGCCTCATTGGCTTCGATCAAATCGACGTCGTCCAGCCGCCAGCCGGCCCGTTCCAGACAGCGGCGGGTGGCGTGCACCGGGGCGATGCCCATCAGCGCCGGATCGACGCCGACGCTGGCGAAGGCGCGGATCCGCGCGAGGATCGGCAGCCCCAGCTCCTCGGCTTTCGCCTCACTCATCATCATCACCGCCGCCGCGCCGTCATTGATGCTGGATGCGTTGCCGGCGGTCACCGATCCGAGACGATCGAAGGCAGGCTGCAGGCTGGCCAGCCCTTCCGCGCTGGCATCCACCCGCGGTTGTTCATCGGTATCTACGGTGCGCGCCGCGCCGTTATGCTCGGTAACGACCGGGACAATCTCATCGCGAAAGCGTCCGGAATCAATCGCCTTGCGCGCCTTATGCTGCGAGCTGAGCGCCCAGGCGTCCTGCAGTTCGCGGCTGATGCCGTATTCCCGGGCGAGGTTTTCCGCCGTGACGCCCATATGGTAATCGTTGAAGGCGTCCCACAGGCCGTCATGGACCAGACTGTCAATCAGCTGGCTGTTGCCCAGCTGGGCGCCGGTGCGGCTGTCGGTGAGGACATGCGGAGCGCGGCTCATGTTCTCCTGGCCGCCGGCGATCACCACGTCCGCCTCCCCGCACTGGATGGCCTGGGTGGCGAGGTGCAGGGCTTTCAGACCGGAACCGCAGACGTCGTTAATGGTGATAGCCGATACAGTGTTGGGCAACCCGCCGCGAATAGCGGACTGACGGGCCGGGTTTTGCCCGGTTCCCGCGGTCAGCACCTGGCCGAGGATCACCTCATCCACGCTCTGCGGATCGATTCCCGTCTTCTCCACCAGCGCCTTCACCACCACGCTACCCAGCTCAACGGCTGAATGGCGCGATAGCGCGCCCTGAAAGCAGCCAATCGGCGTTCGCAGCGCCCCGACGATCACGACATCCTTCATCCTCTACCCCTGCCCGTGCTTTTGCGCAAAGAAACAGCGATATACTAGATAATTGTTATCAAAAAACTTTGTAATTGTTTAAAAAAAGTGAGGCCAATCACAAAGAATTAGCCATTTGTTAACGTTCAGGCCGCTGCAGATGCTGACGCAGCCAGCTGCCCGCCGCCCCGGGCGGCGCTTTCTTATTCCACAGCAGATCCACCGAAATCGCCCGCGGCCAGCCGGGGATATCGAGCGCCACCAGCCCGCCCTGCGGCGCAAACTCCGCCACCAGGGCGCAGGGCAGAATGCACCAGCCGAAGCCCTGCACCGCCATGCTGAGCAGCAGCAGGTAGTTTGGCGCCGACCAGACCTGCCCGGCGGCAGGCTCCGTGGCGCTGGCCAGAAAGGTGCTCAAACGCAGCTCGCGCCAGCTGCGCAGCTCATCCCAGACAACCTTGCCCTGCGCCGCCAGCGGATGGTCAGGCGCCACGTAAATGCCCATCGCCGTCTGCAGCGGCAGGCGGGTGCTGCCGATATCGGTCGGGTAGCGCTCTCTCGCCTCAATCAATCCCACCTGGGCGCGGGATTTTTGCAGGAGATCGATCACGTCCTCATCTTCCCCAATCAAACACTCAAACTCGGTATGAGGGAAGCGGCGGTCAAACTGCACCAGCAGATCTTCCAGCACGTCCGGGTGCAGGGTGTCCGAGAGCACAAAGGTCAGTCGCGGCTCCGTCTCGCCGGACAGCGACACCGCCAGCTCATCCAGCCGCTCGCTGGCGGCGAGGATCGCTTTGACATAGCTCAGCACCTGCTCCCCCTGCGGCGTCAGCGTCGGCTGCCGCGTAGCCCGATCGAAGAGGGTCACCCCGAGGTCAGCCTCCAGGTTGGCGATAGCGGTACTGATCGTCGACTGGCTTTTCCGCAGGCGACGGGCGGCCGCGGAGAACGACCCGCTGTCAACGGCCTCGACAAAGGCAGTTAACGCTTCCGGTGAATAACGCATGATGTATCTACTTTATCGATGGTTTCTATCTTTTGTTTATCATATTTTTCCATAAACTGCCGGGTAATTTCCTGTTCAGGCTAAAACTGGAGGTAGCTCGCCATGCAACAGACCCCGCATCAGCGCAAGACGCTCACCGAACGCGTTATCCACGCCATCACCTTCGAAGGACTGGCGACGCTGATCCTCGCCCCCACCGCCGCCTGGCTGATGCAGCGTTCGGTGGTGGAGATGGGCGGGCTGAGCATTCTGCTCGCCACCCTGGCGATGGTATGGAACATCATTTATAACGCGGCTTTCGATCGCCTGTGGCCGGTCTCCCGCGTCCCCCGCCGGCTGAAAGTGCGGGCGCTGCACGCGATCGGCTTCGAGACCGGCTTTGTTATCATCGGCGTCACCATGGTGGCTATCGTGCTGGGGGTATCGCTACTGCAGGCGTTTATGCTGGAGATCGGCTTCATGCTCTTCTTCCTGCCCTACACCATGGCGTTTAACTGGGTCTGGGACACCCTGCGCGAGCGCGTGATCCGTCACCGCCGCCCGCGCCAGGCGGCACGCGGCTAGCCCCGGGGCGGATCCTTCGCGATCCGCCGCGACTTTATCACCAAAAACTATCGCAACAGATGAACCATAAATATGGTAAATTGCACTCCTTTTTTTTGGTTTGACGGTTGATAAAGTCGCATAATGTCTAAAATTTGGTCTAAAGAAGAAACTCTATGGAGTTTTGCCTTATATGGCACTGCAGTAGGCGCTGGGACGCTATTTCTACCGATCCAGCTGGGTTCGGCTGGCGCCATCGTCCTTTTCATCACCGCGCTGGTCGCCTGGCCGCTCACCTACTGGCCTCACAAAGCGCTGAGCCAGTTTATTCTCTCGGCCAATATCGCGCCGGGAACCGGGATCACCGGCGCAGTCAATCACTACTATGGTAAGAAAATTGGCAACCTGATCACCGGCCTCTATTTCCTCGCCTTCTTTGTGGTCGTGCTGATCTACGCCGTGGCCATCACCAACTCGCTGGCCGAGCAGGTGGCGCATCGCACGCCGATGACGCCTGCGCTACGCGCGCTGCTGAGTCTTGGCGTGGTGCTGGTCCTTAACCTGATCTTTCTCATGGGCCGGCAGATCACCATCAAGGTGATGGGCTTTCTGGTCTTCCCGCTCATCGCCTGCTTTCTGTTTCTCTCCCTCTATTTAATTCGCGACTGGCATCCGGAACATCTCACCAGCCAGATGCAGTTCAGCTCGCAGACGCTCCACCAGGTCTGGATCTCCATACCCGTGATGGTTTTCGCTTTTAGCCATACGCCGATCATCTCGACTTTTGCTATCGACCAGCAGGAGAAACACGGCGACCTGGCCATGGGTAAATGCAAAAAAATCATGAAGGTGGCCTACACCATCATCTGCGCCAGCGTGCTGTTTTTCGTCTTCAGCTGCCTGCTGGCTATCCCGGCGACCTATATTGAGACCGCCCGCGATCAGGGGGTGACTATCCTCTCCGCCCTGTCGATGATGCCCGGCGCGCCGGGCTGGCTGGCGGTGACCGGCATTATCGTCGCCGTGGTCGCCATGTCGAAATCCTTTCTCGGCACCTACTTCGGGGTCATTGAAGGCGCCAGCGAAATCGTCAAAAGCTCGCTGGGCCTGATGGGCGTGCGCAAGAGCCGCGCCTTCAACCGCGCGATGTCGATCATGCTGGTCTCCGCCTTCACCTTTGCGGTGTGCTTTATCAACCCGAATGCGATCTCGATGATCTACGCCATCAGCGGACCGCTTATCGCCATGATCCTGTTTATCATGCCCACGCTGTCAACTTGGCTTATCCCGGCGCTGAAGCCGTATCGCTCGGTGGGGAACGCCATCACTCTGGTGGTCGGCCTGCTCTGCGTCTCCGTGATGTTCTTCGGCTAATCCGCCTCCGGCGACAGCGGCTTGCCTGAGCCGCTGTCGCACATTCTGACAACATTCTCGTCCTTCCCTTCCTTGTGAGCGCATTACACTTACGGCTTAGCCACCGTGAGGAGAGTTCCTATGTCCAGTGTCACCTTATCCGGTCGCGGCACGCTCGGCGATCGCCAGGTCTATCGGTTGGGTTACGGGGCCATGCAGCTGGCCGGCCCCGGCGTCTTCGGCCCGCCGAAAGATCCTGAAGAAGCGGTGCGCGTGCTGCAGGCCGCCGTCGAAGCTGGGGTAAACCATATCGATACTTCGGATTTCTATGGCCCCCATGTGACCAATCAGCTGATCCGCAAAGCGCTTCACCCCTACCCCGACGATCTGTGCATTGTCACCAAGGTCAGCGCCCGCCGTGACGAGAAAGGCAACTGGCTGCCGGCCATGTCGCCCGCTGAACTGACCCAGGCCGTCGAGGACAATTTGCGTCACCTGGGGCTCGACGTGCTGGAGGTGGTGAACCTGCGCAGTATGCTGAGCCCCCACGGCCCGGTGGAGGGGTCGCTGGAGGCGCCGCTCGCTACCCTGCTGGAGCTGAAGGCGCGAGGGTTGATCCGCCATATTGGCCTTAGCAACGTGACGGCAAAGCAGGTGGCGGATGCGCTGAAAATGACGCCTATCGTCTGCGTGCAAAACCTCTATAACATTGCCCATCGCGCCGACGACGCGCTGGTGGATGCGCTGGCCGCCCAGCACATCGCCTGGGTCCCCTTCTTCCCGCTGGGCGGTTTTACCCCGCTGCAGGCGCAGGAGCTGAACGAGGTCGCGGCCTCGCTTGAGGCGACGCCGATGCAGGTCGCCCTCGCCTGGCTACTCCAGCGCGCGCCCAATATTCTGCTGATCCCCGGCACCTCATCCCGCACGCACCTGGCGGAAAATATTGCCGCCGCCGGACTGGTTCTGCCAGCGGATGCGCTACGCATCCTGGATAATATCGCCAATCGCACGCATCCCTGACCCCTCAGGCCAAATGGAGGGAACGACTTCCCTCCTCAATATTTGCCTGGAAAAACCTCAACACTGCTGGCACTATAGATCCTACAAATGGGGCATGATCGACGATCGTTTTCTCATTATCCCCGTTAATTAAACTTAAGTTTTTTTCCTTCGACCGGTCTCCAGCTTGGAGGCCGTTGTCGTTTTTGTCATGACCAAAATTTGAAACTCTTGATTACAGGAAACACAATATCGAATTCCAAGTTTATACATATCAATCTGGCTGCAAAGATAGTCAATAACATCAAACGCTCATAAAAACATCTGATTAACCCAATCAGAATGTTGCTATTGCTATAAGAAAAATCAAACGCCTCACGACAACTATTTACAAGGGAAGCCTATGACAGAGGGAACGATAAAGACCAGTAAGTATGAAATTATTGCTATTTTCAGAGAGGAGTTGCGCAAACGTACTGAAATTGAAATATTTTTTAACAACACCAGTATCATAACCCAACTGACGCGCGTGGACTTTGCCGAGTTCCATATTCAGACCCATCGCAAAATCCCACCGGGTCATAAAATTCGTTTTCTACTGCATAGCGATTCAGGGAAAATAGAGTTTAATGCAGCCCTGACAAAACATGACAATAGCGGTGTCGATAAAGGTATCCGCTACGCCTTTTCCTTGCCTGAATGCCTGCAGGTCGTGCAGCGTCGCCGCGATCCCCGCTTTCGTTTACGCCACGAGCATGACTTTTATTGCCGCGGGCGCCATAAAAATGGCGAAAACTATCTTTTCGACATCAAAGACATTTCGGACGGCGGTTGCGCGCTGATGACCAAAACGCCGAACCTGAAATTTCTCAGTCATAACGCATTGCTGAAAAATGCCGTACTGATGCTGGCGGAATATGGCGAGATCACCATCGACCTGGTGGTAAAAAATGTCATTATTATCACCCTCGACAATCCCAATGAAGAGAGCGAAAGCTATTATCAGATATCCTGCCAGTTTAAGTTCCGTCATCTCGACGACCAGCGCAGAATAGAGAAGATTCTGCTGGACCTGATCTTAGAAGCCAAGCGCAAAAAGAGAATCTGATACCCTTGGAAAGTATATTGCTGTACACCAATGATAATCTCATTGGTCACTCAATCTATCACTACCTTATTGATAGTCATGAAAATGCCACCCGTTTTGGCTATGACGATGTTATCCAGAGAAAACATCTGCCTGTGGCCCAAACGGTTATTTTCAATTTAATTAATAAGGATATTTCTGCCATCAGAATCCTTGATCTGCTGAATGCGCTCCGCCTTTCCCTGCAGCGCTGCCAGCAGCCGGTGCTGATGGTAAAAAGCGACATTGCCGGGCTATGCCGAGAGTTGATAACTGTCGATAATGCCATGATTATTAGCGAAAACTCACCGCTATCTATGTTTACTTCCATTATCCAGCGCGCGAAGGGCGCCAGCGAACAGCCGCCGCGACGATTGCGCAAACAGCTGTCGCCGCGGGAGTGCCAGATCCTCGAACTGCTGATTGCCAACAATAATAATAAGCGTATTGCCGCCCTGCTCGGCATTGCCCATAAAACGGTCCACAGCCATCGTATCCATATCATGCAAAAGCTGGGCATTGATAATTCCCGCACGATGAACCAGCGTATTGCCGCCCTTCATCAATGTTAAATTTTACAGCGGTAAATCAATAGCGGATAAAGCGTACTTATTCGCTGTTGATTTACATTTCCTGCCATTCCCATTAACCATCAGGTAGCCTATAATTAGTCAATCCTCTGCTTATTGTCTGACTAACCTCGTGAAGAGGGATAATGAACACTAAAATATTCGAAGACAACATTTTATCTCGTAATGATATCGCTGTACGCTACGTCTTTCAGAAAATGTTTTCCCCACAAGGTACCTTAGTCGCAGTTGAATGCTTAAGCCGCTTCGATAATCTTCCCGTTTCGCCAGAATATTTTTTCCGCCATGCCACCGCGGCGGTTCGTGAACGTATTTTTCTCGAGCAACTGGCGTTGATTGAACAGCATAAAGCATGGTTTTTACGTAACCATATTTCCGCCACCATTAACGTCGATGACCATATCCTGAATCTGCTACGCCAGAAGGAAATAAAAGAGAAAATTGCCGCCCTGACCTGCGTCCATTTTGAAGTGACCGAAAACGCCGAGAAACTTCTGAATAATTCCCTCGCCGCCTGGCAAAGCCCGCAGGATACCTCGCTGTGGCTCGACGACTTCGGCTCTGGCTACGCGGGGATAAACGCCATCAGCGGTTATCATTTTGACTATGTCAAAATTGATAAAGATTTTTTCTGGCATCTGATGCGCAAAGAGTCCGGCCGTCAGCTGATGGATGCGCTGGTCACCTTTTTATCCCGCAATCATCACAACGTGATTATTGAAGGCGTGGAAAGCGAAGCCCATAAAAAATGGCTGCAGGGTATGGAATGGTTTGCTATTCAGGGGCATTACTGGCAGGAAGTCAGCATTGAACAACTGGTTGCCGACGATATTGTCATATAAAAAAGCCGGGCTTGCCCGGCTTTTTCGTCTCGCTTAATTATAAACTAATTCCCACGTTGCCCAGCTGGTAATTGGCCCGCTGGTGGCGCTTTTCGGCGTCGGCGAAACGTAGCCCACATAATAGGTGAACAGGCCGCCGCTGACCGCGCTTTCCTGCAAATGCACCTGATTTTGCTGCGGGTCCGCAGGGACAATTTTATTACTCTTATCCAGCGTATTATTATCATTGGTCGACAGCGCCAGATAAATATTCTGCGCTCCGTCTGGCAAGGTATTGGCGAGATAGCCCGCGTTCTCATTGCCGACCGCCGTCAGTAAAAAACCGTCGACCCAGCGAACGCTGACCCGCCGCACCTCGTCCTGCGAGGCGGCGCCGCCGTCATGACGCAGCTGACAGTTTGACAGCGCCAGGGTAAAAGGCTGCGGCTTCATAAACGCGCCGGCCCCGCGATCGTGCACTTCCGCCAGGCTGACCGGCGCCAGCCAGACGTTGCCGCTGCCGGCATGCTGGCCGCCATTGAGCGCGACGCTGCAGGAAATATCCGTCACCCGCCCGGCAAAATCGACCCGTCCGCGGTCATAATTGGTCTCGAAACCCCACGCCGAGGGGGCGGCGAGGCTGCCGCAGAGCAGCAGCCACGCGATAGTATGTTTCGGCAATCCCTTCATTCCCCCTCCCGTATTAATCGTACGTCAGGTTAAAGATCATATGCGACTCCACCTCGCCGGTGCTGGTCGTCGGGCCATACTGATAAAAGCGCGCGTGCAGCGGGATGGTGATGTAGCGGGTCTCCTGATTATTCAAGCGGCCAACGGTATATTTCTTATTAAACTGCAGCGGGGATCCATCCTTCAGCACCTGGATGCCGACGCCTTTCGCCATCCCGCTGCCGGCCTTTTCATTCAGCAAGGCGCCCATGGTGGCGGTGGTGCTGGTCGCCAGGGTGCCGGAAAAAGAGGTGCTGATGTTGGCATATCCCGTTTCACTCAGGCCGCCGCTGCACTGCAGATCGATATTAAAATCCTTCCCGCCCGCGGTGGTGCCCACCCCTTTCAGGTCAGTGCGTCTGATGGCGCCCACATCAACATTCATATTTTTCCCGCTCAGTACCGAACAGGAGGGCGAGACCACGGTGATCGCATTGGCGCTCAGATAGGTTTCGAGGATCGGGTTGCCGCCGCTCTCCCAGTCATAGGAGGTGTATTTTCCCGCCGCGAGGGTGCCGCTGCCGGTGGTTGCCGCGGTTTTGATAATCTCCAGCGTAAAACGTGACCCTTCAAGGGAATAGTTGGTGGTGTTATACACCCGGGACGAATAGACGTCGGGATAGACGATATTCACCGTCGCGCCGCCGCGGCTGAAACGCATACCAATCCCCGGCACGTTGGTGGAATAAATTTTATTCCCAAGATCGGTGGCCCCTGGCGAGACGATCTTCGCCGCGAAGCGGTTGGTGCCGGAGGTACAGCGATAGCTCGCCCCGCCCGGGGCGCTCATCGTCCAGTCACGGGTGAGGATCACCGAGCCCACCGGCAGATCCGGGGGCACCACCACCCTGCCCACCACCATGTCCAGCATCACCGTTGGCGAAGAGAGACGCGTACAGACGGCCCAGGACGAGGTGGTGCCCAGCGCCATTAAGACGATAAAAAGCGTCAGTAATTTCCTCAGCGACATACGCTATCCTTTGTTGTTTGCTGTCCCAGATCCACCGAACACTGACCGCCGCTCCACTTCACAATCGCACGTTTGGCGTTCGCATCGCTGATGAACATCATGCTGCCCTGACCGACGACGCCGATCTCCTTGCCGTCGGGGGAGAAAATACTCGCCGCGAACGGCAGCGGCTCATGGTTCGCCTGGCGCGCCTGCAGGGTGAGGTTGTTCTGCACCGTGGTGCCGAACGCCACCTTAACCACGCTGCCTTCCCACGGCACAACCTGCGCCACGGTGCGATCGAAGGCCACGTCGTCATGGCTGCCTTTCGGGTCGATCTCGACGGCGTTGATCCGGTACGGGCGCAGATACGGCAGGATGGCGTAACCGTTGCTGTCCACGCGGGTGCCCGGCGATCCCGGGAGCATGGCGCCGGCCGCGTCTTTGGCTTCAATCAGCGCCATCGTCGAGCCGCTTTCCGGCGAGAGCACCACGCCGCCGCTGTGGGCGATCATCGTCCCGCTGGCGCCAATGCCGCTCTGACGATACCCTTCGCCCTGGCTATAGCTGCCGTTGAGGGTGGTCCATGGCGTACGGTAGCTGCCGTTGAGCGCCACATCGTGCTGACCGCCGGTGGCGGTGGTGGTCGACACGCCGTAGTTAAGGTTGTTTTCACTGTCCAGCGAGCCATTGATACCAATCTGCGAGCTGGCAAAGCGCGAGTTGTTGAACGAGGTGTTCGACGTCAGGTTGGCGGTGCGGTTATCGCCAAACCACAGCGGGTAGCTGAAGTTGAGTGAAATGCGATCGTCGCGGCGATGGCCGGAGCTGTCCGGGGTATAGACGCGCTGGGCGCTCGCCGACCAGGAGAGACGACCAAACGAATTGTTGTAGCTGACCTGATACTGCTTCTCGGTCCCGGAGCGGTTCCAGTAATCGGAAATACGACCGCTGAGATAAAACCCGCCCCAGCCTTCCGGCAGGTTCTGGTTCACCGTGAAGGTCATGCCGTTTTTTTGCCGCCACAGCGTATAGTTGCTGCGGCTGTTTTTTTCCTGATCGACGGCGTACAGCGCATCGTTGAGGTTGTAATAACCTTTCGTCGAGTAGCGATACGCCGCCAGCACGATGCTGGTCTGGGTATCGGTGAACATGCGGTTAAAGGTGGCGCGATAGCTCTGCCCCGAGTCATCATGGGTATCGCTCTTCAGCCGCGAATGGGTGACGTCAAAAGAGAGCGCGCCGATCCCGGTGTTCATCCCGGTGCCCACCAGGAAGGCCTGATAGTCGTCAAAGCCGGTGACCCCTGTGTAGCCGGTCAGCAGGTTATTGATCCCGTGCTGCCAGGTCGCCTGATAGAGCATCGGCTTGTTGCGTAGCCCGCTGTCGTCCACTTTACCGGCGGAGAGCGCGTAGCGGGTCATGCCCGGACGCAGCAGCTGAGCAACGGAGGCGTAAGGCACGCTGAACACTTCCACCGAGCCATCCGCCTCTTTTACCGAGACTTCAAGATCGCTGCCATAGCCGGATGGATAGACATCCTGCAGGGTAAACGGCCCCGGCGGAACGGTGGTCTGATAGATAATGTTGCTGCCCTGACGCACGGTGACGAGGGCGTTGCTCTGCGCCACGCCGCGAATTTCCGGGGCATAGGAGCGCATGCCGTCCGGGAACATATTGTCATCAGTGGCGAGGTTGACCCCACGCAGACCGATGGTGTCGAAAAATTCGCCATTGGTAAAAATCTGCCCCCCGCTGACGATGGAGTTGATCTGCGGGATCGGCCGCTGGAGATAGGTCTGGTTGCTGTTCCAGTGCGCTTTACCCTGCTGCTGCTGCCAGTTCAGGTTACCGATATGCTTCAGCAGCCAGCCGTCCCACGACAGACCGGCGTTGACGCCAAGGTAGGCGCTGCTGTTATCCGACCCGCCGACCGAAGAGGTGTGGCTGTTCCAGGCGTTGGCCATCCAGCCAAGATTGAGCGCGGTAATGCCTTTGTCCCAGAACTCCGGGCTGACATAGTTTTTCAGGCGTTGATCTTCATAGATCTGCGGCACTGAAATGTTCAACCGCAGGGAGGACTGGACCAGGTTGTCTTTGACGTTGTCTTCGTTGCGCCAGGATTTGAGGCTACCGCAATAGCCTTCCTGTTCGCTCAGCTGCGGATTGAGCTTTTCCGCCGCGATGCCGTACTGCGTCAGCATCGCTTTGGTGTAGCAGACCCCAAGGTTACCGTCTGTGTCGCGCGCGATGCGCAGATCGTAGCGCCCTTTCCATTCGTCGTTGGTGTAGACGTCAAGGGAGTAAGTGCCTTCGGTAATCGCGCTGGTCGAGAAGCGTGACAGGTCGACCTTTTCGCGACTGCCGACAATAAAGCCGTCGTTAAATTGATATACCGTTCCCGGGTTTTCCTGTCCGCTGGAAAATGGCGGAAAGCAGCACAGCGCGATGGCGATCGCGGTGCTTAATCTTCCCGGGCAGAATGACCTCTGCTTCATTAGCTTTTCCCTTATTTAACGGCCACTTTCACTGCGACATCGGCGCCATAGTCATTAATGTTGTTAACGGTCAGGGTTTCGCCGCGGTTGACGGCGGAGGAGAGCACCACCGTCTGGCTGGACTGCGGCGCCAGCATCACGGTTTTGCTGTTCAGGGCTTTACCGCCGTCGCGGGAAATACGGCTGACGGTAATGTAGAACGGCGTCGGGTTGTTGATGGCGAGACTGCTGCCGCTGGCGGTCAGGGTCAGCTTCTCGGCCGCCGCATCGCGGTTGCCCAGCCCGGCAGGACGATAAATAAATTTAAAGCGGGAACGGATCGCCAGCTGCAGCACGTTCTGGCCTTCATTTTTCTGATCAGCCACCACCGGCGGAATTTCCAGCAGATTCAGCCACCACAGCGACTCTTTATCTTTCGCCAGACCGGCGCTGCTGCCGAGCTTAATACGCAGCGTCTGGCCGCTCTTGGCGTCAACGCGCGAAATCGGCGGGGTGATAATAAACGGGGTGGTAATGGTATCCGGTGTGGCATCGGCATCGCCGTTATCCAGCCAGGCCTGCGCCAGCGCCGGACGGTCGGCGTTATTTGAAAGCTGTACCGTTATTTCTTTTTCATTTCCTGGATAAATAAAGCGGGTACCGTTAACAATAATATTGTTGGCATGGGCCGCAAAACTAAAAATGAAACAGAAAAAAAGGGCAATACGCTTCATGCTGACCTCAGAATAAAAATACAAGCGGCGGACATTGCCGCTTTATTATTGTTATTAACTGCCCCATCGCGGGGCAGTTTTATTTTCTGACGGAATTACTGGTAAGTAATTTCGTAAGTCGCGTAGCTGTTTACCACACCGGTGGTCACAGTGGTCGGCGCGCTGGTGGCGTAGCCTACGTAGTAGGTGAAACGCGCGCCATCGGCTACAGCGGAAGCATCGCCTTTCGCTTTCGGCTGAGTGCTGTCACCCGGGATGATTTTGTTGGTCAGCGCGGTAGCGTTGTCAGTAGACAGCACCAGCTGGATGTTCTGAGCACCGGAAGCTTCGGTGTTCGCCAGGTAGCCCTGTTGTTTGCTGGTTGCGCCAGCCAGCAGGTTACCGCCGGTCCAGTTTACGCCCAGTTTGCTTACGTCATCCTGTTTGGTGCCGTCAGCCGCCTGGCAGTTAGAGACGTCAATGGTGAAAGATTTCGGTTTCAGGTAAGTATCCGCTGCTGCCGCTTTAACTTCAGTCAGGGTTACCGGAGACAGGTAAACGTTCGCATCGCTGCCCTGGCCGTTAACAGAAACAGTACAGGATACATCGGTAACTTTACCGAAGAAATTAACCTGGCCGCCGCCAACATTGGTATCAGCTGCATGGGCAGCAGTCATGCCAAAAAACGCGGTTGCCATTGCTGCAGAGAGAAGAACCTTTTTCATTGCCATTTCCTTGTCAGAGTGAATTACGAATCAATGAGCACACTGTGAATTCGCATAGAACCAGAAACATCAGGCGATGCTGATTTATGCCACTGCTAATAGAATCTTCGACTGACCGGGAGCCGCAATATTTAAGGCGTCAGGTAACGAACCAAAAAATATAAGTTCGCTGGTGCTATCGGCGTCAAAGAATGCTATTTATTCGCCGACAAATATACATTTGTTCACGTTTCATTAAGTTATATAACATATACCCAATGGCTATTAATAAATAATTATTGATAGGTGAAAACGGGGTGGTGGTTGTTTACAGCACGGAAAGCCTGACGCCAGGGCGCGAGAGAAAGGGCCACCTCAGCATGCCGAAATGGCCGCCAGAGGGCTATTGCGAATCGTCCGAATCCGCCATGACGGCGGTTAAAAACCGCCCAAACAATTCACACAATGAATGGTAACCGCGTAAATGAGGCGCATTCCACACTCTGAGCACAGGCAGTCCGCGTGATATCCCCTGCAGAAATAAATCTCTAATGCGTTGTTTTTAAATCAAAAAATAGAGAAAGGTTCATTTCCCCATTATCAAACCGCCATAAAAATGTGATCTAAATCGCACTTTTTGCCACGCGCGTTATAGTTAGCAGACTTATTATAAGTCCATCGAAAGCAAACACGCTTTCCACCATAAAAGTTAAAAGGACAAACACCATGAAAAACGTAAAATTACTCGCCGCTGCCGGTATGCTCTCCCTGGTCTCTTTCGCTAGCTTCGCTCATCCGGTGAGCGTAACAGCAGATACCCTGGACAGCGCAGAAGCGAAAATCGCGACCATTGCGAAAGAACAAGGCGCTTCCTACCACATCACCGAAGCGTACACCGGCAACCAGGTCCATATGACCGCCGAGCTCTCTAAATAAGCGAATGGTTGCAGAGGGAGCTGCCGGACAGGCCGCCTGTGGGCGGCTGGTCTGGCTCCCGCCGCCTACCCCGCACACAGCAATGTCGAGCCCCGTTATGGGGCTTTTTTCGTTTTTGCCCCCGCCGCCTGGCGCGCCAGCACACGCTGAATAGACAATACGCTCGCCAGCACCACGATCAGCCCGACCAGCGCCATCCCCTGGATCGTTTGTCCAAGGAAAATCCACCCCAGCACCACGGCGGTCACCGGGCTCAGCAGGCTCATTGCCGACACCGCCACCGGCGAGAGGCGGCCAATCCCCCGGAACCACAGGCCATAGGCCAGCATGGCGCCCGCCACGCACAGCCACAGATAGCCGGCCGCCTGCAGCGCAGTCACCTGATGCAAAGGGGGGTCAACGATCAGCGCCACTGGCGCCAGCACCACCCCGCCGATCGCCAGCTGCCAGCCGGTTAACGCGACGATCGGCAGGGAGAGCGCCCAGCGGCGGGAGAGCCAGGTGCCCAGCGCCATACTGATCGCCCCGAGAAACGCCGCGCCGATGCCCAGCGGGTCGAGGACGGTGCGCGGCGACAGCAGCAGCATGGCCATACCGAGTATGCCGGCAAGGGCTGAGAATACCGCCAGCCAGGGCGAGCGCTGCCGGTCTACGCACCAGGCGAGAAGCATCACCAGCAGCGGCTGGATCGCGCCAATCACTGCCGCCAGCCCGCCGGGTAAGCGATAGGCGGCGATAAACAACAGCGCCTGAAACGCGCCGATATTTAAGATGCCGGTAACGATAAGCTTTAGCCATTCGCCGCGCTGCGGAAAGCGGCGGCTCCAGATCAGCAGGGCGATACCTGCCGGCAACACCCTCAGCAGTGCGGCATTAAACGGCCGGTCAGGGGGAAGAAACTGGGAGGTGACGATGTAGGTCGTCCCCCAGATAGCGGGCGCCAGCGCCGTGAGCAGCAGGTCGAGCATCAGACTACGCGAGAGAAAAGCCATGATTTTATCTTCACTTCAAGTTAAATTGGTGCCTCAAGTATGTACCCGCAATTATCTTGATATCAAGACAAGTGAGCACTCATGGACAAATCACCGCCGATCGATGCCGTTGATCGGATTCTCGCCCAGTGGCAACGGGAGCGACCGGACCTCGACTGCAGCCCAATGGGGCCGATTGGCCGTCTGAAACGGTGCGCCATGCTGCTGGAGCCGCAGGTGGAAGTGGCTTTTACGCGCCACGAACTGGTGCGCTGGGAGTTTGACATGCTGGCGACGCTGCGCCGCGCCGGGGCGCCGTTCATTCTTTCGCCGACCCAGCTCTTCTCCACGCTGATGATCACTTCCGGCACCATGACCCATCGCCTGAAGGCGCTGGAAAAACGCGGGTTTATTACCCGCCTGCCCAATCCGGAAGACGCCCGCAGTATGCTGGTCGCCCTGACGCCCGCGGGACGTGAGCGCATCGATGAAGCGGTGGAGACCCATGTCGATAATGAACGGCAGCTGCTGGCGGAGCTCAGCGATGGCGAGCGCCAGCAGCTGGATCAGGCGCTGCGGATATTGATGCGCCTGCTGGAAAGCCGTTAACAGCCCGCGGCGATAAAGTCGCCGTTAGCGCTGATCGGCACCACGGTGAAAAACAACCCGGCGGCAAAGAGGATCAGCGCCAGCCCGCCGAGGATCTTCACCAGCGGCACCAGCCAGGGCCGCGGACGGCTGGTCGCCGTCAGCCGGTTGACGGTACGGTGACGGGCATAGTGCACCGCCAGCGATAGACCGAGGATCGAGAGCGCGGTGCCCAGCGCCATGGTCATCACCGCGGCGATGCCCCAGCTGACGATCCCCAGCGCGTTGGCGAACAGCAGGATCATAATCGCTCCGCTGCAGGGCCGGGCGCCGATAGCCAGCACCACGCCCAGACGTGTCTTCCAGTCGGCGCCCTGCAGGTCCTGCCCCACGCCGTGGTGCCCGCAGCCGCACGCGGCATCATGCTGATGCGCCGGCCTCAGGGCGCGTATCCTTGTTTTACCCGGCCGCAGGCTTTGCAGCGCGCGACAGATAACGTAAACCCCAAAGGCGGCGATGGTCAGGGCGCTGATCTTCTCGACGTACCAGCGGCTGGCGCTGAGATCGCCGGCGGCCAGATTCAGCCCCACCGCGAGAATATAGACAAACAGGATGGCGCTCACGCCCTGCAGCAGGCTGCCGAGAAAAGGCACCACCCGCGCCGCGGTCAGGCTCTCCTGGTTGGTGCTCAGGTAAGTGGTGACGATAAACTTACCGTGGCCCGGTCCGATAGCGTGCAGCACGCCGTAAAGAAATGCGCCCACCAGCAGCCAGACGCCGCCGCTGTACTGATGGTTGTTCAGCAGCAAAAGGTACATCACCAGATAGCGATGCAGGGTAATTTGCGTGGCGAGGCACCACTGGAGAAAGTCGCTCCAGTGGCTGTGCAAGGTGACGCCGGCGGCCAGCAGAAGAAGGCCGCCGCTCCCGGCGACCAGCAGGCGCCAGTCGCGCTGCGCAATCGGAATCATCATCGTTATGCCATGGTGAAAAGAGATGAACCACCGGACGACAATCTCATGCCCGGCGAACAATAGTGCCTGTTTTCAAGGATGGATGATTTGTCGGCGTTTTTCTCGTCAATGCTCGAGGTCACAAGGCTCCGCATTATCAGCATCAGCGGGCTCCTGTACCTACCCTCTGCCCTATCTTTGCACAAAGCACTTTACTCTCTTCAGCATACCACAGACGTTTGTTTTTAATGCTGGCACCCTGAATAACATATAAGAGCAGTCGTTACACGTCTAAAAACAGATAAAAATAAATCAGTTATCGCTATCCTGGCACTTTATGTACTTTATCATCCTGCGCATCAGGCACGAATATTCATTAACTGCTATTTATTTAATACATGCATTAACAGGACCACTCCGATGAAAAGATGTTTACTCGCCCTGGCGTGCGTCGCGCTGCTGACGCCCTCGCTTTCGGCGCAGGCGACCTGGCGCAGCGACCAGCGCCAGGACGCCCGCGATATCCGCCAGGATAGCCGCGAGCAGGGCCGTGAAACCAAGCAAGAGTGCGTCAGCAACAACAATCAAAGCAACGCCAGCTGCCGTCACGATAAGCGGGAAAACCGCCGCGAAGGTCGTCAGGAAGCCCGCGACGAAAAATGGTAAGTCAGCCTGCTCCGGCGAATGTCAGATCGAGGTCTTCTGCCACCGGAGCCTTTCACTCCGCCTGTGACGCCGGACCGTCGCGTCCAGCCCTGCCTGCTCTTTATTCTTAGCTTGCAGCAGAATATTACCCGCAACCGGTCCGCAGTCCATGGCTACTAATACCCACAGCCTGATATCACCGCTACCGCCGATTACCGCCCGCTGCTACCACTGCACTATTAAGATTAAGCTCAACCCTTTAAATAAGACGTAAAGTGCCCTTACAGAGACAATGGCTATTATCCCCAGGCTTTTTGCAGTATGGTTTAATCACTGTTGTAGTTTTGCAGTGAATGCTATCCAGACGGTTCAAGGTTGTATTCTGTCTGAGAAATTACTCATGCCATTCCCGTCGCTGAGATACGGGCGGCCGGCTGGCTGACGCCGTGCCGCCCCGACAGCCGGGAAATAAATCATGACGGCATTGATGGCCGCCTTGCCGTGGCCGGAAGCCAGTGCCTTCATCATCACGTGGGCATCATCAAGAGGATCAGGGATGTACAGGACGTGGAAACCTCCAGGAAAGATTCGCCAGTTCAACCAGCTAACCCTTTCTTTACCCTTCAGCATGCGGCGTCTTATCGCAGGGGATGGCGATAGCCCATGATACTGCGTGCACCCGTAGCAAATAAAAACGTTATCAGCACGCTGTTTAAAAATAAAAAGGCAGTCGCATTTAACAATGACCTGACGCAGGCCCGGAAAGCGTAATATTTGCCTGCCATAAAAGGGAACACCATGACGAATAACGCCGATATTAAAAAAAGGAACTTCCTGACTCAGAATGAAATCGAGTCGCTACTAAAAGCCGCCGATAGCGGTCCCTACGCCGCACGTAATTATTGCCTGACGCTGCTGTGCTTCATCCATGGTCTGCGCGCCAGCGAGATCTGTCGCCTGCGAATATCCGATATCGACCTTGCTTCCCGCTGCGTTTATATCCATCGGCTAAAAAAGGGGTTCTCGACCACCCACCCTTTGCTGAATAAAGAGATCCACGCCCTAAAGCGCTGGCTGGCCATTCGCAACACCTGGCCGCAGGCCGCCAGCGAGTGGCTGTTTCTCTCCCGCAAAGGCAATCCCCTTTCCCGCCAGCAGTTCTATCAGATTATCGCCTCTTCTGGCGACCAGGCGGGATTGCCGCTGGAGATCCACCCGCACATGCTGCGTCACTCGTGTGGCTTTGCGTTGGCCAATATGGGTATCGATACCCGCCTGATCCAGGACTATCTCGGACACCGCAATATTCGCCATACCGTCTGGTATACCGCCAGCAACGCGGGACGCTTCTATGGTATCTGGGACAATACGCGCGACAAACAGCGCCTGTCGTTGCTTCAGTAAGCCTGACGCCACGGATGGCGTTGTACCGCGTTGCGGGGAAATTAAATATCAATAAATTAACCCTCGGTTAATTATGATTACTGTTCCCGCAAGTTCTTATTTAATCCTGCGGTCACATCGTTCAATTAACCCTGCATAAATTCCGGTTTTGCCGTGACTATTTATTGTTGGCTAAAAATCCATCCCGCTATTTTTAAAATCTATCGCCTGAAAAAAACCTTTTATTTTATGCACATGCTATGAAACCCGAGCAGATCTATTGTGGCCTTGCTTAAAATCTCTAAAATTAAGAATTATCGCCAGGCGATATTTTGACTGGCTGTAAATATAATATGCTATCTATGCGTGGTTAATCGCCTTCACCTTGTACCGTTCTCGCATTCCGGATCTTTTCCGTCATGGCGTATGGTTTCGCCATGACGACCCCTCACATCTTTTTCAGGAGCAACTATTGTGAACCGACGTCGTTTTCTTACCGCCAAAGAAGTTCAGGCTATGATGCAGGCCGCGCGTCAGGGCGCCACCGGCGAGCGGGACTACTGCCTCATCCTGCTCGCCTTTCGCCACGGGATGCGCATCAGCGAACTGCTGGATCTGCACTATCACGATCTGGATCTACGGGAAGGCCGGGTCAATGTGCGGCGGTTGAAGAACGGTTTTTCGACTATTCACCCGCTGCGCTTTGATGAACGTGAGGCTATTGAGCGCTGGAGTCAGGTCCGCGCCGGCTGGAAAGCGGCGGCCAAAACCGACGCGCTGTTTATCTCCCGTCGCGGTACCCCGCTCTCACGCCAGCAGGCATATCGTATTATTCGCGCCGCCGGGGAAAAGGCAGGTACCGTAACGCAGACCCACCCCCATATGCTGCGTCACGCCTGCGGCTACGAACTGGCGGAAAGAGGGACAGATACCCGTTTGATCCAGGATTATCTCGGTCATCGTAATATTCGACACACGGTGCGCTACACCGCCAGCAATGCGGCGCGTTTTGCCGGAATATGGGAAAGAAATAATCTTATTGGAGAAAACAATGCGGAAGCGGGAATTGATACAACCGATTGAATTTAATTAAAAAAATAAACCGTGAACAGGTCAATTGGGGCCAAACTGTTTATATCATAAAAATGTTTTGACATATTTTGCAACTCACCACGCCATATTTCTGCAAAAAAAATTCATAATCATCTGATTTTAAATCATTTTTAAAACATCAATTACGCACTTTTCTCACCCTGACCTCCCGGGGCATCGACGCGCCTTCGCCAGCGGCATCGCTCTTCCTTTCGCACTCCGCCAACAACCAAAGATGAAACATCCATATAAACAACATTTCTCAGAACTTAACACCATAAAACAGGCGTAATTAAACGGAAATCAGATCATTTATCTCAACGAGTCAAAATGGCCCCAATTGTCTCATCGGTTGGGCGAAAACTGTGCAGAGCCGGCAGCCGGACCACTCGGCTGAAATCTGAAATGCCTGGAAGGCACAACGGCTGCCAATCCGGTTCGTTATTTCGACATCGTTCAAAGGAAAACAGTATGAAAATCAAAACACTGGCAATGATTGTTGTGTCAGCCCTGTCTCTGAGCTCCGCGGCGGCCCTGGCCGATACCACCACGGTTAACGGCGGGACCGTCCATTTTAAAGGGGAAGTCGTTAACGCGGCCTGTGCGGTGGATGCCGGCTCTATCGATCAAACCGTTCAGTTGGGCCAGGTGCGTTCCGCGAAGCTGGCCACGGCGGGGAGCACCAGTTCGTCCGTCGGTTTCAACATTCAGCTGGATGATTGCGACACCACGGTAGCAACCAAAGCGTCCGTCGCCTTCGCCGGTACGGCTATCGACAGCAGCAATACCACCGTTCTGGCGCTGCAAAACTCTGCCGCCGGCAGCGCGACCAACGTCGGCGTTCAGATCCTCGACAACACCGGCACGCCGCTGGCGCTGGACGGCGCCACCTTCAGCGCAGCCACCACCCTGAATGACGGCACCAACATCATTCCGTTCCAGGCGCGTTACTACGCCACTGGCGCCGCGACCGCCGGTATCGCGAACGCGGACGCCACCTTCAAAGTGCAGTACGAGTAAGGCAACCATCAGGCAAGGAAGCCATCCGGGCCAGGAGGGCCCACGCTTAATTTTGCAACCGGGGTGAAACGATGCAGGGAATGAAATCGGGTCTGCTACTGCTGCTGCCTCCGCTGGCGCTGGCCGGTAATCAGTGGAACGTCACGCTGCCGGGAGGGAGCATGCGCTTTCAGGGCCTGATCATGGCCAGTTCCTGCCGCGTTGAAGCCGGCGATCGGCAGATGACGGTCAATCTGGGACAGATCAGCAGTAACCGATTTCACGACGTGGGCGAAGACAGCAACCCGATCCCTTTCGCGATTCATTTACAGGATTGCAGTACGGCGGTCAGCCAGCATGTCGGGGTGGCATTTCACGGCGTGGCTGACGGCAAAAACCCCGATGTGCTGTCGGTGGGCGAAGGCCCGGGGATCGCCAGCGGGATAGGCATTGCGCTGTTCGACAGTCAGGGCCAGCAATTGCCCCTCAATCGTCCACCGGATCGCTGGGTGGCGCTCTACCGCGGACCGACGACGCTAAATTTCGTCGCCAAATATCGGGCGACCGGACGCCAGGTCACCGGCGGGGCGGCCAACGCCCAGGCCTGGTTCTCATTAACCTATCAGTAATCAACCCGCAGACCAGCAGGACAACACCGTGAGCAGACAAGGAGATAATGTGAGAAAAACGGCAACGACGATACGCGGCATACTGACGGGATGTGCGCTTTTCGCCGCCGGCGCGTTGAGCGCCAGCGCGCACGCGGGCGTCGCGCTGGGCGCGACCCGGGTCATCTACCCGGCGGGTCAGAAACAGGTCCAGCTGGCGGTCACCAATAACGACGACAACAGCACCTGGCTTATTCAGTCATGGGTGGAAAATGCCGATGGGCAGCGAGACGGCCGGTTTGTTATCACTCCCCCCCTGTTTGCCATGCAGGGCAAAAAAGAGAACACCCTGCGCATTATCGACGCGACCAATAACCAGCTGCCGCAGGATCGGGAAAGCCTGTTCTGGATGAACGTGAAGGCCATTCCTTCAATGGATAAATCGAAGCTCAGCGACAACACCCTCCAGTTGGCGATTATCAGCCGCATCAAGCTCTACTACCGACCGGCAAAACTGGCCCTGCCCCCGGATCAGGCGCCGGACAAGCTGACCTTTAGCCGCAACGGATCGTCGCTAACGCTGACTAATCCCACCCCCTATTACCTGACGGTGACCGAACTGAACGCCGGAACGCGCATTCTGGAAAACGCCCTGGTGCCGCCGATGGGCAAAACCAGCGTCAAGCTGCCCGCGGATGCCGGCAGCACCATCACCTATCGCACCATTAACGATTACGGCGCGCTGACGCCGAAAATGAATGGCGTACTGCGTTAACTCTGGTGTGCCCCGCCGCGCGGGCCACGCTGCGCATGACCAGAAGCACTGACTGCCGGGCAACGTCGGACCGGAGGGATTATGTCACATCGAAAATATGGACTGGACCATGGGGGTCGCCCAAGCGCCCGGCGCCTGATTACGCCGGCGTTGACGCTGTGGCTCTGCTCGCAGCCGTTTGCCGCGCAGGCGGACCTCTATTTTAACCCCCGCTTTTTAGCTGACGATCCGGCGGCGGTGGCAGACCTGTCGGGATTTGAAAAAGGCCAGGAGGTCCCGCCGGGCACCTATCGCGTCGATATTTACCTCAATAACGGCTATATGACTACCCGGGACGTTACTTTCCAGGCCGATGCGCAGGGCCATGGCCTGTCGCCCTGCCTGACCCGCGGCCAGCTGGCGAGCATGGGGGTGGATACCGGACGGGTGACGGGCATGGCGGCCCTGGACAGTAAGGCCTGCGTGCCGCTAACGACGCTCATCAGCGAAGCCACCACCCGCTTCGATGTCGGCCAGCAGCGCCTGTATCTCACCGTACCCCAGGCGTTTATGGGCAGCCACGCCCGCGGCTATATTCCGCCGGAGCTATGGGATAACGGCATCACCGCCGGGCTGATTAACTATAACTTCACCGGCAATAACGTTCATAACGCCACCGGGGGGAACAGCCGTTACGCCTATCTGAATCTGCAGAGCGGGCTGAACCTCGGCGCCTGGCGCCTGCGCGATAACAGCACCTGGAGTTACAGCAGCGGCGGCAGCGCCTCATCCAATGAGAACCGCTGGCAGCACGTCAACAGCTGGCTTGAGCGGGACATCATTCCCCTGCGGTCGCGGCTTACCCTCGGGGATAGCTACACCAACGGCGATGTCTTCGACGGGATCAACTTCCGCGGCGCGCAGCTGGCCTCCGATGACAATATGCTGCCGGACAGCCAGAAAGGCTTCGCGCCGGTGATCCACGGGATCGCCCGCGGCACCGCGCAGGTGTCAGTCAAACAAAACGGCTACGAAATCTACCAGAGCACGGTGCCGCCGGGGCCGTTTACCATCGACGATCTCTACGCCGCGGGCAACGGCGGCGATCTGCAGGTCACCATTAAAGAAGCGGATGGCACCCGCCAGGTCTTCAGCGTGCCCTGGTCAACGGTGCCGGTGCTGCAGCGCGAAGGCCATACCCGCTTCGCCCTCTCCGCCGGGGAGTACCGCAGCGGCAACAGCCAGCAGGAAACGCCCGATTTTTTCCAGAGCACGGCCATGCATGGCCTGCCGGCCGGCTGGACCCTGTACGGCGGCGCCCAGCTGGCGGACCGCTATCGCGCCTTTAACCTCGGGGTGGGGAAAAACATGGGCTATTTCGGCGCCTTGTCGCTGGATATCACCCAGGCCAACGCCACCCTGCCTGACGACAGCGAGCATCAGGGACAGTCGGTGCGCTTTCTCTATAACAAGTCACTGGATGAGACCGGCACCAACCTGCAGCTGGTGGGCTACCGCTACTCCACCCGCGGCTACTATAACTTTGCCGATACCACCTACCGCCGGATGAGCGGCTACAGCGTGGAAACTCAGGACGGGGTTATCCAGGTGAAACCCAAATTTACCGACTACTACAATCTGGCTTACAGCAAACGCGGCAAGGTGCAACTGAGCGTGACCCAACAGCTGGGGCGCACCGCCACCCTCTATCTGAGCGGCAGCCACCAGACTTACTGGGGCACCGACGATGCCGATGAGCAACTGCAGGCCGGCCTCAACGCCGCCGTAGACGATATCAACTGGTCGCTAAGCTACAGCCTGACGAAAAACGCCTGGCAGCAGGGACGCGATCAGATGCTGGCGGTTAACGTCAATATCCCCTTCAGCCACTGGCTGCGCTCCGATAGCCGTTCGGTCTGGCGGCACGCCAGCGCCAGCTACAGCCTGTCGCACGATCTCAATGGCCGCATGACCAATCTGGCGGGCCTGTACGGCACCCTGCTTGATGACAACAACCTCAGCTATAGCGTGCAAACCGGCTATGCCGGCGGCGGCAACGGCGACAACGGGAGCACCGGCTATACCGCGCTCAACTACCGCGGCGGCTACGGCAACGCCAACGTCGGCTACAGCCGCAGCGATGGCTTTAAACAGCTTTACTACGGGGTCAGCGGCGGCGTGCTGGCGCACGCCAACGGCATCACCTTGAGCCAGCCGCTGAACGATACCGTGGTGCTGGTGAAAGCCCCCGGCGCCGGCGGCGTGAAGGTGGAAAACCAGACCGGGGTACGCACCGACTGGCGCGGATATGCCGTCCTGCCGTATGCCACCGAGTATCGCGAAAACCGGGTCGCGCTGGACACTAATACCCTGGCGGACAATGTCGACCTTGATGATGCGGTGGTCAGCGTGGTGCCTACCCATGGGGCGATCGTCCGCGCCAGCTTTAACGCCCAGGTGGGGATGAAGATCCTGATGACGCTGACCCATCGCGGCAAACCGGTGCCGTTTGGCGCCCTCGCCACCAGCGACAGCAACCGGAGCGGCAGCATCGTCGCGGATAACGGTCAGGTCTACCTCAGCGGGATGCCGCTGGCGGGTAAGGTGCGGGTGAAATGGGGCGATGGCGCCGACGCCCAGTGCGTGGCCGATTATCGTCTGCCGCCGGAGAGCCGGCAGCAGGCGCTCAGCCAGCTGTCCGTCGCGTGTCGCTAAGGAGATGATGATGAGAACACCGCAGTATCTGCTGGGCGCCCTGCTCACGCTGGCCGCGCCGCTGGCCTTCGCTGCCGACAGCACGATCGCCATCAGCGGCTATGTGCGCGACAACGCCTGCGCGGTGGCCGGAGAGTCGAAGGAGTTCACCGTCGATTTGCAGGACAACGCCGCGAAGCAGTTTTACGCCGTCGGGGCGACGACCCCGCCGGTGCCGTTCCGTATCGTGCTGTCGCCCTGCGGCACTTCCGTCACCGCGGTGAAGGTCGGCTTCACCGGCGTGGCGGACAGCGTCAATACCAGCCTGTTAAAACTCGACGCCGGCGCCTCGGCGGCGGCGGGAATGGGGGTGGAGATTCTCGACCAGCAGCAGTCCCGGCTGCCCGTCAATGCCCCGTCGTCAGCCATCGCCTGGACCACGCTGACGCCGGGCCAGACCAACATCCTGAACTTTTACGCCCGTCTGATGGCCACCCAGGTGCCCGTCACCGCCGGGCATGTCAATGCGACAGCGACATTCACCCTGGAATTTCAGTAAGCGGAGGCTGCAATGAAATGGACCCACGTGGGCTGGCTGCTGGCCGGCCTGTTAACCGCGAGCCCTTCCCTGCGGGCGGCCGATGTCACCCTCACCGTCAACGGGAAGGTGGTGGCCAGACCCTGCACGGTCTCCACCGTCAATGCCACCGTCGAGCTGGGCGATCTTTACACCTTCAGCCTGATCGGCGCGGGCTCGGCATCGGCCTGGCACAGCGTGGCGCTGGATCTCAGCAACTGCCCCGTCGGTACCTCACGGGTGAAGGCCACCTTCAGCGGGACCGCGGACAGCACCGGCTATTACAAAAACCAGGGGACGGCAGGCAATATTCAGCTCGAACTGCAGAGCGAGGACGGCGCCACGCTGAACAACGGCAGCAGCCAGTCGGTACAGGTGGATGAGGCCAGCCAGTCCGCCCGCTTCCCGCTGCAGGTCAGGGCCCTGTCGGTCAACGGCGGCGCCACGCAAGGCACCATTCAGGCGGTGATTAACGTCACCTATACCTACGCCTGAGCCAGGAGAGCATCATGATGAAAAAAATTATTCCCCTGTTCACCACCCTGCTGCTGCTGGGCTGGTCGATAAACGCCTGGTCCTTCGCCTGCAAAACGGCCACCGGCGCGACGATCCCCATCGGCGGCGGATCAGCCAACGTCTACGTTAACCTGACCCCGGCGGTCAACGTCGGGCAAAACCTGGTGGTCGACCTCTCCACGCAGATTTTTTGCCATAACGACTATCCGGAAACGATCACTGACTACGTGACCCTGCAGCGCGGATCCGCCTATGGCGGCGTGCTGTCGAGTTTCTCTGGCACCGTGAAATATAACGGCACCTCTTACCCCTTCCCGACCACCACGGAAACGGCGCGGGTGATTTACGATTCACGAACCGATAAGCCCTGGCCCGCCGTCCTGTATCTGACGCCGGTCAGCACCGCCGGCGGGGTGGCGATCGCCGCAGGATCGTTAATCGCGGTGCTGATCCTGCATCAGACCAACAACTACAATAGCGACTCCTTCCAGTTCATCTGGAACATCTACGCCAATAACGACGTGGTGGTCCCCACCGGCGGCTGCGATGTCTCTGCCCGCGATGTCACCGTCACCCTCCCCGACTACCCGGGCTCCATGGCCGTGCCGCTCACCGTGCACTGCGCGCAGAGCCAGCAGCTGGGGTATTACCTCTCCGGCGCCACCGCGGACAGCGCCCACGCGATCTTCACGAACACCGCCTCCGCCTCGCCGGCGCAGGGGATAGGCGTCCAGCTTACCCGCAACGGCAGCGCCGTGCCGGCGAACAGCACGGTCTCGCTGGGCACCGTCGGAACCTCGCCGGTCAATCTCGGCCTGACGGCGACCTACGCCCGGACCACAGGCCAGGTCACCGCCGGTAATGTGCAGTCGATCATCGGCATTACCTTTGTCTATCAATGATGACCGATGACATCCTCTCTTCCTGCTCGCTGGCCGCCCGGGGGGTTGAACCAGCGGATACTGAACGCGGCGAAGCGGCTGGCGGGGGTAAAAAAGCGGGTGGAACATCCCCCGCATATGGCCCCTCGCTTTCCGCACAGGCAGCCGCCTCGTTCATCAGCAAACTCACGGTCGGCGTTTGAACAGGCATGGGGGAAGCGATGAGTGACTAATGGCGCGGATGCGCTGGCGAGTGAAAAGCGCACCGGTTTACACCGGTGCCGGTACGTCAGGCGCGAATATCGTCGTATTCGCGGGTGTTATCGAATTCATGTTTGGCAAACGGGCAGAGTGGAATAATCTTCCGCTGCTCCTGGCGCATTTTTTCCACCACCTTCGCCACCAGCTGTTTCCCCACGCCCTGGCCTTTCAGGCTGGGATCGACATCGGTATGTTCGATAATGCTGAGGTGTTCGCCGGTGGGAACAAAAACAATCTCCGCGACCTGGTTACCCTGCGCGTCGTTAACATAAAATTTGTTGTGCCCTTCCAGTATTTCCATCTTCTCCTCGCTTATTTATGACGATATTGCAGAGCGCCGCTCGGGCAGGTATCGATCACCTTCACCACCGTCGCGACATCCACTTCATCCGGGATGATCCACGGCTTACGCTTGAGATTGAACAGCTTCGCGCTGCCGCGCACGCAGTTCCCGGAATGCTGACAGATCGCCGTATTAAAGTAGACGTCGATTTTCTCCCCGGTGTAGGCCCGGTAGCCGGCTTCCAGTAATTCCTTATCCATGACATTGCCTCGGTCTTGTTTTATGACTTTCAGGCTAAGCATAGTCCTCCCCGTGACGGCTGACTATGCGCAAGTCGGTAATGGGCGTCAGGAGAGGGATTTGGCGCATCCTCCCGCTCTTCCGGCGCGCACGGATCCCGCACTCAACGAACGGTTGACTTTCATTCCCGCAACGAGGCGATTACACTCATGACACACTGGTAAGAGCACTCAGGGATGTTCCATTGAATCATATTGCCACCATAGCCCGCCCGGCGCGGCTACTGCTCGTCTTGCCGCTCACCGGCTGCTCACTCTCACCAGCGATCCCGGTATTGGGCGCCGCGTTCCCCGGCTGGTTTTTCTGCTTGTTGGGCGGCGCGTTTTTACTCATCCCCTGCCATATCCTGATTACCCGTAACGGCTGGCAGCCGCGCTTTTCTCCCCTGGTCTTCAGCTATGTCGCGCTGATGTTCCTGTTCGCCACGCTGCTGTGGTTTCTGTTTTTTGTTCACTGATCGCTTATGACTACTTCCCGCACTCCCCTGTTACGCAAGAAATGGCCTCTGCTGGCGCTGGTCCTCGCCGCCATCCTGGCGCTTATCCTGGTTATCTGGCAGTTGCAAACGTCGCCGGAGACCAATGACGCCTATGTCTATGCCGATACCATCGATGTGGTGCCCGAGGTCAGCGGACGCATCGTGGAGATGCCCATCCGCGATAACCAGCGGGTGAAAAAAGGCGATCTGCTGTTCCGCATCGACCCCCGTCCCTATCAGGCGATGCTCGATGACGCGAAAGCCCGGCTGACGACCCTCGACGCGCAGATTATGCTGACCCAGCGCACCATCAAAGCGCAGGAGTATAACGCCCAGTCGGTAGCGGCCGCCGTCGAGCGCGCCAGAGCGCTGGTCAAGCAGACCACCTCCACGCGCATCCGCCTTGAACCGCTGGTGCCGCAGGGGTTTGCCTCGCAGGAAGATCTCGATCAGGCGCGCACCGCCGAGAAAGCGGCCCGGGCGGAGCTGGAAGCCACGCTGCTGCAGGCCAGACAGGCCTCGGCGGCCGTGACCGGCGTGGATGCCATGGTGGCGCAACGCGCCGGGATCCTGGCGCAAATCGCCCTCGCCGAACTGCATCTGGAATTTACCGAAGTGCGCGCGCCGTTCAACGGCGTGGTAGTGGCGCTGAAAACCACCGTCGGCCAGTACGCCTCGGCGCTGAAGCCGGTCTTCACCCTGCTGGATGACGACCGCTGGTATGTGATCGCGAACTTCCGCGAGACCGATCTGAACAACGTGCGCCCTGGCGTGGCGGCGCGGATCACCGTGATGACCAACCACAACCGGACCTTTAACGGGGTGGTCGATTCGGTCGGCTCCGGGGTCCTGCCCGAAGGCGGGAGCGTCATCGAAGGCCTGCCGCTGATCCAGAAAAGCATTAACTGGGTCCACGTCTCGCAGCGCTTCCCGGTAAAAATCGCCGTCAGCGATCCCGATCTGGCTCTGTTCCGCATGGGCGCCTCGGCCAGCGCCGTGCTGCAGCCGTAGCCGGGCGACGCGATGTTTCCTCTCGCCCATTTTTTACGCCAGGAACTGCGCGACGCGCCGGGACGCGCCAGCTACACGCTGCGCCTGACGCTGAGCTGTGCGGTGCTCATCACCCTGTTCATGACCCTGCAGATCCCCTTCCTGGCCGTCGCGCTGATCGTCGTGTTCTACGTCAGCCAGCCTAACGTGTTGATGATTAAGTTAGTCAGCGTGGTCTTTTTTGTCACCGTCAGCGTGGCGCTCGGCGGCGTGCTGCTGATCATCAAGTGGACCTATGACTACCCGCTGATCCGCCTGGCGGCCTCCGTGGCGCTCTTTTTCTGCGCCATCTATCTGATGCGGGTGCTGGGCAAGCTGGGACTGGCCTTTTTCGTGGTGGCGCTGGCGGTGATTTACGCCCAAACCTTCCCGTCGATGACCAGCCAGAGCGAGATCCTGGTGCGGCTGCTGCTCTGGCTGTGGGTGGCGATTAACACCGCGATCCTTGTCACCCTGCTGGTCAACGCCTGTTTTCAGCAGGCCTTTCCCGGCAACCAGTTTAAGGCGCGTCTGGCGGAGATGCTGCAGTCGGTCGCCAGCCGGCGGGCGACCCCGGGCGGAGAAACGCCACCGACCTTCGGCGAGACCGCCGCGCAGTTCAACCAGCTGCAGTCGCTGTTCGCCCAGGCCTGCCGGGCGACGCCGGAGATCGCCGCCGATCCGCAGGCCTGGCGCTCGCGGCTGGCCGCCACCCTGCGCTGCTACCAGCTGGCGGCGCTGCTGCAAGCGGACGAGGCCGATAGCGACGATCGCCTGCTGCTGTCGCAGGCGGTACTGCAGCTGAAGAGCGCCCTTAGCGAGGGGCCGTTTGACGGCGCCATTCCCCCCCTGGCGCTCAGCGGCCGCGGCGCCAATCGCGCCGTTCTGCAGGAGATGGCTGCCCTTCTGCAGCAGCTGGCCCAGGGTGAGCCGGTGGCCCTGCCGCAGGGCGAGGTGGAAAAACCGCCTCTGCTGGCGCCGGACGCCTGGCGCAACCCGGCGTATCTCCATTTTGCGCTCAAGACCCTGCTGGCGACGCTAATCTGCTATGTCTTCTATACCGCTGCCGACTGGCAGGGGCTGCACACCATTATGCTGAGCTGCGTGATCGTCGCCCAGCCCGGGCTGGGCGCCACGATGCAGAAGACGTGGCTGCGCATCGGCGGCGCGCTGCTCGCCACTCTGCTGGCGCTGCTGTTAATCGTCTTTGTCCAGCCCTGGACCGACTCGCTGTCGGGGCTGCTGGCGATGTCCCTGCCGGTGCTGGCGCTGGCGGCCTGGATTGCCGCCGGCTCGGAGCGTATCGCCTACGCCGGGATCCAGATTGGTTTCACTTTTGCGCTGGCCTTCCTCAGCTGGTTTGGTCCGCTGACAAACCTCACCGAGCTGCGGGACCGGGTGCTGGGCATTCTGCTCGGGGTGCTGGTCTCCTCCATTGTCCATTTGTATCTCTGGCCGGACAGCGAAGCGCCGCAGCTGAAATCGCGCCTCGCCGGACTCTATCGCCGGCTGGCGGACTGCCTCGCCGCCCCGCACGATGCGGTGCCGCTGGCCCCTCTGTTTGTCGCCTTCACCGACAGCGAAGCGCTGATCCATCGGGTTCGCGCCGAACCGCTGGGTACGTATGCCCACCCCTGGCCCCAGGCGAAAGACTGGCCGATGCGCGCCACCCTCGCCCGGGCCGAGGAGATCGCCCGCCTCAGCGAAGGGTACCGGCTCAACGCCGCGCCGGGAGACCCGACCCTGACCCGCTGCGCCGAACAGCTGCGGCGCTACGCCGAACGTATCGAACAGGAGGCGACAGCGCCTGCCGAGCAGCTGGCCGCCGACCTGACTAACCCCTTTGGCCCGGCGCTGGCCGCCGCGCTGGCCGCCCTGCCCGACTGGGGCCCGACACCGATAGCGACTGAGCAACAGGCTAAAACGTCATGATGATCCTTCCTTTCTCCGCGCGGCTGCGCGGCACTCTCCTTACCCTGACGCTGACGCTGCTCAGCGGCTGCGCGCTGATCCAGGACGAGCCAGCCCAGGTCGCCATCGTCAATCCGCAGCAGGCCCAGCTGGCGCAGGTGATCCACCTGGCGAATAGCGACTGGCCGGCAGCCCGCTGGTGGGAGGCCTATGAGGATCCTCAGCTCAACATGCTGATCAACCGGGCGCTGCAGAACTCGCCGACCATGCAGGCCGCCCGGCTGCGCATCTCTCAGTCGCAGTCCACGGTGGAACTCGCCCAGTCGGCGATGGGCCTGCAGGCCACCGCCGTCGCGGCGCAAAATCGCCTGCGGATCACCGACAAATCCTTTAGCTGGCCCTACTCCTACTCCCTGCCGGTGGATAAGAACGGTCCCTGGTATACGCTGAACACCGTTGGCGTCGGGGCGCAGCTGAATATCGATCTCTGGGGAGCCGATCGCGCCCGGGTTGCCGCCGCCATTGGCGAGAAAAACGCCCGGCTGGCGGAGACCGCCGGCATTGAGCTCGACATCGCCAGCAGCGTGGCGCAGCTCTATTTCGCCATGCAGGCGACGTTCCAGAAAATCGCGCTGCTGCAGGACCTGGAAGGCATTGCCCAATTCTCGGTGGCGGCCCACGAGCACCGGACCCAACGCGGCGTGGAAGACAGTGTGGATGTGGCCAACGCCCAGGCCGAAAAGCTCGCCGCCCGCCAGCAGATCATCAGCGCCGAGGGGACGCTGACCCAGTATCGTGAAACCCTGCGGGCGCTGATAGGCGCCGATGCGCAGAGCATGCCGGCGATCCATCCGGTGGCGCTGCCTGCGCTCCAGGAGACGCTGCCGCCGTCGCTCTCTTTCGAGCTGCTGGCCCGCCGCCCGGACCTGCAGGCGCTGCGCGGGTATGTGACCGCCTCCCTGAGCCAGGTCGACGCGGCGAAAGCGGCGTTTTATCCTCATTTTGATATCAAAGCGTTCTGGGGCTATAACGCCCTGAGCGTCGGGGATCTGTTTAAGTCTTCTTTCCAGCAGATCAACCTGCTGCCTGGGCTCTATCTGCCGATCTTCGACGGCGGTCGTCTGAACGCCAATCTGCAGTCGGTGCGCACCGCCAGCAATATTCTGATCAAACAGTACAACCAGGCGGTACTGGACGCGGTTCGCGATGTCGCCATCAGCTCCAGCCAGCTTAACGACCTGAATCAGCAGCGCGCGCTGCAGCAGCTGAAGGTCACCGCGGCGCAAACCACCACCGACAGCGCTCGCGCCCATTATCAGCGAGGCCTGCTCAGCCGCTACGCCGCCGAAGAGGCCCGGCGGGCGGTCCTTGCCCAGCAGCTGTTGCTGCTGGATATTGAGGCCCAGCGGTTGAGCACCGACATTACCCTGATCAAAGCCCTGGGCGGCGGCTACCGCGGCCAGTAACAAAAATGCCTTCCCCGGTGGGGAAGGCATTAAACCGTCTTCAGGGATTGCCCGGCGGCGCTGCGTTTGCGCGGGACTACGGCCAACCGCATAACGGTTTGATATGGCCGTCTTTCGTAGGCCGGGTAAGGCGAAAGCCGCCACCCGGCAGAAATGCGGGCACAATAATGAAACAGGTTTGTCATCAGCCAGAATGCCTTCCCCGGTGGGGAAGGCATTAAACAGAAGACGCGGTGTTGCTGCGCGGCGATTACACCAGGGCGCGCAGCTCTTCCCGCATGTAGGTGGAAAAGAATTCCGGATGCTTAATCACCAGCCGTTCGCCGGCGGCGACCCGTTCAGCCCACTCCGCCACTTTGTCGGTAAACCCGGCGCTCCAGCCTTGCTGCTGACCGCGCTCAGCGACGTCGGCCGGGCTGGCTGGCACGCCCAGCTCTTTCAAATATTTGAGAATTCCCTTCGCGGTACTTTCATCCATAGACTGTGGTACTGGCTCAGACGTATTCATACCACCAATGAAATCCAATGCTTTATCAATGACTGCTGGCATAGGTGTGTCCTTATATTAACCACATAGTAAACCTGACTACACTATGGACCGGAAAGCGACGTGATTTCAAAGAACACGCTCACGTTATGGGACATCGCGCATTCAGAAAAGGGGATTTTGCACTGCCGGGGCGGGGGTTGGACAAAAAACAAGCCGGTCCCGCGGGACCGGCCTGGGGATCGCGTCAGGCGTTGCTGACGGATTTTTGCGCACCGCTGGACTGACTGTTCTCCAGCATCCGGCGGACCGGGACAATCAGCACGGCCAGCACGGCGGCGCAGATCAGCAGCGCGATGGAGCAGCGGGCGAAGAGGTCCGGCAGCAGCGACAGCTGATCGGCCTTCACGTGACCGCCAATCAGGCCCGCCGCCAGGTTACCCAGCGCGCTGGCGCAGAACCACAGCCCCATCATCTGGCCGCGCATTCTCTCCGGCGCCAGCAGGGTCATGGTCGCCAGGCCAATCGGGCTCAGGCACAGTTCGCCGAGCGTCAGCATCAGGATGCTGCCCACTAGCCACAGCGGCGACACACCGGCCCCGCCGTTGTTCAGGACGTTCTGCGCCGCCAGCATCATCAGGCCAAAGCCCGCCGCCGCGCACAGGATGCCAATGACGAATTTGGTCATGCTGCCCGGACGAACGTTTTTACGCGCCAGCGCTGGCCACGCCCAGCTGAATACCGGGGCGAGGAGAATGATAAATAAGGCGTTAATCGACTGGAACCAGACCGCGGGGATCTCAAAATCGCCGATCATCCGGTTGGTATAGTCGTTAGCAAACAGGTTAAATGAGGTCGGTTTCTGTTCAAATGCCGACCAGAAAAAGGCCGCCGAAACCAGCAAAATAAAGCACACCAGCAGGCGCGCCCGCTCTTTACGGCTCAGGCCGGCGAAGACGAACAGCCAGATGAAATAGAGCGCTACGGAAGCGGCAATCACATAGACCAGCACGCTGGCCACCGCCACCGGGTTAATCACGATCGTGCCCAGGCTAATGAGCGTGACCAGCACAGCCACTCCCAGCGCCAGCGCCAGCAGCCACGCCCCAACGCCATTCTTTTTCGCCACCGGGCTGTTCCAGGTGGAATCGAGGCCGACCTCTGCGTCATAGCGCTTCATCGACGGCACGGCAAAGACACGGAAAATGATCAGCGCCACCAGCATCCCGATCCCCCCGATGCCGAAGCCCCAGTGCCAGCCATGGGATTTAATCAGCCAGCCGGAGATCAATGGCGCGATAAACGAGCCGATGTTGATCCCCATGTAGAACAACGAGAAACCGCCGTCGCGGCGCGCGTCGCCTTTTTTATACAGAGTGCCGACCATCACCGAGATACAGGTTTTAAACAACCCGGAACCGAGGACGATAAACATCAGGCCGATAAAGAACAGGTCGTTGCCCAGCCATGCCGACAGGGCGATCGACAGGTGCCCGAGGGCGATCAGAATCGAGCCGTACCAGACGGCGCGCTGCTGGCCAAGCCAGTTATCCGCCAGCCAGCCGCCCGGCAGCGCGGCCAGATACATACTGCCGGCAAAAATCCCGACGATCGCCGAGGCGTTCTCCCGCGCCAGCCCCATTCCGCCGTCGTAAACCGTCGCCGCCATAAACAGGATCAGTAAGGGGCGGATGCCGTAAAACGAGAAGCGCTCCCACATTTCGGTGAAGAACAGGGAGCCCAGCGGATAAGGATGGCCGAAAAAGGTACGGCTTTCGTTTTTATTAACAGAGGAATGCATAAATTCTCCAGATAAGGTGCACCGCAGCGCAAGTTAACCGTATAAAGCGGGCTGACGATTTATAATTTGTTTGTCTTAACATCAGGAACGAGCATTTTTAACCATTTGATAACCATGCAGTGGTTTTGTCCAGCCCCTTACCTTCCCTTTTTAGATGAAAAGTCGACAAACATCTAGTTTTATAGATTTAATGTTCGCAAAAGCGCAAACGGCGTTGACATTATGCCATTGTAAAGAATACATAATTTTATTTATTAAAAACAGTAAGTTGATTGAGTAACAAAGGACAAAAACCGTCGGTGCAGGCAGGGCATATAACGACAGGAAAAGTAAGGGAAACGGGGCTGAGGAGGCAGAAATAGCGCTAAGGGAGAATATTGTTCAGCCATCCAGGTGTTTCACACCCGGAGAGCCTCCCGCGAGGCAGGATGCACATGGCTTGCCGGCTGCTACAGCCGGCGCCATTTTGCGCGCTATTTCACACGCTGCCCCGTCCGATCAATGACGCGCTCACCGTCTTCCTTCACGAAGGCGCCTTTTTGCGGCGCCGTCAGGATCTCCAGCACCACCTCTGACGGGCGGCAGAGCCGGGTGCCCCGCGGCGTCACCACGATCGGACGGTTGATCAGGATCGGATGCTGGAGCATAAAGTCGATTAACTGGTCATCTGTAAACCGGTCTTCCGCCAGGCCCAGCGCATCGTAGGGTTCGACGTTTTGCCGCAGCAGCGCCCGCACCGGGATCGCCATCGCGGCGATCAGCTGGCGTAGTTCATCACGCGACGGCGGCGTCTCCAGATAATAGATAATGGTGGGCTCAGCGCCGCTGTTGCGGATCAGCGCCAGGGTATTACGCGAGGTGCCGCATTCAGGGTTATGGTAAATGGTGATGCTCATAGCACGTTCTCATGGCTGATTGAAGGAGAGACGCAGCGCCAGCGCGGCCAGCGTTACCAGCAGCACCGGCAGGGTCATGATGATGCCGCAGCGGAAATAATACCCCCAACCGATGGTGATGTGCTTCTTCGTCAGCACATGCAGCCAGAGCAGCGTGGCCAGGCTACCAATCGGCGTGATTTTGGGCCCCAGATCGCAGCCGATGACGTTGGCATATATCATGGCCTCTTTGATCGTCCCTGTTGCCGCGCTGCCATCAATCGACAAGGCGCCGACCAGCACGCTGGGCATATTATTCATGATCGAAGAGAGGAAGGCCGACAGGATACCGGTGCCCAGCGTCGCGGCCCAGAGCCCGCGCTCCGCCAGCATGTTCAGCACCGTGGTCAGATAATCCGTTAATCCGGCGTTTCGCAGGCCATACACCACCAGATACATCCCCAGCGAGAAGATCACAATCTGCCATGGGGCGCCGCGCAGCACCTTGCCGGTGTTTATCACCCGCCCGCGCTTCGCGACAGCAAACAGGATCCCCGCTCCCGGCGCCGCGATGGCGCTGACCGGGATCCCCAGCGGGTCAAGAACGAAAAAGCCGACCAGCAACAACAGCAGCACGCCCCAGCCGGTGCGGAACGTCGCCGTATCTTTTATCGCCGTGGCCGGTGCTTTCAGTAACGCCATATCCCAGGCCGGCGGGATATCCTTGCGAAAGAACAGGTGCAGCATCGCCAGGGTGGAGAGGATCGCCGCGAGATCGACCGGTACCATCACCGAAGCGTACTCCCTGAAGCCAATGGCAAAGAAATCTGCCGAAACGATATTCACCAGATTCGACACCACCAGCGGCAGGCTGGCGGTATCGGCAATAAACCCGGCTGCCATGACAAAGGCCAGCATCGTTCCCTTACTGAACCCCAGCGCCCGCAGCATGGCAATTACGATGGGCGTGAGGATCAGCGCCGCGCCGTCGTTGGCAAACAGCGCCGCCACCGCCGCACCGAGCAGGATAATCCAGGTAAACAGCAGACGACCCCGCCCTCTTCCCCAGCGGGAAACGTGTAGCGCGGCCCATTCAAAAAAGCCGGATTCGTCGAGCAGCAGGCTGATAATGATAACGGCGATAAAGGTGGCGGTCGCATTCCAGACGATATGCCACACCACCGGGATATCGGCTAGTTGTACTCCACCGGTAGCCAGCGCCAGCGCCGCACCAAAGGCCGCGCTCCAGCCGATCCCTAAACCCCGCGGCTGCCAGATCACCAGCACCAGGGTCAGGACAAAAATCACACCTGCCAGCAACATTCTTCCTCCCGCCAACCACATTCGAAAAAACAGATATGTTTAGATAAAATTTTTACTGGCAACCCGCCCCGCCAGCCAGTCTGCTGACCATCAGCCGCACATCGTCCTGCTGACTGAGCCAGGCCTGCTCTATCACCTGCGCCGCCCAGGTTGGCATCTGCGGAGAGAGGCGGTAATAGACCCATTTACCCTGTTTACGATCCAGCAGCAATCCGCTCTCCCGCAGCATCGCCAGATGGCGAGAGATCTTGGGCTGGGACTGGGCGAGCGCCGTACAGAGATCGCACACGCACAGCTCTCCCCGCGCCTTGAGCAACAGCACGATCCCCAGCCGGGTTTCATCGGCGAGGTTTTTGAACAGTTGCAGGGGCAATAAAGACATGGTTTCTCCTCAAGCGTGACGGACAGCATACGGGACCACGAACAAAGATCAATACGCATTCGAAAAAACATATGTGTTTTTCACGGCCGCGATAAATCTCCACACCGTTGCAACATGTGCCTCCTGCTCAATAGCACGCAAAAATGCCGCGTTTTCTTTTAACCATCATCGAAATGTGTCAGGCTGAAGATCCCATCGGATTGACAGGGTTTTCAGGATGAGTACGATTTATGTGGTTGTTTTAACGTATATAAAACCGCTCGAAGAGATTGACAGCGCGATCCCCGCCCACGTCGAATGGCTCAAAAAAGGCTATGCTGACGGCCTCTTTCTCACCTCCGGCCGCCGTATTCCCCGCACCGGCGGGGTGATTCTGGCGAAATGCGACAGCCGGGAAATTCTGGAATCGCGTCTGAGCCAGGATCCCTTCCAGCAGCTGGGTCTCGCCCATACGGAGATTATCCCCTTTGAGGCCAGCATGGCGTCCCCCGCGCTGCAGTCGCTGTTATAAGCCTGTTCCGGAGGAAACATGCAGCCATCCTTTCACTGGATTAATGAACCAGCCGAGTGGCGCCGCGATGCCGACAGCCTGACGGTGGTCACCGATAAGCATACCGATTTCTGGCGTCATACCTGGTATGGCTTCGAGCGCTTCTCCGGCCATCTTTATGCCGCTGAGGTGGAGGGCGATTTTACCCTGCAGGCAAAAATCTGTGCGGATTTCACCACGCTTTACGACCAGGCCGGGCTGATGATGATGGCGGACGAGCAGACCTGGCTGAAGGCGGGAATTGAATTCAATGACGATGCCCCGGCCATCGGCAGCGTACTGACGCTGAATCACTCCGACTGGGCCACCGGGCTTTTTCCCGGCGACCCACGCACCTTCTGGCTGCGTCTGACCCGCAAAGGCGATGCGTTAAGGCTGCAATATTCGACTGACGGCGAGCGCTGGCCGCTGCTGCGTCTGGGCTACTTTCCGCCAGGCCCGGTGAAAGCGGGCGTCATGTGCTGCTCACCGGAGCGCGGCGGACTGGCGGTTGCCTTTTTGGATATTCAACTTTCCCCACCGCTGGACAAAGCGCTGCACGATCTGAGCTGAACGCTAGTGGGAAGACCCGACTTTCTCTGCATCCTGAGGGCCAGGATTGCAGGGTTCGCGGGTGCCGGGCAGGTAAAAATGGCCGTGCTTATCGGGATCGGTGCCGCCCGGGCACCCTGCCCGACCCGAGGAATTATCGCTACTGCCGCCGTCCGAACCGTTGCCGCCGTCGGCGCCCGATATTACCGACTGGCCGTGATGACCATGTGCTGCAGTGGCTGAAAACGCCACCAGCGCGAACACACAGACCATTAAGCGTCTGCCCATTGCTGCCTCTCCCTTAGTGAAATTCCCCGCCCATCGCGTTGACAATGGGATAAGCCGTTGCACCGCGATAAAAAACCGCTTTATCCGCAGGGAGTATAGGGTTAAGGCAGAGGGAAAGACAGGGCCGGCGCCTTCAGACATTTCGCACGCAAAACAGCCTTTATGCCGCGGTATGCGCTATCAGAAAATCAATCAGGGCTTTCACTCTTTCGGACGCTGACATTCACGCGGTCTCCCCGGCGCTGGCACGCTTTGGCCGTGAAGCGATTACCAACGACCTCTGGCAACGTGACGCCCTGTCCGCCCGCGACCGCAGCATCGTGACGGTGGCGATGCTGATTGCCCGCAACCAGCCTGGCGAGCTTAAGCACTATATTGAAGTTGCGCTCGATAGCGGCGTGACGCCAGCGGAAGTATCAGAGATCATTACCCATCTGGCGTTCTACTCAGGTTGGCCCAATGCGATGTCAGCCGTCAGGGTGACCAAAGCGATCTTTGCAGCCCGCGGCATCACGACAGAGGCCCTGCCCGCCGCCTCGCCAACGCTGCTGCCTCTCAATGAACAGGTAGAGAAACAGCGTGCAGACACCGTGGAGAAAAATGTCGGTCCCATTTCGCCTGGCCTGGTTAAATTTACCGCCGACCCGCTGTTTCTCGACCTCTGGCAACGGCCCGCGCTTACGCCCCGCGACAGAAGCCTGGTGACGGTCAGCGCGTTAATCGCCGCCGGACAGAGCGCGCAGATTGGCTACCACCTAAACAGAGCGATGGATAATGGGCTTTCGGCTGAAGAGGCCGGAGAAGTGGTCGCCCAGGCGGCGTTCTACGCGGGATGGCCAAATGCGTTTACCGCTGCTCCTGTGGTCGGTGAGGTGTTGCGATCGCGCGAGAGCAAAGCTGAATAAAAAAGGATAAAGGACAGGAAAGCTGTCCTTTATTTATCGTTAATAGTTAGCTTAAAGGTAGCACGAGGGCTTTCGATTAAATCTCGCGGAAAGGACATAAACGGTCTATCGACGCGTGGAGACTTCGATCGTGAGTCTGTTCACATCGCTCATTGAGAAAATTTCCGTTCCGTATGCCGTCATGAGTCTCATCCTTTGAAAGCCGCGATCGCTGTGGCGAGACTGTAGCGCGGACATGTCTATTTGGTCAGAGATCGCCATCTCAATTCAGCTACTACACTTAATTTATTTTATCTTAAATATCAATGTATTGTGTTGTTAATTTAATATAAGTTGATGTTATAGCAATCGCTATACCGGCTCCTTAGTCATGACTGACCTGGCCACACCGCATATCGCAAGAATTTGCTCTCTCAGCCAGCGGTGACCGGGGTCGCGTTCCATTCTTGGGTGCCACATCTGCGATACCGTAATACGACGGCTTTTGAACGGCAGCTCGAAAACGTGTACCTGGTCCGTTACCTGCTGATTGAGTAAATAGAGTGCGGGTATCATGGCGATAAGATCCGATTCCAACGCCACGGACAGTGCTGTCGGAAATCCCGGTACGACGCTCGCAATTTTACGTTTTGTCCCCAGTTCGGCCAGCGCATCGTCAACGGATCCGTGCAACGCGCCCTCGGGTGACGCTACCACATGGCCCCAGGCGACATAATCACCCACGCCTATTTCTGCCTGCTTAGCCAACGGGTGCCCTTTACGCACGACGCCAACAAACCGATCCTCAAACAGTCGCTGCAGCCGTATTTCTGGCCCCATATTACTCTGAACGCCAATCTCCAGATCAACCAGCCCTTCCCGAAGATAGCGCGAGGTTTTTTCCGGCTTAGGCGCGAAGCGTATACAGACGTCCGGCGCGGCGTCGGCAACCGCTGCGATGAGCGCAGGCCCAAACGCCACCACAAAACCATCGTTTGCCCTGATGGTAAAAAGACGCGCCAGACTTCGCGCGCAGAACGTTTCAGTTGAGGGCTGCAATACCGCCCTGGCATCGTGCACTGCACGCCTGGCGCGATCCCGGGTCGCTTCGGCCCACGGGGTCAGTACCATGTTACGCCCGGCGCGCACCAGGATCGGGTCTCCTGTGACATCGCGTAACCTGCTTAATGTCCGGCTCATAGCTGAGGTGCTGAGGTTCAGACGACGTGCCGCACCTGCGACACTCGCTTCACTCAGCAATATGTCGAGTGCTACCAGCAAATTAAAATCGGGATCAGACATTACCCTTTCTCCCAGCACATTAAGATAAGGCGTTTGATGCAACAATAAAGTGAAAATAGTGCACCTTCCGCCCGGTTAAAGCCATCTTTATAGTTTTGTCATCCATACACTCTTCCCAGAGGACAAATGATGACGCTCTTTTCCAGCCAACCCGGCGACGAAGGACTGCCTGGCCCGGCGCGCGCACGGGTGATGGCCGCAATAATGACCACCACCTTAATGGGCGTGTTTGATGGCACCATGATCAACATTGCCCTGCCCTCAATGGCTCAGGATTTGCAGGTACCTGCCGGTATTGCCGTCTGGTTCGCCAACGGGTATCTGCTGGCGGCTGCGATGACGCTGGCGATATTCGCGGCGCTTGCGGCCCGTCTGGGTTATCGCCCCGTATTTCTGGCGGGCCTGACGACCTTTACCCTGACATCACTGGGTTGCGCGCTGGCGAATAAGCCCGAAGTGCTTATCGGTATGCGCGTGCTTCAGGGGCTCGGCGGCGCGGCGACGCTGAGTATTGCCCCCGCAATACTCAGGTCCGTATTTCCCGGACGATTACTTGGCCGCATTCTGGGGTTCCATGCCCTGCTCATTGCCTCCAGCTCCGCTATCGGCCCGGTATTGGGCGGTACGATCCTTCACACCCTGAGCTGGCAATGGCTGTTTGCGATAAACGTTCTTCCCGGCACCCTCGCCTTACTGCTGGCGGTCAGAGCGCTGCCGCGGGATGCGATCCGTATGCAGGCGCCCTTCGACACCGTGGGCGCCATATTGTCGGCGCTGCTGTTGGGTTCGACGATCATGGCGGCGAACAGCCTACAGAACGCTACTTCTCAATTCGGCAGCCTTTGCTGGATGGCTCTCGCTGCGCTGAGCGGCATGGCTTTTATCTGGCAAATCCGCCGTACGGGTCATCCCTTACTGCCGCCGAGCATGTTTAAAAATGAACGTTTTACCCTCGCGGCTTTCACGTCAATGGTTGCTTTTGTCAGCCAGGGGATCACCTTTATTGCGCTACCCTTCCTGTTTCAGAGCGAATACGGCTACAGTCCGGTAGTGTCTGCCCTGCTGTTTACGCCGTGGCCGTTAGGGATCGTGCTGATTGCGCCGCATGCAGGCCGTTGGGCGGACACGATATCAGCCCCGGCGATATCAACCCTGGGGCTGGTGATTTTTGTCGTCGGTTTGATCCTGCTGGCGACGTTACCCGCCTGCCCTTCAATGTGGGATATCTGCCTGCGAAGTCTGGTGTGCGGAATAGGGTTTGGCTGCTTTCAGAGTCCCAATAACCGGGAAATGCTCTCAAACGTTATTCGTGAGCACGCGAGTTATGCGTCCGGTGTTTTATCCATTATGCGCACTTTCGGGCAGTGCCTGGGAGCCGCCGCCGTAGGCGTTCTGCTGGCAGCAGATGAAAGGTCAATTCATGTTGCGCTGTGGAGCGCCGCCGCGGCCTCTGCGGTATCGGTCGTCGTCAGCGCGAGCCGGTTGCGTAAAATCACTCATCCTGCGGAAACAGGATAAGTGCGAAAATATCACTAAACGCTACTACTCCAGCGCCAGCAACGCAAAACGCCGATCCCGCAACCAAAGAGGAGTCCTCCGTCGGAGTTCAATAGACTAACAGAATGCTATAACTTCTTATTTATCAAGGGAAAATTGAGTTGGGTAGACGTCAGAAGACTTGAGTTTGGAGCGGGCGAAGGGAATCGAACCCTCGTATAGAGCTTGGGAAGCTCTCGTTCTACCATTGAACTACGCCCGCGAAGAGGTGCGAAAAGCATTATAGCCCTTACGCACCCTGTGACAAGCCCGCCGGATGCTGACTGGCGATAAAATAACCTTTTAGCACTTAGGCTTACTGCCCTGCGGCGGCAGGTAGCGCAGCGGATCGATGGCCGTCGCCCGATAGCGGATCTGGAAATGCAGACGCACTGAGTCGGCATCCGTACTGCCCATGGTGGCGATTTGCTGGCCGGCCTTCACGCTCTGGCCGTTATTCACCATCAGCTTATCGTTGTGGGCATAGGCGGTGATGTAATCCTCGCTGTGCTTAATCATGATCAGGTTGCCGTAGCCGCGCAGCTGGTTGCCGACGTAGACCACCTTGCCCGCCCCGGCGGCGTACACGGGCTGGCCGCGAGTCCCGGCGATATCAATGCCTTTATTGCCGCCATCGGCGGTGGAATAAGGCAGGACCACTTTGCCGCTGGTCGGCCAGCGCCAGCAGCGCTGTCCCACCGGCGGCCAGGAGGACTGAGGTACCGCGGACGAAGGCGTGACCGCCGCCGTGCGCGTGGAGGAAGATTTTTTCTTCGTTGTCTTCGTTGAACTGCTGCCGTTAAGCTTCAGCTTCTGCCCCACCTCAATGGTGTAAGGCGGGGAGATGTTATTCAGGCGGGCCAGATCGCGAACGCTGGTGCCGGTGGTGCGGGAGATGCCATACAGGGTATCACCGCGTTTGACGGTGTAGGTCGTACCGGAATCGGAGTTGCTGGAGCAGCCGGCCAGCGCCAGGCTTACCACCAGCATCAGTGTCATAAAAACGCGTTTCATCATCAGGCATCCTGCACTTAACACAACCACTTACCTCGCAACCAGGGCGAATATCATACCAGTCCGCGGCGCAGGGCGTCATCCCTGATGGCGAAACCAATAGCCCCCCGCCATCGAATACGGCCCGCGACGGACAGCAATTGCTGCTGGAGCCGCACGTCGTGGTGGACTTACCCGCCATGACGCGTTGCCGCTCACAGAGCGGACTCCAGGGCTTGTTTTGGTAATGCCTTTCTCCCATTTATGGGCTACCCTAGAGGCCTGAGTACATGACCCGGCGGGTTTGTGCCGGGTCATTTTTTATTTTCAGGAGTCGTCATGGCCGGGGAACACGTCATTTTACTGGATGAGCAGGATCAGCCTGCCGGTATGCTGGAGAAGTATGCCGCCCACACGCTTGATACCCCTTTACATCTCGCGTTTTCCTGCTGGTTGTTTAATCAGCAGGGGCAGTTGCTGGTCACCCGCCGTTCGCTGGGCAAAAAAGCCTGGCCCGGGGTGTGGACCAACTCCGTCTGCGGACACCCCCAGCAGGGCGAGACCTTCGAGCAGGCCGTCACGCGCCGCTGTCGCTTCGAACTCGGCGTGGAGATCGCCGACATCGTGCCGGTTCACCCGGCCTTCCGCTACCGGGCGGTCGCCCCGAACGGCATCGTTGAGAACGAAGTATGCCCGGTGTATGCCGCGCGCGTGGTGAGCGAAGTGCTGCCTAACGACGATGAAGTCATGGATTATCAGTGGGTTGACCTGGCAACGATGTTAAGCGCGCTGGCCGCCACGCCGTGGGCGTTTAGCCCGTGGATGGTGCTGGAAGCGGAAAATCGGGACGCTCGCCAGGCGCTGACCGACTTTGTTGCGCGTGTGCGCGGGTAAGCTGACTATTCTCGCAGCCGCCACCCGGCGCAAAAAGCGACTCCGTACCTGTCATCGTTGCCTGGCGGCGCTACGCTTGCACAGGCCTACGGTTCTGCGCTGTTGCGTAGCCCGGTTAAGGCATTTACGCCGCCAGCCGCGCTACGCCAGCCTTCAGGCCTCACGTCAGACATAAAAAAACCCGGCAAGCCGGGTTTTTGCATTTCACAAGACGCGATTATTTCTGCGGACGCATTGCCGGGAACAGGATCACGTCGCGGATGGTGTGGCTGTTGGTGAACAGCATCACCATGCGGTCGATACCAATACCCAGACCGGCGGTCGGCGGCAGGCCGTGCTCCAGCGCGGTCACGTAGTCTTCATCGTAGAACATCGCTTCGTCGTCGCCCGCGGCTTTCGCATCAACCTGGTCCTGGAAGCGCTGCGCCTGATCTTCGGCGTCGTTCAGCTCGCTAAAGCCGTTACCGATCTCACGGCCGCCGATGAAGAATTCAAAGCGGTCGGTGATTTCCGGGTTGACGTCGTTACGGCGCGCCAGCGGAGAAACTTCCGCCGGGTATTCGGTGATGAAGGTCGGCTGGATCAGGTGCGCTTCCGCCACTTCTTCGAAGATCTCGGTCACGATACGGCCCAGACCCCAGCTTTTCTCCACTTTGATGCCGATAGACTCAGCGATCGCTTTCGCGGAATCGAAGTTATCCAGATCCGCCATCTCGGTTTCCGGACGGTATTTCTTGATCGCTTCGCGCATGGTCAGTTTTTCAAACGGCTTGCCGAAGTCGAACACCTGGTCGCCGTAAGGCACTTCGGTGTTGCCGAGAATGTCCTGCGCCAGGGTGCGGAACAGGGATTCGGTCAGCTCGATCAGATCTTTATAGTCCGCATAGGCCATGTAGAGTTCCATCATGGTGAACTCTGGGTTATGACGAACGGAGATCCCTTCGTTACGGAAGTTACGGTTGATCTCGAAGACGCGTTCGAAACCGCCCACGACCAGGCGCTTGAGGTACAGTTCCGGCGCGATACGCAGGTACATGTCCAGATCCAGCGCGTTATGATGGGTGATGAACGGACGCGCGGAGGCGCCGCCCGGGATCACCTGCATCATCGGGGTTTCCACTTCCATAAAGCCGCGGCCAACCATGAACTGACGGATACCCGCCAGGATCTGCGAACGCACTTTAAAGGTGTTGCGCGATTCATCGTTGGAGATCAGGTCGAGGTAACGCTGACGATAGCGCGCTTCCTGATCCTGCAGGCCATGGAACTTGTCCGGTAACGGGCGCAGGGCTTTGGTCAGCAGACGCAGCTCGGTGCAGTGGATAGACAGCTCACCGGTTTTGGTCTTGAACAGCTTACCGCGGGCGGCGATGATGTCACCGAGATCCCATTTTTTGAACTGGTCGTTGTAAACGCCTTCCGCCAGGTCATCGCGCGCTACGTACAGCTGGATGCGACCGCCAACGTCCTGCAGGGTGACGAAGGACGCTTTACCCATGATACGGCGGGTCATCATGCGGCCAGCCACGGCCACTTCAACGTTCAGCGCTTCCAGCTCTTCGTTTTCTTTGGCATCGAAGTCAGCGTGCAGTTGGTCAGAGGTATGGTCACGACGGAAATCGTTCGGGAAAGCGACGCCCTGCTCACGCAGCGCAGCCAGCTTCTCGCGACGGGTTTTCAGTTCATTATTAAGGTCAATTGCCGCGTCAGCGCCCTGTGCTTGTTGTTCAGACATGTTGGTTCCTCATAACCCTGCTTTCAAACTTGCTTCGATAAATTGGTCCAGGCTGCCGTCGAGCACCGCCTGAGTGTTGCGGGTTTCCACCCCGGTACGCAGATCTTTAATACGCGAGTCATCCAACACGTAAGAGCGGATCTGGCTGCCCCAGCCGATATCGGACTTGTTGTCTTCCATCGCCTGCTTCTCGGCATTTTTCTTCTGCATCTCCAGCTCATAAAGCTTCGCTTTCATCTGCTTCATGGCCTGGTCTTTGTTCTTGTGCTGCGAACGGTCGTTCTGGCACTGCGTCACCAACCCGGTCGGGATGTGGGTAATACGCACCGCGGATTCTGTACGGTTAACGTGCTGCCCACCGGCGCCGGAGGCGCGGTAAACGTCGATGCGCAGGTCGGCCGGGTTAATTTCGATATCGATATCGTCTTCAACTTCCGGGTAAACGAACGCAGAGCTAAAGGAGGTATGACGGCGGCCGCCGGAATCGAACGGGCTCTTACGCACCAGACGATGAACGCCGGTTTCGGTACGCAGCCAGCCGTAAGCGTAATCGCCAATGATCTTGATGGTCACGGATTTAATGCCCGCGACTTCACCTTCGGACTCTTCGATGATCTCGGTCTTAAAGCCGCGCGCTTCCGCCCAGCGCAGGTACATGCGCATCAGCATGCTGGCCCAGTCCTGGGCTTCGGTGCCGCCGGAGCCTGCCTGAATATCGAGGTAGCAATCGGCGTTGTCGTATTCACCGGAGAACATGCGGCGGAACTCAAGCTGCGCCAGCTTCTCTTCCAGCGTATCCAGCTCGGCGACGGCTTCGTTGAAGGTCTCTTCGTCGTCCGCTTCCACGGCCAGATCCAGCAGGCCGGCAACGTCTTCCAGCCCCTGGGACATCTGATCCAGGGTATCTACGATGGCTTCCAGGGAAGAACGCTCTTTACCCAGCGCCTGAGCGCGTTCAGGTTCGTTCCAGACGTCCGGCTGTTCCAGCTCGGCGTTTACTTCTTCGAGACGCTCTTTCTTGGCATCGTAGTCAAAGATACCCCCTAAGAACGTCGGAGCGCTCCGTGAGGTCCTGAATGCGGTTTTTTACCGGATTTATTTCAAACATGGTCGGTTTCTTTTAATGGATTTGTCAAAATGCGGTGATAAGAGCGGAATTCTACCGGATTCGCGCCCTTATTCATACACTGTTGTCAATTTGGCCAGAGGTGATCGATGATCAGCTGCAGGCTGCGGTTGCCGCGGAACTCATTGATGTCGAGCTTGTAGGCTAACTGGACTTCACGCACGCCGTTGTCGGGCCAGATGGAAGTATCCACGTTGAAGGCGATACCGTCCAGCAGCGGGCCGCCGTCAACCGGCTCGACCATCACCTTCAGGTGACGCTCGCCCACCAGCCGCTGCTGCAGCAGGCGGAAACGGCCGTCAAACAGCGGTTCCGGGAACATCTGTCCCCACGGCCCGGCGTCGCGCAGCATCTGCGCTACTTCCATGCTCATCTCAGCCGCCGCCAGCGGCCCGTCGGAAACGACCTCGCCCTGTAACAGCGCGGGATCCAGCCACTCGGTCACCAGCTCGCCAAAGCGCTGCTGAAACTCCTCAAAGCGCGCCTCTTCCAGCGATAATCCTGCCGCCATCGCGTGGCCGCCGAACTTCAGGATCAGCCCCGGATAGAGCGTATCGAGACGCTCCAGCGCATCGCGCATATGCAGCCCCTGTATGGAGCGGCCGGAGCCTTTCAGCGTGCCGTCGCCGGTGGGCGCAAAGGCGATCACCGGCCGGTGGAAACGTTCCTTAATTCGCGAGGCGAGGATGCCGACCACCCCCTGGTGCCACTGCGGATGGTACATCGCCAGCCCGCCGGGCAGGGTATCGCTACTGCGTTCCAGCTGCTGACAGAGCGTTAGCGCTTCCGCCTGCATCCCCTGCTCGATCTCTTTGCGCGTCTGGTTGAGCGCGTCAAGCTCATTGGCTAACACGCGCGCTTCGCCAATGTTATCGCACAGCAGCAGCGCGACGCCGACCGACATGTCGTCCAGCCGCCCCGCCGCGTTCAGGCGCGGCCCGAGGGCAAAACCGAGGTCGCTGGCCGCCAGCTTTTGCGGATCGCGGTTGGCAATCTCCAGCAGCGCCTTAATGCCGGGCCGACATTTGCCGGCGCGAATGCGGCTTAACCCCTGCCAGGTGAGAATACGATTGTTAGCATCCAGCGGCACGACGTCGGCAACGGTGCCAAGCGCCACCAGATCCAGCAGCTCGGCAAGGTTCGGCGCGGCGATGCCGCGGGCATCGAACCAGCCGTTATCACGCAGAAAGGTGCGCAGCGCCAGCATCAGATAGAACGCCACCCCGACCCCGGCCAGCGATTTCGACGGAAAGTCGCAATCGCGCAGGTTAGGGTTAACGATGGCCTCCGCCGCCGGTAGCGTCTCCCCCGGCAGGTGGTGATCGGTTACCAGCACCGGGATCCCCAGCGCATGGGCATGATCGACGCCGGCATGGGACGAGATCCCGTTGTCGACGGTCATGATCATCTGCGCGCCGCGGGCGTGGGCCTGATCGACCACTTCCGGGCTCAAGCCGTAGCCGTCTTCAAAACGGTTCGGCACCAGGTAGGAGACGTTGCCGTAGCCCAGCGCGCGCAGGGCCAGCACGCTGAGCGCGGTGCTGGTGGCGCCGTCGGCGTCAAAATCGCCGACTACGACAATGTGCAACCCTTTCTGGAAAGCGTCGTGCAGCATCCCGACCGCTTTTTCAACGCCGGTGAGCTGCGTCCACGGCAGCATGCCTTTGACGCTGCGCTCCAGCTCCTGGGCGCTGCGCACCCCGCGGCTGGCATACAGCCGCTGCAGCAGCGGCGGCAGATCGGCGGGTAAATCGACGCCGTCAACCGCCTCGCGGCGGCGTAGTTGTATCTGTTGTTTCACGCGAATCAGTTACCGCTTGTCTGTTTTTTATGCTCGTCGAGGAACGCCTTCAGCTCTTTCGGCCCCTGATAGCCCGGCAGCACCATGCCGTTGCTGAGGACCATCGCCGGGGTACCGTTGACGCCCATCTGCACGCCAAGGGTGTAGTGTTTAGCGATATCCACGCTGCAGCTCGCCGGCTGCACGCCCTTGCCGTTCATAGCGTCATCCAGCGCTTTGTTGCGATCTTTCGCGCACCAGATGGCCTTCATGTCCTGCTCCGCCTGGCTCTGCAGTCCCTGGCGCGGGAAGGCGAGATAGCGCACGGTGATCCCCAGCGCGTTGTAGTCGCTCATCTGCTCATGCAGCTTGTGGCAATAACCGCAGGTGATGTCGGTGAAGACGGTAATGACGTGCTGCTCCTTCGGCGCTTTGTAGACAATCATTTCGTTGCTCAGCGCGTTCAGTTTACCCAGCAGCAGCTGGTTAGTGACATTGACCGGCTGCGCGCCGCTCACGTCGTACATCGGCCCCTGGATGATGTGCTTGCCGTCGTCGGTGACATACAGTACGCCGCTGTCGGTCAGCACCGTGCTCATCCCGGAAACCGGCGACGGTTGAATATCGGTGCTCTGCACACCCAGCTTCGCCAGCGACTGTTTAATTGCCGCGCTATCGGCATGCGCCGCCCCGGAAAGGGAAGCCGCCAGCAGGGTGAACATCAATAAACCTTTTTTCATACTCAGTCCTTTTGTTCAGCACTCACGCCCGCGGGTGGTGCTGTTGATGAAGTTGTCGCAGACGCTCGGTCGCCACGTGGGTGTAGATCTGCGTGGTGGAGAGATCGCTGTGTCCTAACAGCATCTGCACCACGCGCAGGTCGGCGCCATGATTGAGCAAATGCGTGGCGAACGCATGGCGCAACACGTGCGGGGAGAGCTTTTCGCTGTCGATCCCCGCCAGCACGGCATAGTGTTTAATCCGGTGCCAGAAGGTCTGACGCGTCATCTGCTGGGCGCGCTGGCTGGGAAATAAGACATCCGACGCCACGCCGTTCAGCAGCCAGGGGCGACCATACTCGAGGTAATTTTCCACCCACAGTACCGCCTCTTCCCCCAGCGGCACCAGCCGCTCTTTGTTGCCTTTGCCCACCACCCGCAGCACGCCCTGTCGCAGGCTGATGTCGCTCATCGTCAGCCCCACCAGCTCCGAGACGCGCAGGCCGGTGGCATACAGCACCTCCAGCATCGCTTTGTCGCGCAACTCCAGCGGCTGCTCCACCAGCGGGGCCTGCAGCAGACGCTCAACCTGCGCCTCACTGAGATCCTTCGGCAGCCGCTGCGGCAGCTTCGGCGAGGCCAGCAGCGCGCTGGGGTCGTCCGGGCGAATTTTTTCCCGGTACAGATGCTGGAAGAGACGACGCACGGCGCTCAGCAGGCGCGCGGTGCTGGTGGCTTTATAGCCGCCGGACTGCCGCTCGGCCAGCAGCGCCTGCAGGTCGTCGCTGCCGACGCTTGCCAGCGACAGGCCGCGATGGTGCAGCCACTCCACCAGCATCGTCAAATCGCGACGGTAGGCGCTGAGCGTATTCTCCGCCAGATTGCGCTCCAGCCAAAGGGCATCGAGAAACTGTTCGATTAGTGCCAGATCCTGTTTCACATCGGCCTCTTTGTTCGTTAAACGCTCTCATTATGCCTTAAGAGGACGCCTTTCTGGTACACTGCCCGCCATTCACAGCAAGAATCGAGATGTTTACGCGATGAATATAGGTCTGTTTTACGGCTCCAGTACCTGCTACACCGAAATGGCCGCGGAGAAAATCCGCGATATCATCGGCCCTGAGCTGGTGACGTTGCACAATCTGAAAGATGACTCCCCCGCCCTGATGAGCCAGTACGATGTACTGATCCTCGGCATCCCGACCTGGGATTTCGGCGAAATTCAGGAAGACTGGGAAGCGGTTTGGGACCAGCTGGACACCCTGGACCTGGAGGGCAAAATCGTCGCGCTGTACGGCATGGGCGATCAGCTGGGCTATGGCGAATGGTTCCTTGACGCGCTGGGCATGCTGCATGACAAGCTGGCGACCAAAGGCGTGAAGTTTGTCGGCTACTGGCCAACCGAAGGCTATGAGTTCACCAGCCCGAAACCGGTGATCGCTGATGGCCAACTGTTCGTTGGCCTGGCGCTGGATGAAACCAACCAGTACGACCTGAGCGACGAGCGCATCCAGAGCTGGTGCGAGCAGATCCTCGGCGAAATGGCCGAACACTTCTCCTGACGCCGCTTACTCCTGCGCCGGTTTTTGCAGCACCAGCCGGCGCAGATCCCGCCACTCTCTGGGATCCATGCTGTCCGCCGCCAGCCACAGATGCTGACCGCGTCGGGTATCGACATGGCGCAAACGCAGCAGCATACCGCTGTTGATGACCCACGGCGTCCCGAGGATCTCCCATTCGGCGTTTTGCCAGCGCAGCCGGGAATCGGTGAGCAGTTTTATCTCCCCGCGACGGGCATGGATCCGTCGCTGGCTGCGCACACAGTCAAAGACCACCAGCGACAGCAGCAGCAGCCAGATCGGGGTGTAGCTTAACGGCCAGGGAACCAGCAGCACCAGCGCCGCCACAACGCCGTGGAGCAGCAGGGAAAACCACTGCGCGCGCCAGGAGATACGGAGATCAGATTGCCACAGGACCACGTTCCCGATTCCGTGTTTGAATTAAGGTTACCATCCGCTGCAGCTCCGCATCGGCCGGTTTGCCGTGGTTCATCAGCCAGTTGAACAGATCCGGATCGTCATTTTCCAGCAGGCGAATGAACAGCTGTTTGTCAGCGTCGCTGAGGGTATCGTACTCATACTCAAAGAACGGCATGATGGAGATGTCGAGTTCGCGCATCCCGCGGCGGCATGCCCAGTGGATACGTGCTTTATTGTTAATGTCCATGTTGACCTTCCAGCAGCAAAATATAGGTTAGTTTAACCCGTTTTCTGCCGTAACTTTACAGGAATATCGCTGAATGCGAGCATCCTTCCATAAAAACCATAAAATAATGATGGGCTTATTGTTTTCCCGCGTCAGGCCGTCGCCAAACGTCAGCGCACAAATGGCCTGTTGAAAGCGCTTGCAATGCACTATAGCTCTTTTACCATTGGTCACACACACTGCGTTAAGCGATTCAGGATATGACTATGGCTTTTACACCTTTTCCTCCGCGTCAGCCTTCCTCTTCCGCTCGTCTGCCGTTAACGCTGATGACCCTGGATGACTGGGCGCTGGCGACAATTAGCGGACCGGACAGCGAAAAATATCTGCAGGGGCAGATTACCGCCGATGTGAGCAGTCTCACCGATGCCCAGCATCTGCTTGCCGCCCACTGTGACGCCAAAGGCAAGATGTGGAGCAACCTGCGCGTATTCCGCCGCGACGGCGGCTTCGCGTGGATTGAGCGCCGCAGCCTGCGCGACGCGCAGCTGACCGAGCTGAAAAAATATGCCGTCTTCTCCAAAGTCACCATCGCCGCCAACGACGATCTGGTTCTGCTGGGGGTGGCCGGCTTCCAGGCGCGCGCCGCGCTGGCGCCGCTGTTCGCCGCCCTGCCCGACGCCGCGACGCCGGTGATTAGCGAAGGCGCCACCAGCCTGCTGTGGTTTGAACACCCGGGCGAACGCTTCCTGCTGGTGACCGATGTCGACACCGCCAATCGCGTCACCGACGCGCTGCGCGGCGAAGCGCAGCTCAACAACAGCCAGCAGTGGCTGGCGCTGAATATTGAAGCCGGTCTGCCGGTTATCGACAGCGCCAACAGCGGGCAGTTCATTCCGCAGGCCACCAACCTGCAGGCGCTGGGCGGTATCAGCTTCAAAAAAGGGTGCTATACCGGCCAGGAAATGGTCGCCAGGGCGAAATTCCGCGGCGCCAATAAGCGCGCGCTGTGGACGCTGTCAGGTACCGCCAGCCGGGTGCCGGAGGCCGGAGAAGATCTGGAGCTGAAGATGGGCGAAAACTGGCGCCGCACCGGTACGGTGCTTGCGGCGGTTCAGCTGGATGATGGCCAGCTGCTGGTGCAGGTGGTGATGAATAACGATATGGAGCCGGACAGCGTGTTCCGCGTGCGCGACGATGCCGGCAGCCTGCGCCTTGAACCGCTGCCCTATTCGTTGGAAGACGCGTAATAAAGCGTTATGACTCCCGGCTTGCGGCGCTCGCGCCTTAGCCGGGCTACTTGACTGCAAATACCGTAGCCACGGTAAGCGTAGCGCCACCGTGGGATTTCCAGGCCGCAGATAACCGTAGCCACGGTAAGCGCAGCGCCACCGTGGGATGTTTATCAGGACTGGCCGACGTACAGATAGATCGCCAGGAAGTGACACACGCTGCCGCCGAGCACGAAGCCATGCCAGATAGCGTGGTTATAGGGAATGCGTTTGCAGACGTAGAAGATGACCCCGAGCGAGTACACCACCCCGCCGACCGCCAGCAGCGTCACACCGCCCACCGCCAGCTTTACCGCCAGCTGATAGACCACGATAAGCGACAGCCAGCCCATGGTCAGATAGGTCACCAGCGACAGGATTTTAAAGCGGTGCGCGATGGTCAGCTTAAACAGGATCCCCAGCAGCGCCAGACTCCAGATGACGATCATCAGCCCCTTCGCCAGCGGCGAGTTCAGCCCTACCAGCAAAAACGGCGTATAGGTCCCGGCGATTAACAAGTAGATGGCGCAGTGGTCGAACTTTTTCAGCCACTGTTTCGCCCGCTGATGCGGGATCGCGTGATAGAGCGTGGAGGCGAGAAACAGCATAATCATGCTGCCGCCGTACAGACTGTAGCTGGTGATCGCCGTCGCGCTGGCGTTAGTGTCCACCGCCTGCACCAGCAAGAGCACGAGGCCGACGATACCGAACACCAGCCCGATCCCGTGACTGATGCTGTTGGCAACTTCCTCTGCCAGAGAATATCCCTGAGTGATTAATGGTTTGCGCACCATATTTGACTCCGTGAAAACAAGAACGCTTTCATTGCCCACTTAGGGTAACTGAGAATGATTCCAGTGAACACCTGTTAGCTAAAATAAAACGATGTATATTTGTAAACACATTAAAATCATAAAGTTACATTTTTATTTCAACTCACAGCTGTTCATGATTATCTTAAAGTGTTTTGAATTCAATGACATAAAACTGGTTCTCGCCAGGATAGATGTCGCTGATGACCTGACGCAGCTGCCCGAGGGTCATATTCTCCTGTTGAGCATGCTGGTCGGTCAGCGTGTCGAGAGTCACCGTCGAGGTCGCGGTCACGGCGATGGTGCAAAAATAGCCGTTGTCTTCATAGCGCCCGACGCGCAGCACATCGCCGGGCTTAAAGTGCGACTCCGCCGCATCGCGAATGGTGATCGTTTTGCGCCCGGCGAGGATGTCCTCCTGAAAGCGCTGAAAAAAGGTAATGTCATTAGCCTGCATGATATAATTCCGTCCTGGTCATTATGAATTGTGAGTTCGCCACTGTGAGTATGTTCTCCCACGCCGCTGTCGCCAGTCTCAATAATCTTGAGATGATGGTCTACCACTACGTCATTAAGAATCGTGACAAAGTGATGTACATGACCATCCGCGAACTGGCCGAAGCCGCCGGCGTCTCCACCACCACCGTGTTGCGCTTCTGCCGCAAACTGCAGTGCGAGGGCTACTCTGAATTTCGCGTGCGCTTTAAATTATATCTTGAGCAGAACGAGCCTCAACAGGCAAATATCGGCGCCAGCGAAATCATGAGCTTTTTTAAAAGCGTTAATAATGACGAGTTCGATGAATTACTCGAGCAGGCCGTCGATATTATTCTCGCCTCCGAACGTATTATTTTCGTCGGCGCAGGCACCTCGGGCGCGCTGGCGAAATATGGCGCCCGCTTCTTCTCCAACGTCGGGAAATTTAGTAATCATATTGATGACCCCTATTTTCCGGTGACTAACGATATGGCCCGTAACGCGCTGGCGATCGTGCTTTCCGTCTCCGGCGAGACGGAAGAGATCCTGCGCTTCGCCAGCCAATTCAGCCTGCACCGCTGCAAGGTGATGTCCATTACCAGTCACGAACACTCGCGGCTGGCCAAACTGGCCGATTTCAATCTCTCCTGGCACGTGCCGCAGACGCGCATTGGCGGTGTCTACGATATTACGACGCAAATTCCAGTTATCTATATTCTCGAAACGCTCGGACGTAAATTAGCGCGCAAAATCAGCTAAAAATAACAGCCTGTTTTTTCGATGTAACATATTACGTTTGGCGTAATTTGTTATATCGTGACATTCAATTTCACTTTGCTAGACTCGAGAGCAATAGTTATTAGAGAGATTAGCCAGGATGAAAAAATTAACCCTTCCGAAAGATTTTTTATGGGGCGGCGCGGTTGCCGCGCATCAGGTTGAAGGCGGCTGGGATCAGGGCGGCAAAGGCCCGAGCATCTGCGACGTACTGACCGGCGGGGCGCACGGCGTGCCGCGTGAAATCACCCACCAGGTTGAAGCCGGCAAATATTACCCCAACCACGAAGCGGTGGATTTCTACGGCCGCTACAAAGAAGACATCAAACTGTTCGCCGAGATGGGCTTCAAATGCTTCCGTACCTCTATCGCCTGGACCCGCATCTTCCCGCAGGGCGACGAGACCCAGCCGAATGAGGAGGGGCTGAAGTTCTACGACGACATGTTCGACGAGCTGCTGAAGTACAACATCGAGCCGGTGATCACCCTCTCCCACTTCGAGATGCCCCTGCACCTGGTGCAGCAGTACGGCGGCTGGACCAACCGTAAAGTGGTCGATTTCTTTGTGCGCTTCGCCGAAGTGGTCTTCGAGCGCTATAAGCACAAAGTGAAATACTGGATGACCTTCAACGAGATCAATAACCAGCGTAACTGGCGCGCGCCGCTGTTCGGCTACTGCTGCTCCGGGGTGGTTTATACCGAGCATGACAACCCGGAAGAGACCATGTACCAGGTGCTGCACCATCAGTTCGTCGCCAGCGCGCTGGCGGTGAAAGCGGCGCGTGGTATTAACCCGGACATGCAGGTCGGCTGCATGCTGGCGATGGTCGCCCTCTACCCTTACTCCTGCAAACCGGAAGATGTGATGTTTGCTCAGGAGTCGATGCGCGAGCGCTACGTCTTTACCGACGTTCAGCTCCGCGGTTACTATCCGAGCTATGTGCTGAATGAGTGGGAGCGCCGCGGCTTCAACATCAAGATGGAAGATGGCGACGCGCAGATCCTGCGCGAAGGCACCTGCGCTTATCTTGGCTTTAGCTACTACATGACCAACGCGGTGAAAGCCGAAGGCGGCACCGGCGACGCCATTTCCGGCTTCGAAGGCAGCGTGCCGAATCCGCACGTCAAAGCCTCCGACTGGGGCTGGCAGATTGACCCGGTCGGTCTACGCTATTCCCTGTGTGAATTGTATGAGCGCTACCAGAAGCCGCTGTTTATCGTCGAGAACGGCTTTGGCGCCTACGACAAAGTCGAAGCCGACGGCAGCATCAACGATGACTACCGCATTGACTACCTGCGCGCCCACGTCGAAGAGATGATGAAAGCCGTCACCTACGACGGCGTCGATCTGATGGGCTATACCCCGTGGGGCTGCATCGACTGCGTCTCCTTCACCACCGGCCAGTACAGCAAACGCTACGGCTTCATCTACGTCAACAAACACGACGACGGCACCGGCGATATGTCCCGCTCGCGCAAGAAGAGCTTCAACTGGTACAAAGAGGTCATCGCCAGCAACGGTGAGAATCTGTAATTGACTGCCCTCTCCCGGCCGGGGGAGGGCAAATCGCTTATCCGCCAGACACTTCTTTACAGCTTTACCATTGCCAAAACGCGTTCGCCCGATAAGATAGGCCTCGTGAATATTTGAGGCGCTCATGATTAAGCGACAACGCAAAGCCATTCTTTTTGTCCTCCTGGCCTGTCTGGTGGTGCTGGTCTGCACCGCCCAGCGAATGGCCGGGATGCACGCGCTGGTCATGAACCTCGCTGCCGACAGCCCGTCGCTACAGCAAACCCAGGATAAGGCCGACGCGCCGGTCACGCCGTGCGAGCTCAGCGCCAAGTCGCTGATGGCCGTCCCGCCGATGCTGTTCGAAGGGGCGCTGTTGGCTATCACCCTGCTGCTGGCGGTGCTGGCGGCGATCCCGCCGCGTATCGAACGCCAGTGGCCTCCCCGCGTTATCTCCCCGCCCCGATTGCGGGTGCATCTGCGATTATGCGTCTTCCGTGAGTGAGTGATTTTCCTGACAGTTCAGGTTAATTCATCATTTATGGAGCAAATTTATGTCTATGTTATTCAGGCGACTACTGGTCTGCCTGCTTTGGCTATGGCTGCCCGTCAGCCAGGCCGCCGACAGCGGCTGGCTACGCGCCGCCGATAATCAACACGCCAGCGTGCGCCTGCGGGCGCAAACCGAGAGCAATGGCGATACCCGCCTGCTTTTAGACGTGGCGCTGGAAAAAGGCTGGAAAACCTACTGGCGCTCGCCAGGGGAAGGCGGCATCGCGCCGGCTATCGCCTGGGGCACGCCGCTGGCGGTTGACTGGCGCTGGCCGACGCCGCAGCGTTTCGACGTTGCGGGCATTTCCACTCAGGGGTATCACGGCGACGTCAGCTTCCCGATGACCCTGCGCGGGAAGATACCGCCGACGCTCAGCGGCGTACTGACATTATCCACCTGCAGCAATGTCTGCATTCTCACTGATTATCCCTTTTCGCTGGATATGACGGCCCCGCCAGGGGAGGGTTTTGCCTACGATTACACCCGTGCGATGGGCACGCTGCCGCTGCGCGATGGCCTGACTTCGCAGCTGAGCGCCAGCTACGTCAGCGGCAAACTGACGGTGACCGCCCGCCGTGATGCCGGCTGGCAGCAGCCAGCGCTGTTTATCGACGGCATGGAGGATGTCGATTTCGGCAAGCCGAGCTTTACCACCCGCGGCGATACGCTGACCGCCAGCGTGCCGATCACCGATAGCTGGGGCGAAGCGGCGCCGGATCTACGCGGTAAAACGTTGTCGCTGGTGCTGGCGGATAGCGGCCAGGCGCAGGAAAGCCAGCTCGCTATCAGCGCAGGCAGCGCCGCGCCGGGAGCGGCGTTAGGCTGGGTGCTGCTGATGGCGCTGGCCGGGGGGCTTATCCTCAATGTAATGCCCTGCGTCCTGCCGGTGCTGGCGATGAAGCTCGGCTCGCTGGTGCAAACCGAACATCGCGAACGCGGCGCGGTGCGCCGACAGTTCCTCGCCTCGGCGTGCGGGATCGTCGTCTCGTTCCTGGCGCTGGCGCTGATGATGACCGCGCTACGCCTGGGTAATCAGGCGCTCGGCTGGGGGATCCAGTTCCAGAACCCGTGGTTTATCGGCGCCATGGCGCTGGTGATGGTCCTGTTCAGCGCCAGTCTGCTGGGGCTGTTCGAAATCCGCCTCTCCTCCACCGCCAGCACCTTCCTCGCCACCCGAGGCGGCAACGGCTTAATGGGCCATTTCTGGCAGGGCGCCTTCGCCACTCTGCTGGCGACGCCCTGCACCGCGCCGTTCCTCGGCACCGCCGTGTCGGTGGCGCTGGTGGCGCCGCTGCCGCTGCTGTGGGGGATTTTCTTCGCCATGGGGGTCGGCATGAGCCTGCCGTGGCTGCTGATCGTCGCCTGGCCGGGGCTGGCGCAACGCCTTCCGCGCCCAGGCCGCTGGATGAATCATCTGCGGGTGGCGCTGGGGGTGATGATGCTTGGCTCGGCGCTATGGCTGGTCAGCCTGCTGACGATCCACATCGGCCGTACCCCGGTGCTTACCCTGCTGGTGATACTGACCGTAGCCCTGCTGCTGGCCACCGCCTGGCGCTACCGCTGGCGGACCGCGCTGCGCGCAGGGGCTCTGGCCATCGTGGTGGCCGGCGCCGTCGCCTTTGTCTCCCGGCCTGACGGCGAGGGCCCGCGCCGCGACCGGGTTAACTGGCAGCCGCTCAGCGAGCAGGCTATCGCCAGCGCCCTGGCGGAACATAAGCGGGTGTTTATTGATGTCACCGCCGACTGGTGCGTGACCTGTAAAGCCAATAAATACAACGTGCTGCTGCGCGATGACGTCCAGCAGGCGCTGTTAGCGCCGGACGTGGTCGCCCTGCGCGGCGACTGGAGCCGCCCCTCCGCCACGATTAGTCAGTTTTTAACCGACCGCGGCAGCGCCGCGGTGCCGTTTAACCAGATTTACGGACCGGGATTGCCGCAGGGAGAGATCCTGCCTGCGCTGTTAGATCGCGACCACCTCCTCGCCACCCTGTCCGCCGCCAAAGGAAACTAACATGAGAGCTATCACCGCCTTATTGCTGCTGTGCGTATCCGCCTTCAGCTTCGCCGCCCCGGCGGAAGAACCACCAGCAAACGGTAATGACCAGCTGGCGCAGCTGCTGTTTAACGATCCGAACAGCCCGCGCACCGGCGCCAAAGCGCCGAAGCTGACGATCGTCTCGTTTACCGATTACAACTGTCCTTACTGTAAACAGTTTGATCCGATGCTGGAAAAAATCGTCCACGATAACCCGGACATCCAGCTGATCGTGAAGCTGCTGCCGTTCAAGGGGCAAAGTTCGGTCAATGCCGCCAAAGCGGCGCTCTCTACCTGGCGCCAGCAGCCCGATAAGTTCTGGGCGCTGCATCAGCGGCTGATGGCGAAAAAAGGCTATCACGATGACGCCAGCATCGCCGCGGCGCAGAAGAAAACCGCCACCGACAGCGTCAGTCTTGATGACAAGACCATGGATTCGCTGAAGATGAACCTGATTTTGTCGCAGGTGCTGAATATTCAGGGCACGCCGGCGACCATCATCGGCGATCAGATGGTCGCCGGGGCGATCCCTGCTGACGAACTGGAGGGGCTGGTGAAAGAGCAGCTGGCGAAAGCCCGTGGCCAGTAAGCTCCGGCGCTGGCTGCGTGAGCTGGCGGTGTGGCTGTTGATTGGCGCGGCGGTAGGCCTGGCGGTGGATTATTTTCGCCAGCCCGCGCTGCCGCAAAACGTCAGCGCCACATCGCTGCACACCCTCGACGGCAGGGCGGTGGATCTGAACGCCATGAGCCAGCAAAAGCCGCTGCTGCTGTACGTCTGGGCCACCTGGTGCGGGGTCTGTCGCTACACCACGCCGTCGGTGGCATCGCTTGCCGCCGATGGCGGCAATGTGCTGACCGTGGCCCTGCGATCCGGTGATAACGCCGCGCTGGAGACGTGGCTTGCCAGAAAGAAACTGGCGCTGCCGACGGTGAATGACCCGAGCGGCCAGCTGGCGCGGCAGTGGGACATTCGGGTGACGCCAACGCTGGTGGTGATTTATCGAGGCGAGGTGAAGTCGGTCACCACCGGCTGGACCAGCGGCTGGGGAATGCGTCTACGGCTGTGGCTGGCCTCCTGGTAGGCCAGCCACTTTACCGGGCTTTATGCCGGGTGGCGGCTACGCCTTACCCGGCCTACCGTTCGCCTTACCCCCATGCCCGGCAAACGCAGCGCCGCCGGGCAATTGACATCAGCGGGTTATTTACCGCCCGCCAGTTCGAGGAAACTGCCCGTCACATAAGACGCTTTGTCGCTCAGCAGCCAGGCAATGGCCTGAGCGACCTCTTCCGGCTGACCGCCGCGCCGCATCGGCAGCGAATGCTTCACCCGATCCACGCGCCCCGGTTCGCCGCCGGAGGCGTGCATCTCGGTATAAATCAGCCCAGGGCGCACGCCATTTACCCGGATCCCCTGCGCCGCCACCTCCAGCGCCAGCCCGGTGGTCAGGGTATCCACCGCCCCTTTCGACGCGGCGTAATCTACATATTCTCCCGGCGAACCAAGGCGCGACGCCGCCGACGACACGTTAACTATCGCCCCGCCCTTGCCGCCATGCTGATGCGCCATGCGCTTGACCGCCTCGCGGCAGCAGAGGAAATAGCCGGTCACGTTGGTCGCCAGCACACGGTTAATGCGCTCGGCGCTCAGGCTCTCCACCGTACACTGGGTAAAGAGGATCCCGGCGTTGTTGACCAGCGCCGTCAGCGGCTCGCCCATGCGGTCAATCGCCTCAAACATCGCCATCACCTGCGCTTCATCACTGATATCCGCCCGCAGCGCCGTGGCTTTGCCGCCGGCGGCAACAATGGTATTCACCACCTCGGTGGCAGCGTTAATATTGTGATGATAATTGACCGCGACAGTATACCCTTCCTGCGCCAGCAGCAGCGCCGTCGCCCGGCCTATTCCGCGGCTCGCGCCGCTAATCAGTGCTATCCCCATGCTTCTCTCCCAAAAAGTAAAGGCGCCGCAGCGCCTTTAAAAGTATAGCTAATTCCGCATGTTACTGATATTCGCTCATCGGCACGCAGGAGCAGAACAGATTACGGTCGCCGTACACGTCGTCCAGGCGTTTCACCGTCGGCCAGTATTTGTTGTGCAGACCCGCCGGGAATACCGCCAGCTCGCGGCTGTACGGATGGTTCCATTCCCCAACGATCTCACCTTGGGTATGCGGCGCGTTCACCAGCGGGTTGTCTTCCAGCGGCCATTCACCGGCTTTGACGCGGTCGATCTCCGCGCGGATCGCCAGCATCGCGTCGATAAAGCGGTCCAGCTCCACCTTGCTTTCCGATTCCGTCGGCTCAACCATCAGCGTACCGGCAACCGGGAAGGACATGGTCGGCGCATGGAAGCCAAAGTCGATCAGGCGCTTGGCGATATCCAGCTCGCTAATGCCGGTCTCTTCTTTCAGCGGACGAATATCGAGAATACATTCGTGCGCCACGCGACCATCGCGACCGGTGTAGAGCACCGGGTAGGCGTCTTTCAGACGGGTAGCGATATAGTTGGCGTTAAGGATCGCGTTCTGGCTCGCCTGCTTCAGCCCTTCCGCGCCCATCATACGGATATACATCCAGCTGATCGGCAGGATGGACGCGCTGCCGAACGGCGCAGCGGAAACCGCGCCCTGACGGGTCAGCATCCCTTCAATCTGCACCACGCTGTGACCCGGCACGAACGGCGCCAGGTGCGCTTTCACGCCGATTGGGCCCATACCCGGGCCGCCGCCGCCGTGCGGAATGCAGAACGTTTTATGCAGGTTGAGGTGCGAAACGTCAGCGCCGATAAAGCCCGGAGAGGTGATCCCGACCTGGGCGTTCATGTTGGCGCCGTCAAGGTAAACCTGGCCGCCGAACTGGTGCACGATCTCGCACACTTCGCGAATGGTCTCTTCATATACGCCGTGGGTCGACGGATAGGTGACCATGATGCAGGAGAGATTCGCCCCCGCCTGCTCTGCTTTTTCACGCAGGTCGGCGAGATCGATGTTGCCGTTTTTGTCGCACGCGACCACCACCACCTGCATACCCGCCATCTGCGCGGAAGCCGGGTTGGTGCCGTGCGCGGAGCTTGGGATCAGGCAGATATCGCGATGGCCTTCGTTGCGGCTCTCGTGGTAGTGGCGAATCGCCAGCAGGCCAGCATATTCGCCCTGTGCGCCGGAGTTCGGCTGCATGCAGACGGCGTCATAGCCGGTCAGTTTCACCAGCCAGTCGGAGAGCTGAGCGATCATCTGATGATACCCTTCCGCCTGCTCTACCGGGCAGAACGGGTGCAGCTCAGCGAACTCCGGCCAGGTGATGGGGATCATCTCCGCCGCGGCGTTCAGCTTCATGGTGCAGGAGCCCAGCGGGATCATCGCCTGGTTCAGCGCCAGATCTTTACGCTCCAGGGCGTGCATGTAGCGCATCATCTCGGTCTCGCTATGGTAGCGGTTGAACACCGGATGGGTGAGGATCGCATCGTCGCGCAGCATCGCCGCCGGGATGGAGCGGCTGTCCAGCGCCACGTCTTTATCCAGGGTATCGATGTCCAGACCATGATCGTCGCCGACGATGGCGCGGAACAGGTTGAGCACGTCTTCGCGGGTGGTCGCTTCATCGAGCGTAATGCCCACCGCGCCGTGAATATCGCTGCGCAGGTTAATCTGCAGGGCTTCGGCACGCGCCAGCACCGCGGCTTTATCCGCCACTTCCACGCACAGGGTGTCGAAGTAGTGGGCATGACGCAGCTTCAGCCCTTTCTTCTGCAGGCCATCGGCCAGAATGTCGGTCAGGCGATGAATGCGGCCTGCGATACGTTTTAGACCCGCCGGGCCGTGGAATACCGCGTACAGGCTGGCGATGTTGGCCAGCAGCACCTGCGAGGTACAAATGTTGGAGTTCGCTTTCTCGCGGCGGATATGCTGTTCGCGAGTCTGCATCGCCATGCGCAGCGCGGTATTCCCCGCCGCATCTTTCGATACGCCGATAATCCGGCCCGGCATGGAGCGTTTGAATTCATCTTTCGCCGCGAAGAAGGCCGCGTGCGGGCCGCCATAGCCCATCGGCACGCCGAAGCGTTGGGCGGAGCCGAAGACGATATCCGCGCCCTGCTTGCCCGGCGCCGTCAGCAGCACCAGCGCCATAAAGTCGGCAGCGACGCTGACAATCACTTTGCGCGCTTTCAGCTCGGCGATCAGTTTGCTGTAATCGTGGATTTCGCCGGTGGTGCCCACCTGCTGCAGCAGCACGCCGAAGACATCCTGGTGATCGAGCACTTTGTCGGCGTCATCGACGATCACGTCGAAACCGAAGGTTTCCGCACGAGTGCGCACCACGTCCAGGGTTTGCGGATGGACATCGGCGGCGACGAAGAAACGGTTGGCGTTTTTCAGTTTGCTGACGCGTTTGGCCATCGCCATCGCTTCGGCGGCGGCGGTCGCTTCATCGAGCAGCGAAGCGGAAGCGATATCCAGCCCGGTGAGATCCAGCGTAACCTGCTGGAAGTTGAGCAGCGATTCCAGACGGCCCTGGGAGACTTCCGGCTGGTAAGGGGTATAGGCGGTATACCAGCCCGGATTTTCCAGCATGTTGCGCTGAATAACCGGCGGCAGCTGCACGGCGGTGTAGCCCATGCCGATGTAAGACTTGAAGCGCTTGTTGCGACCGGCGATCGCCTTCAGCTCTGCCAGCGCGGCGAATTCGGTTGTCGCGTCGCCCACCTGCGGTGGGGTCGCCAGCTGGATATCCTGCGGCACAATCTGGCCGATCAGGGCGTTAAGCGAATCCGCGCCGACGGTCTTCAGCATCTCTTGCTGCTGCTGAGCGTCCGGGCCAATGTGACGTTCGATAAAGGCGTCGCGGTTTTCAAGCTGACTTAAAGTCTGAGTCATGAGCGATGGTTCCTGAAACGTGCGGTGAATCGTGATTGTCTGACTGGTTTGCCCGGCAAACGCTGATGCTTACCGGGCCGGAATACGCAAAATCATTCGCGCGGCAGGAAGCCAACGCCCCTGCAGCGTGAAGGATGAAACGTATTTATTCGTCTTCTAACAGAGCTTCATAGGCGGTCGCATCCAGCAGCGCGGCAACCTGCGCTTCATCGCTGGCTTTGATTTTGAAGATCCAGCCGTCGGTGTACGGGTCGCTGTTGACCAGTTCCGGCGAGTCGTTCAGCTCTTCGTTAACGGCAACGATTTCACCGCTGATCGGGGCATAAATATCGGAAGCCGCCTTCACGGATTCGGCAACCGCGCAATCGGCGCCCGCTTCAACGGTGGCGCCCACTTCCGGCAGATCAACGAATACCATATCGCCCAGCAGCTCCTGCGCATGCTCGGTGATCCCGACGGTATAGGTGCCGTCCGCTTCTTTACGCAGCCACTCGTGTTCTTTGCTGTATTTCAGTTCTGCTGGTACGTTGCTCATCAATTCATCTCCAAAAAAGGGAAATCACACAATGGCTTTGCCATTGCGTACAAAACCAGGTTTAGTCACTTTTACCGGCATTTCACGGTTACGAATTTGCACCACCGCGGTGTCGCCAATCCCGGCCGGCACGCGAGCCAGCGCGATACTGTAGCCCAGGGTCGGCGAGAAGGTGCCGCTGGTGATAATGCCTTCTTTTTGAGTACCGTCGCTATCGGTAAAACGTACCGGCAGGCCGCCGCGCAGGACGCCTTTCTCGGTCATCACCAGGCCAACCAGCTGTTCGGTGCCCTTTTCACGCTGCATTTCCAGCGCTTCGCGACCGATAAAATTACGATCCGCCGGTTCCCAGGCAATAGTCCAGCCCATATTCGCCGCCAGCGGAGAGACGCCTTCGTCCATCTCCTGGCCATACAGGTTCATCCCGGCCTCCAGGCGCAGGGTATCGCGCGCGCCGAGACCGCACGGCTTAACGCCAGCGTCCAGCAGACCGAGCCAGAAATCCGCCGCCTGCTCGTTCGGCATGGCGATTTCATAACCCGCTTCGCCGGTATAGCCGGTGGTGGCGATAAACAGCTCGCCGGCCTGCACGCCGAAGAACGGCTTCATACCTTCCACGGCCTGACGCTGCGCGTCGGTGAACAGCGTCGCCGCCTTCGCTTTCGCCTGCGGACCCTGAACCGCGATCAGCGACAGATCGTCGCGAACGATGATTTCAAGGCCGTAAGGTTCAGCTTGTTCGGAAATCCAGGCGAGGTCTTTTTCGCGGGTGGCGGAGTTAACAACGAGGCGGAAATAATCTTCAGAGAGGAAATAGACAATCAGGTCGTCGATGACGCCGGCGGAGGCGGTCAGCATGCCGGTGTAGAGCGCTTTGCCCGGGGTGGTGAGCTTCGCCACGTCGTTGGCCAGCAAATAGCGCAAGAACTCTCTGGTCCGGCTGCCGTGGAAATCAACGATGGTCATATGCGACACATCGAACATGCCTGCGTCGCCGCGCACCGCATGGTGCTCATCAATCTGGGATCCGTAATGCAGCGGCATCATCCAGCCATGGAAATCCACCATGCGCGCGCCGCACAGCGTGTGTTGTTCATACAACGGAGTCTGTTGAGCCATCTTTTCCTCATCGAATAAAACGGAACCAGCCACGAGATTGTCGGCGATTTTTCGCCACGAAATGGGGCGTCGGCATCGCTGACGGACACCGACGCAAACGTTCTCTTTTGCCTGAACTTACCACCGAACCCGGCGCTAAACCATAAGCTCATTCAGGGCATCACATTAGCTTATGACTAAAATCCGCCGAAAAGCCTACAGAGTTATTGACTGGAAAAAAGCGATTTACGCCACATAAAATTAACAATACCGCGGCTCGAATTAGGTAATGATGGTGTTTTATGCGATTTTATAGCCCTAATTTCTTTAACAAAAAAAAGGACACATTAATAAAACTAATGCGAAAAAAGAGGTGAAATTAGAATATTTCAAATGAGGGGGAAAACCCGGCGCGCAGGCCGGGTGAAAGAAGTGTGACGCGGTTAACGTAACCAGGCAGGCAGATCGTTGAGGCCCATCGCCTGGCGAATCAGCTGCGGTTTCACGCCCGGCAGCGTATCGGCCAGTTTCAGCCCCATGTCGCGGAGGAACTTCTTCGCCGGATGGCTACCGGAAAACATGTCGCGGAAGCCCTGCATACCCGCCAGCATCAGCGCGGCGCTGTGCTTGCGGCTGCGCTCGTAGCGGCGCAGATAAAGATGCTGGCCGATATCTTTGCCCTGGGCGTGCAGACGCTTCAGTTCGTCGATAAGCTCGGCCGCATCCATAAAGCCGAGGTTGACGCCCTGCCCGGCCAGCGGGTGGATGGTATGCGCGGCATCGCCGACCAGCGCCAGGCGGTGGGCGGCGAACTGGCGGGCATAGCGGCCGGTCAGCGGGAAGACTTCACGTGCGCTTTCCAGCTGGCAGAGGCCAAGGCCATTATCGAAGGCGATATTTAACGCCTGGTTAAAGGTGGCTTCATCAGCCTCCTGCATTCGCTGCGCCTCCGCCGGCGACAGCGACCAGACGATCGAGCACAGGTGCGGATCGCAGAGCGGCAGGAAGGCGAGGATCCCGTCGCCATGAAATACCTGGCGCGCCACCGCCTGATGCGGCTCAGCGGTACGGATAGTCGCCACCAGCGCGTGATGATGGTAATCCCAGAAGGTCAGCGGAATATCGGCTTTATTGCGCAGCCATGAATTCGCCCCATCGGCGCCGATCACCAGACGCGCGGTGAGCATGCTGCCGTCCTGCAGGCTGAGAAAGGCCTCATTTTCGCCCCACGCCACCTGCTGCAGTTGCGCAGGCGCCAGCAGGGTGACGTCGGCGCAGCGCTGCGCCTTCTGCCACAGCGCATAATGCACCACGGCGTTTTCAATAATATGGCCCAGATGGCTGAAGCCCATGCTCTGGTCATCAAAGCTAATGCGGCCGAAGCTGTCTTTGTCCCACACTTCCATTCCGTGATAGCAGCTGGCGCGTCGGGCAACGATCTCGCGCCAGACGTCCAGCTTCGTCAGCAGCTTTTCGCTGGCGGCGTTTATTGCCGACACGCGCAGCGCCGGCGGCGCATCGGCAGCCAGCGGCTGTGGCTCCGCTTTCTCCAGCACCGCGACGCGCAGGCCGCTGCCCTGTAAACCGCAGGCTACCGCCAGCCCCACCATTCCACCGCCAACAATGGCAACATCAACACTTTGCACGTTCTACTCCTTAACGGGGAACCCAACCGAGGGTACGCTGCGCCAGCGCATCGCGCGCCGGGGTAAATAATTCCATGGCCATCAGACCGACATTGCGCCCCGCCACCAGCGGCGCCCAACGGTTGGCAAACAGATGCACCAGCCCATCGGTCACGCCGATGGTGGCGGCTTTATCCCCTGTTCTGCGCGCCTGATAGCGACACAGCAACGGATAATGGCCGACATCTTCGCCGCTGAGATGGGCGTCAGCGAGCAGCTCCGCCAGACTCATCACATCGCGCAGGCCGAGATTAAAGCCCTGCCCGGCAATCGGGTGCAGCGTCTGCGCCGCGTTACCGACCAGCGCCAGGCGGTGCGACACCGCGCGGCTTGCGGTGGTGAGGGCCAACGGATAGACGCTGCGCTTCCCGGCGTGGGTAATGCGCCCCAAACGCCAGCCGAACGCCTGCTGCAGCTCCTGACAAAAGCGTTCGTCAGACCAGCTCAGCACCTCGTCGCGGCGCGACTGCGGATGACACCACACCAGCGAGCAGCGCCCTTGCGACATCGGCAGCATTGCCAGCGGGCCATGCTCGGTAAAACGTTCGAAAGCGCGGCCTTCGTGGGGCAGCGCGGTGCTTACGTTGGCGATAATCGCCAGTTGCTCATAGGGCTGTTGTTGCCAGCTGATGCCGCAGCGGGCGCCCAGCGACGAACGCGAACCGTCCGCCGCCACCAGCAGCTTGCCGCTGATCGTTTCGCCCCCCTCAAGGGTAAGGCTGACGCTCTCCTGGCTGCGGCTGACCGCTGCCACCTTCGCCGGGCAATGCAGCGTCACGCCCGGCGCCTCGCGCAGCAGGCTAAACAGTCGCTGGCCGACATCGTGGAGTTCAACCACCTGACCCAGCGCCGGCAGGCGATAATCCGCCGCCGCCAGATTCACAAAACCGGCATGGCCGCGGTCGCTGACGTGTACCCGCTGGATAGCCGTCGCCCGCTCGGCGAGACGTTGCCAGACACCGATGCGCGCCAGCTGCTGGCAGGTGCCGGCGGCCAGGGCGATCGCCCGGTCGTCGAAGCCGGGATGGCGAGCCGACTGGGGATCCTGCGCCTCAATCAGATGGACCGGCAGCGCGCCGCCGGTCAAACGGGAGATGGCCAGGGCGAGCGTCGCCCCGGTCATTCCGCCGCCGACGATCAGCACGCTCATGACTGGCGCGCCGCCGCCATCAGCGCTTCGATCTCATCCGCCTTCTTCACCACGCCGGCGGTGAGATTTTCGTTGCCGTCTTCGGTAATGACGATGTCATCTTCAATACGGATGCCGATGCCGCGGTACTGCGCCGGCACGTCGGCGTCGGCGGCGATATACAGCCCCGGTTCGACGGTCAGCACCATCCCCGGCTCCAGGACGCGAGAACGGTCGGTGTCGTAGTGACCGACATCGTGTACATCCAGCCCCAGCCAGTGGCTCAGACCGTGCATAAAGTACGGGCGGTGGGCATTGTTGGCGATCAGCTCGTCAACCTCGCCTTTGAGGATCCCCAGCCGCACCAGGCCGGTGATCATAATGCGCACCACTTCCTGGTTCACCTGGCAGATTGAGGTGCCCGGGCGATAGAGTTCCAGCGCGGTCTCCAGCGATTCCAGCACGATATCGTAGATTTCGCGCTGCGGCTGGCTGAATTTGCCGTTCACCGGGAAGGTGCGGGTAATGTCGCCGGCATAGCCGCGATACTCGCAGCCGGCGTCAATCAGCACTAAATCGCCGTCGCGCAGTTCAGATTCGTTTTCGGTGTAGTGCAGAATGCAGCCGTTTTCGCCGCCGCCAACGATGGTGTTATAGGAGGGGAAGCGCGCGCCGTGGCGATTGAATTCATGGAGAATTTCGCCCTCCAGCTGATACTCGAACATGCCAGGGCGGCATTTTTCCATCGCCCGGGTATGGGCCAGGGCGCTGATCTCCCCGGCGCGGCGCATCACGGCCAGCTCTTCCGCGGATTTGAACAGGCGCATCTCATGCACAATGGGCCGCCAGTCGATCACCGAGTTCGGCGCCTGCAGGTTCTGCCGCGAGCCTTTGCGGAGTTTTTCGAGGGCGTTGAACACAATCTCATCGGCATAGGCATATTCGCCCTGGGCAAAATAGATAGCGTCCAGACCGTTGAGCAGCTGATACAGTTGCTGGTTGATTTCGCTGAACGCCAGCGCCCGGTCAACGCCCAGCTTCGCCGGCGCGGCCTCCTGGCCCAGACGGCGACCGAACCAGATCTCAGCGGTCAGATCGCGAACCCGGTTGAACAGCACGCTATGGTTGTGGGTTTCATCGCTTTTAATCAACACCAGCAGCGCTTCCGGTTCGTTGAAGCCGGTGAAGTACCAGAAATCGCTGTTCTGCCGGTAGGGATATTCCGAATCTGCACTGCGCACCGCTTCCGGTGCGGCGAAAATCAGCGCCGCGCTGCCTGGCTGCATCTGCGCCAACAGCGCCTGGCGACGCGAGAGAAATTCCTGCTGAGTCATGACGCCCCCTGAACGAATTTTAGTTAGTGTAATGTCGGTTTGCGGACTTCCGGTGCGGTTGGCTGCTGACGCGCAAAGGTGTCGTGGCACAGCAGTGCGGCAACGCGGACATACTCGATAATCTCCTCCAGAGACATCTCCAGCTCTTCCTGATCTTCGTCTTCATCGTAGCCCAGTTGGGCAATATTACGCAGATCGTCAATCGCTTCCCCGGTTTCGTCTTTCACTTTATCCAGCTTCGGCTGGCTAACGCCAAGGCCGAGAAGGAAGTGGTTGACCCAGCCGGCGAGGGCGTCGGCGCGGTCAAAGACGCTCACCGCATCGCCTTCCGGCAGATACAGTTGAAAGAGGAAGCCATCGTCATCCAGTGAGTCGCTGATGGCGGAATGCATGTTACGCAGCGCCTGGGCCAGCTCATGGCCGAAGGCGAGACCTTCGTTGGTCAGGTCGTGCACCAGCGGCTGCCAGCTGCTGTCCGTGTTGCCGCCGCACAGTAATCCGCTGATCAAACCGTGCATCTCGGCCGGGGTAAGCCCTACCCCTTGTTGGTTCAGTAACTGGTCTACATCGTTGTAACCAGGCATTTCGTTCTGTATAGACATGCGCATTCGTCATCGTTGGGAGGAATATTCATGGTATGCTACCACTTTGGACCCTGGTGAACCAGAATAGGGCTTGTATCTTCGCACCAGGGTAGCTATAGTGTCGCCCCTTCGCAGACCCGGGTCAGGGTGTGAAGGCAGCGCAGTCAATCAGCAGGAAGGTGGCATGTCTGCACAACCCGTAGATCTCCAAATTTTCGGCCGTTCACTGCGAGTGAATTGCCCGCCTGAACAAAGGGATGCCCTGAATCAGGCAGCTGAAGACCTTAATCAGCGGTTGCAAGATTTAAAAGAACGCACTAGAGTCACAAATACTGAGCAGCTGGTCTTCATCGCCGCGTTGAACATCAGCTATGAGTTGACTCAGGAAAAAGCGAAGACCCGCGACTACGCTTCCAGTATGGAGCAGCGCATTCGCATGCTTCAGCAGACCATCGAGCAAGCATTGCTTGAGCAAGGTCGCATAAGCGAAAGACCAGGGTCGAAGTTTGAATAACACTTTGCAGTTAACTGTGTTAGAGTAACTCCAGGAACAAAATTTCTCTGAGATGTTTGCAAGCGGGCCAGTCCCCTGAGCCGATATTTCATACCACAAGAATGTGGCGCTCCACGGTTGGTGAGCATGCTCGGTCCGTCCGAGAAGCCTTAAAACTGTGACGACACATTCACCTTGAACCAAGGGTTCAAGGGTTACAGCCTGCGGCGGCATCTCGGAGATTCCCTTCCTTACCTCGCATTATTTCCCCACGCCTGTTTTCGGCTGATGCCGCACTGTATTACACTGTTTTCTATTGTTTCGCCTGCTCGCCATGAGACCTGCATGACTCTACAGCCCGATACCCTGCTCTCCCGCCAGCACATTCGCCAGCAGATCCGCGAGCGTCGACGCGCGCTCAGCCCTGAGCAACAGCGGCAGTTTGCCCTGCAGGCCGCAGAGCGGATGATGGCCTGGCCGCCGGTGGTTCTCGCCCACACCGTGGCGCTGTTTCTCTCCTTTGACGGCGAGCTGGACACCCAACCGCTGATCGACCAGCTCTGGCGGGCCGGTAAGCGAGTCTATCTCCCGGTGCTGCATCCGTTTAGCCCCGGTAACCTGCTGTTTTTACATTACCATCCGCAGAGCGAACTGATAGTGAATCGCCTGAAGATCCGCGAACCGAAGCTCGACGTGCGCGACGTGCTGCCGCTCGCTGAACTCGATGTGCTGGTCACCCCGCTGGTGGCCTTCGATGCCGGCGGCCAACGGCTGGGGATGGGTGGCGGTTTTTACGACCGGACGCTGCAAAACTGGCAGCAGTATCGCCTGCAGCCGGTGGGCTACGCGCACGACTGCCAGCAGGTGGACACCCTGCCGAGCGAAGAGTGGGATATCCCGCTGCCGGCGGTGATCACCCCGGGCAAAACCTGGTGTTGGTAGGTACGCGGGGACGAGAAATTCAGCCTGGAAAGTATTAACAAAAAAACGGGCAGGTACGCGACCTGCCCGAGAGGCAAAAATGGTTAGAACAGCAGACGGGCGCGGATAGTTCCCGGGATCGCTTTCATTGCCTGCAGCGCCTGCTGGGCAACGTCTTCTTCCGCTTCGATATCAATAACCACGTAGCCCATCTCCGGCGACGTTTGCAGATACTGGGCGGCAATGTTGATGCTCTGCGCGGCGAAGATCTGGTTGATGGCGGTCAGGACGCCCGGCCGGTTCTCATGGATGTGCAGCAGACGGCGTCCGCCGTGCAGCGGCAGAGAAACTTCCGGGAAGTTAACCGCCGACAGGGTTGACCCGTTGTCAGAGTATTTCGCCAGCTTGCCGGCCACTTCCAGACCGATGTTCTCCTGCGCTTCCTGAGTGGAGCCACCGATATGCGGAGTGAGGATCACGTTATCAAATTCGCACAGCGGCGAAGTGAAGGGGTCGCTGTTGGTCGCGGGTTCGGTCGGGAAGACGTCGATTGCCGCCCCGGCCAGATGCTTACTCGCCAGCGCATCGCATAGCGCCGGAATATCCACCACGGTACCGCGGGAGGCGTTGATCAGCAGCGCGCCCGGCTTCATCAGCGCCAGCTCTTCCGCGCCCATCATATTTTTGGTGGAGGCGTTTTCCGGCACGTGCAGGCTGACCACGTCGCTCATGTTCAGCAGGTCGGAGAGATGCTGTACCTGAGTGGCGTTGCCGAGCGGCAGTTTGTTTTCAATATCATAGAAGAAGACATGCATCCCCAGCGATTCCGCCAGAATGCCGAGCTGGGTGCCGATGTGGCCGTAACCGATAATCCCCAGTTTCTTGCCGCGCGCTTCAAAGCTCCCCACCGCCAGCTTATTCCATACGCCGCGATGCGCCTTGGCGTTGGCTTCCGGCACGCCGCGCAGCAGCAGCAGCAGCTCACCGATCACCAGCTCGGCCACCGAACGGGTATTGGAGAATGGCGCGTTAAACACCGGAATACCGCGCTTCGCGGCGGCGTTCAGATCCACCTGGTTGGTACCGATGCAGAAGCAGCCGACGGCAACCAGTTTTTCCGCCGCGGCGAAAATCTCTTCAGTCAGATGGGTACGGGAACGCAGGCCGATGAAATGGGCATCACGGATCGACGCTTTCAGCTGTTCGGAATCCAGCGCGCCTTTATGAAATTCAATGTTGGTGTAACCTGCCGCGCGAAGGCTATCGATTGCCTTTTGATGCACACCTTCAACCAGCAGAAATTTAATCTTGTCTTTTTCCAGTGATACCTTAGCCATTTCCCCGTCCTGTTTTGTCTTAACTGATGTCGTGCTGAACGAAAGTTCGTCTCAGCAACATATCAAAAAAAACTATCGCGGCAATATGAACGTTTGCGTCGCCGTCCTGAAGAAATGTCATTCAGAAGGAAATGGCAGGACAAAACACCAGAAAGATAATGAACGGTAGCGCGTTAATCAGAATGGTTGCACAAATGTGACAGAAGTCACTAAATTGCACCAGGTGAAAAAATATTTGCGAGGGAGCCGGTTGGCTCCCTGCGGACAGACTATTTTACGATGGTTTTCACACCGTCAGCGGTGCCGATCAGCGCCACGTCGGCGCCGCGATTGGCGAACAGCCCTACGGTCACGACGCCAGGAATGCCGTTAATCGCGTTTTCCAGCGCGATAGCATCGAGAATTTCCAGGCCGTGCACGTCAAGGATCACGTTGCCGTTATCGGTCACCACGCCCTGACGGTATTCCGGACGACCGCCCAGCTTGACCAGCTGGCGTGCAACGGCGCTGCGCGCCATCGGAATGACTTCAACCGGCAGCGGGAATTTGCCCAGAATATCGACCTGCTTGGAGGCATCGGCGATGCAGATAAATTTATCGGCCACCGAAGCGATGATCTTCTCACGGGTCAGCGCCGCGCCGCCGCCTTTGATCATCTGCATGTGACCGTTGATCTCATCCGCGCCGTCAACGTAGATCCCCAGGCGATCGACGCTGTTGAGATCGAAGACGGTGATCCCGAGGCTTTTCAGCTTCTCGGTGGAGGCATCGGAGCTGGAGACCGCCCCTTCGATCTGCCCTTTCATGGTGCCCAGCGCGTCAATAAAATGGGCCGCCGTCGAGCCGGTGCCAACGCCCACAATGGTCCCTGGCTGTACGTATTGCAGCGCTGCCCAACCTACCGCTTTTTTCAGTTCATCCTGCGTCATAATCATGGTCCGAGATGTGAATGCCTGTGGCGCATTATAGAACATCGACAGTGGAAATGTCCCTGCGATGCAGATCACACAACAGAGCAGACCAATTTCGTCTGTATCAAATAAAAATTTATGTCATAGTGCGAGATAACGATTAGTTATGGGGGCACGCCAGAATAATGAAACGACCGGACTACAGGACACTACAAGCGCTGGACGCGGTGATTAGAGAACGAGGATTTGAGCGCGCCGCGCAGAAGCTATGTATTACCCAGTCCGCCGTCTCACAGCGAATTAAGCAGCTGGAAAATATGTTCGGCCAGCCGCTGCTGGTACGTACCGTGCCGCCGCGCCCAACCGAGCAAGGACAAAAATTGCTGGCTCTGTTGCGCCAGGTTGAACTGCTGGAAGAGGAGTGGCTGGGCGACGAGCAGACTGGCTCCACGCCGCTGTTGCTGTCGCTGGCGGTGAACGCCGACAGTCTGGCGACCTGGCTGCTGCCGGCGCTGGCTAATGTGCTGTCGGACTCCCCTATTCGTCTCAACCTGCAGGTGGAAGATGAAACCCGCACCCAGGAGCGCCTGCGCCGTGGCGAAGTGGTCGGCGCGGTAAGTATCCAGCCGCAGGCGCTGCCAAGCTGCCTGGTGGATCAGCTCGGCGCGCTCGATTACCTGTTTGTCGCCTCAAAAGAGTTTGCGCAACGCTACTTCCCGAACGGCGTAACGCGTTCGGCGCTGCTGAAAGCCCCGGTCGTCGCCTTCGACCATCTGGACGATATGCATCAGGCCTTTCTGCAGCAAAACTTCGACCTGCCGCCGGGCAGCGTCCCCTGCCATATCGTCAACTCGTCGGAAGCCTTCGTCCAGCTGGCGCGCCAGGGCACTACCTGCTGTATGATCCCGCATCTGCAGATCGAAAAAGAGCTCAACAGCGGCGAGCTTATCGATCTCACTCCCGGCCTGTTTCAGCGCCGTATGCTCTACTGGCACCGCTTTGCCCCGGAAAGCCGTATGATGCGGCGGGTGACCGATGCGCTCATCGACTACGGTCACAAGGTGCTGCGTCAGGATTAAACTGCGGGCATAAAAAAAGCCACTTCGCTGAAGTGGCTTTTTTGTTTCTCTCGCTTACTGGGCCGGTTTCGGCGCTTCAGCCGGTTTCGCCGGTGCCGCGGCCTGCGCCGGCTGCAGTTCAAACACGACGTCGACCTGGTCGTCAAACTGGATAGTCGCCTGCTCGTAGGTTTCCTGGGCGGAAACCGGCGCAGCGTCAGCGGCCTTCATCATGCGAACCATCGGGCTCGGCTGATAATTAGAGACATGGTAGCGCACGCTGTACACCGGCCCCAGCTTGCTGTGGAAACCTGCGGCCAGCTCCTGCGCCTGGTGCACGGCGTCGTCGATCGCCGCTTTACGCGCTTTATCTTTGTAGGCGTCCGGTTGCGCAACGCCCAGCGAGACGGAGCGAATTTCGTTCAGACCGGCTTTCAGGGCGCCATCCAGCAGACCGTTGAGTTTATCCAGCTGGCGCAAGGTCACTTCGACGGTGCGCACCGCGCGATAGCCTTTCAGAATGCTTTTCCCGTTCTGATAGTCGTAATCAGGTTGGGTACGCAGATTCGCCGAGTTGATGTCTTTTTTCGCAATGCCGCTCTTTTCGAGGAAAGAGAGGTATTGCGCAACGCGATCGTCAGCCTGTTTTTTTGCCGATGCGGCATCTTTTGCCGCCACGTTCACTTCGATCGCCAGGGTAGCGATATCCGGAACCGCAGCAACGCTTGCTGTGCCTGAAGTCACAATGTGCGGACCGTCCGGCAATTCGCTTGCCTGTGCCGCCATCGTGCTAAATCCGAGTGTTGCCGCCAGGGCTAAGACTTTTAACTTCACTGTCGTTTCTCCATGTTACTTAAATCGCCCTTACGGGACGCATGCCAGCAAGCTTAGCGCGTACAGCAGGAAAGTCCATCGGACAACGCTTAGTTGAGCAACGCCTGGATATGGACGACGCCCTCTTTTGCCAGCTGAAACGCAATAAACCACATGACGGCGCCGACCACAATGTTGATGATCCGCTGGGCTCTGGCGGTACGCAGCCGCGGCGCCAGCCAGGCGGCCAACAGCGCCAGACCAAAGAACCACAGGAAAGAGGCGCTAATGGTTCCCAGCGCAAACCAGCGCTTCGGCTCCATCGCCAGCTGGCCTCCCAGGCTGCCCAGCACCACAAACGTATCCAGATAAACGTGCGGATTCAGCCAGGTGACCGCCAGCATAGTGATAATGATTTTCCAGCGCCCCTGCTGCATCGCCTCGGCGCTGGCGAGCTCAAGATTCGGACTGAACGCCGTCTTCAGCGCGCCAAAGCCGTACCACAGTAAAAAGGCCACGCCGCCCCAGGTCACGAGCGCCAGTAGCCAGGGGGACTGCATCAGCAGCGCGCTGCCGCCAAAAATGCCGGCGCAGATCAGCAGCAAGTCGCTGACGGCGCACAGCAAGGCAATCATCAGGTGATACTGACGACGGATGCCCTGGTTCATCACGAAAGCATTTTGTGGGCCAAGCGGCAAAATCATTGCCGCTCCCAGGGCAAGGCCCTGAAAGTAATAGGTAAACATGAGGATTTTTCCGCTGTCTTCGAGAGTGGCGCTGACTATAACGCGAATAAATTATTAGCGGAAATTGAAAGTATTAATCATTAATAAGCGAAGCTAATAATGAGCCATTAAAAAAGGCCGGCATGGCCGGCCTGAGTCACTGAGTAGTGGTTTACTCGGCTTTTTCCGGCAGGCGCACCACATGAACATCCATCTGCGGATAAGGGAAGCTGATGCCATTTGCGTCAAATTCACGCTTGATGCGCTCGAGGATATCCCAGTAGACGTTTTGCAGATCGCTGCTTTTGCTCCACACGCGCACCACGAAGTTCACCGACGAGGCGCCGAGTTCGTTCAGGCGCACCGTCATTTCCCGATCGCGCAGAATACGATCGTCAGATTCGATAATCGAGGTCAGGAGCTGCTTCACCTTGTCGATATCGGCATCGTAAGAGACGCCGATAATAAACTCATTGCGGCGCGCCGGTTCGCGGGAGAAGTTAATGATGTTGCCGGCGATAATTTTGCCGTTCGGCACCACCACGATTTTGCCATCGACGGTACGCAGGGTCGTGGAGAAAATCTGCACATTCTGTACGGTACCCGCAATGCCGCCGAGATCGACATATTCACCGGCGCGGAACGGGCGGAACATCACCAGCAGTACGCCAGCCGCGAGGTTAGACAGTGACCCCTGCAGCGCCAGACCGACGGCTAAACCCGCGGCGCCCAGCACCGCAATGACCGAGGCGGTCTGCACGCCCACGCGGCCCAGGGCGGCAATCAGCGTAAAGGCGATAACCGCATAGCGCACCAGCGCGGAGAGGAAATCGGCAACGGTGGCGTCAATTTTACGCGCCAGCATCAGGCGGTTGACGGTGTTAGAGACGACGCGCGCCACGATCATCCCGACGATCAGGATAGCGATAGCCGCGACGATGTTGACGGCATAGCTCAGCAGCAGCTCCTGGTTGCGTGCCAGCCACGTCCCGGCGTGGTTGATGCTATCGACAACGTTCAAATCTTCCATTTAACATTCCTTATGAATCCCCCAGGGGGAAGTAAATAACTCAGCCTGCGACAGGGCAGTCAGGTTATAGGGTAAACAATAAGTGCACGTTTTGCCAAATGGATCACAGTTTTCTGCCGCGCTATCCTGTTGTTAAGCTAATAAAAAAGCCCGCATTGCTGCGGGCTTCAGGGTAAGAAACAGATTTTTCTTACAGAACGTCGATCGCGTTCAGCTCTTTAAATGCCTGCTCCAGACGAGTCACCATGGAAGTCTGTGCAGCACGCAGCCATACGCGCGGATCGTAGTATTTCTTGTTCGGCTGGTCTTCGCCTTTCGGGTTGCCCAGCTGGCCCTGCAGGTAAGCTTCGTTAGTTTTGTAGTACTGCAGGATACCGTCCCAGGTTGCCCATTGGGTGTCGGTATCGATGTTCATTTTCACTACGCCGTAGCTAACGGAGTCTTTGATTTCCTGAGCGGAAGAACCGGAACCGCCGTGGAAGACGAAGTTCAGGCTGTTGTGCGGCAGGTTGTGTTTCTTGGAAACATATTCCTGAGAGTCGCGCAGGATAGTCGGGGTCAGAACGACGTTACCCGGTTTGTACACGCCGTGTACGTTACCGAAGGAAGCGGCGATGGTGAAGCGCGGGCTGATTTTGCTCAGCTCGGTGTACGCGTAATCCACGTCTTCCGGCTGGGTGTACAGGGCGGAAGCGTCCATGTGGCTGTTGTCCACGCCGTCTTCTTCGCCACCGGTGCAACCCAGTTCGATTTCCAGGGTCATGTCCATTTTGGCCATGCGCGCCAGGTATTTAGAGCAGATTTCGATGTTTTCGTGCAGAGACTCTTCAGACAGGTCGATCATGTGAGAAGAGAACAGCGGTTTGCCGGTAGCGGCGAAGTGTTTTTCACCCGCGTCCAGCAGGCCGTCGATCCACGGCAGCAGTTTCTTCGCGCAGTGGTCAGTGTGCAGGATAACCGGCACGCCGTAGTGCTCAGCCATCTGGTGCACGTGGTGCGCGCCAGAGATAGCGCCGAGGATAGCAGCACCCTGAGGAACGTCAGTTTTCACGCCTTTACCTGCGATGAACGCCGCGCCGCCGTTAGAGAACTGAACGATAACCGGAGAGCGAACTTTCGCAGCAGCTTCCAGAACGGCGTTGATGGAGTCAGTACCTACGCAGTTTACCGCCGGCAGTGCAAAGTTGTTTTCTTTCGCTACCTGGAACACTTTCTGAACGTCGTCGCCAGTGATGACGCCCGGTTTTACGAAATCAAAAATTTTAGACATGTTACTTAGTCCTGTATCTGTATCTTCGACCGTTGAAGAAGGTTCGCGAGCCCTTAAGCGCGCTGAAAAACAGGCGGGTTTCCCCGCCTGAACTGAATTACTGCTTAGCGCGCTCTTCGAGCATCGCTACTGCCGGCAGGACTTTGCCTTCGACGAATTCAAGGAACGCGCCGCCGCCAGTGGAGATGTAGGAAATTTTGTCAGCGATGCCGAACAGGTCGATCGCTGCCAGGGTGTCGCCGCCGCCGGCGATGGAGAAACCTTCGCTGTCCGCGATAGCGTTAGCCACGATTTCAGTCCCTTTACGGAAGTTCGGGAATTCGAATACGCCAACCGGGCCGTTCCACAGGATGGTTTTGGCGTTTTTCAGGATGTCAGCCAGTTTCTGTGCGGAAACGTCGCCGAGGTCCAGAATCTGCTCGTCATCTTTAATGTCGTTAACAGATTTCAGAGTCGCCGTTGCGGTTTCGGAAAACTCGGTCGCGACGCGAACGTCAGTCGGAACCGGGATATCGCAGGTGCTCAGCAGGCGCTTGGCTTCATCAACCAGATCCGCTTCGTACAGGGATTTACCGACGTTGTGGCCCTGAGCGGCAACGAAGGTGTTGGCGATACCGCCGCCGACGATCAGCTGGTCAGCGATTTTAGACAGGGAATCCAGCACGGTCAGTTTGGTGGATACTTTAGAACCACCGACGATAGCGACCATCGGACGAGCCGGCTCTTTCAGCGCTTTACCCAGCGCGTCCAGTTCAGCGGCCAGCAGCGGGCCTGCGCACGCCACGTCAGCAAATTTGCCGATACCGTGGGTGGAAGCCTGCGCGCGGTGCGCGGTACCGAAAGCGTCCATTACGAACACGTCGCACAGCGCGGCGTATTTTTTGGACAGCGCTTCGTCGTCTTTTTTCTCGCCTTTGTTGAAGCGAACGTTTTCCAGCACCACCAGCTCGCCGGCAGCGACTTCCACGCCGTCCAGGTAGTCTTTAACCAGACGTACCGGGCTGGACAGTTTGTCTTTCAGGTAATTAACAACCGGCAGCAGAGAGAATTCTTCGTTGTACTCGCCTTCGGTCGGACGACCCAGGTGAGAAGTAACCATGACTTTCGCGCCCTGCTTCAGCGCCAGTTCAATGGTCGGCAGAGAGGCACGGATACGTGCGTCGCTGGTTACTTTCCCGTCTTTAACTGGTACGTTCAGATCCGCACGGATAAAAACGCGTTTACCAGCCAGATCCAGATCGGTCATCTTAATTACAGACATGGTGAATCCTCTCGTTGATTCATAAAGTTTTGTCGACGTTTACGCGTCGAACCTGAAACCAATAGCCGCCATCGCTAACGTCGTGTCGAGCATTCGGTTAGCAAAGCCCCATTCGTTATCGCACCAGACCAGCGTTTTGATCAGATGCGCGCCACTGACCCGGGTTTGCGTGCCATCGACGATGGCGCTGTGCGGATCGTGGTTAAAATCTGTTGAGACCAACGGTAATTCCGTATAGTCAACTATACCATGAAATGCACCTTGTGCTGCTTTTTGCAGCAACTGGTTGACTTCACATGCTTTTACCGGTTTTTTGACCGTCACGCTCAGGTCAATTGCCGTCACGTTTATCGTCGGCACCCGCACGGCAATCGCTTCAAAACGGTCATTAAACTGCGGGAAAATACGGGTGATCCCTGCCGCCAGTTTGGTATCCACCGGAATGATCGACTGGCTGGCCGCGCGGGTACGCCGGAGATCCGGATGGTAGGCGTCAATCACCTGCTGGTCATGCATCGCCGAGTGAATGGTGGTGACGGTGCCGGACTCGATGCCATAGGCATCATCTAACAGTTTAATGATCGGAATAATGCAGTTGGTGGTGCAGGAGGCGTTGGAGACAATGCGATGCTCGGCGCGGAGTTCATCCTGATTGACGCCGTACACCACCGTCGCGTCGAGGTCGTTGCCGCCGGGATGCGAGAAGAGCACTTTCTTCGCCCCAGACTGCAGGTGCGCCTCACCGTGTTCACGGCTCCCGTAAACGCCGGTGCAGTCGAGCACCACGTCTACCGCCAGCTCGCGCCAGGGCAGCGCCGCAATGGTCGGCTCGTGCAGCAGACGGATGGCATCATCGCCAACAAACAGCTGCTCGCGCTCCTGACGAACATCCCAGGCGAAACGGCCATGGCTGGTGTCATATTTCAACAAATGCGCGATGCCCGCAGCATCCGCCAGCTCATTGATAGCCACCACGGTGACTTCCGCACGGCGCCCGGATTCATATAGCGCACGAACCACGTTGCGTCCAATACGACCGAAGCCATTAATCGCGATGCGAATGGTCATAGATCTCCTGCAAGGCTGTCCCTGTTATGAGGTGGCTGACAGAGTAATCCAGCTACGCTCTGAGGGAAACCTTACCAGCTGCAAACTGCGACTGATTGATTAATTGTCGAACATTTAAACGACTGAAACGCTTCAGCTAGAATAAGCCAAACGAGGAATAAAAGGAATGTTTGTCCAGCGCAATAAACCAGCTATATGACTCACATCACATTTTCGCTGGAATAATTTACAACCGTATTACATGGTTCAGGAATAGCAGATACAAAAAAGCCGGGTGGCGAGGTAAAAGCAAAACGGTAACCCAGGGGTTACCGTTTTTTGGCGTTTGCCCCCTCTCCTGTGGGAGAGGGTTGGGGTGAGGGCATCAGCCCGCACCGTAACCGCAATTACAGCAGCGCTTTCGCTTTAGCGACCACGTTGTCGACGGTGAAGCCGAACTCTTCGAACAGCTGCTCAGCTGGCGCAGACTCACCGAAGGTGGTCATGCCAACGATCGCCCCGTTCAGGCCAACGTATTTGAACCAGTAATCAGCAATACCCGCTTCCACGGCAACGCGCGCGGTCACGGCTTTCGGCAGTACGGATTCACGGTAGGCCGCATCCTGCTTGTCGAACGCGTCGGTGGACGGCATGGAGACCACGCGCGCCTTCACGCCTTCGGCGGTCAGTTTGTCCCACGCGGCCACCGCCAGCTCCACTTCGGAACCGGTGGCGATGAAGATCAGCTCCGGCTGGCCGGCGCAATCTTTCAGCACGTAACCGCCGCGGGCCACGTTCGCCAGCTGCTCTTCGGTACGCTCCTGCTGCGCCAGGTTCTGGCGGGAGAGGATCAGCGCTGTCGGGCCGTCCTGACGCTCGACGCCATATTTCCATGCAATCGCGGATTCAACCTGGTCACACGGACGCCAGGTGGACATGTTCGGCGTTACGCGCAGAGAAGCCACCTGCTCTACCGGCTGGTGAGTCGGGCCATCTTCGCCCAGACCGATGGAGTCGTGGGTGTAGACCATCACCTGACGCTGTTTCATCAGCGCGGCCATACGTACCGCATTACGCGCGTATTCCACGAACATCAGGAAGGTGGAGGTGTACGGCAGGAAGCCGCCGTGCAGCGCGATACCATTGGCGATAGCGGTCATACCGAACTCACGCACGCCGTAGTGAATGTAGTTACCCGCGGTGTCTTCGTTGATCGGCTTAGAACCAGACCACAGGGTCAGGTTGGACGGCGCCAGGTCAGCGGAACCGCCGAGGAATTCCGGCAGCAGCGGACCGAAAGCTTCGATGGCGTTCTGAGAGGCTTTACGGCTGGCGATTTTCGCCGGGTTGGCCTGCAGCTTCGCGATGAACTCGTTGGCTTTCGCGTCGAAGTCAGACGGCATCTCGCCTTTCATACGACGGGTGAATTCGGCTGCTTCCTGCGGGAAGGCTTTGGCGTAGGCAGCGAACTTCTCATTCCATGCCGCTTCTTTCGCCTGACCGGCTTCTTTGGCATCCCACTGCGCATAGATGTCAGACGGGATGTCAAACGGCGCGTGGTTCCAGCCCAGCGCTTCGCGGGTCAGGGCGATTTCGGCGTCGCCCAGCGGCGCGCCGTGGGAGTCGTGGGTACCGGCTTTGTTCGGCGAACCGAAGCCGATGATGGTTTTGCACATCAGCAGGGACGGTTTGTCGGTGACCGCGCGCGCTTCTTCTACTGCGCGTTTGATGGCGTCAGCGTCGTGACCGTCAACGCCGCGCACCACGTGCCAGCCGTAGGCTTCAAAGCGTTTGGCGGTATCGTCGGTGAACCAGCCTTCAACGTGGCCGTCGATGGAGATGCCGTTGTCATCATAGAAGGCCACCAGTTTGCCCAGCTTCAGGGTACCGGCCAGGGAGCACACTTCGTGAGAAATGCCTTCCATCATGCAGCCGTCGCCCATGAAGGCGTAGGTGTAGTGGTCGACGATGTCGTGGCCCGGACGGTTGAACTGCGCCGCCAGGGTTTTCTCGGCGATAGCCATCCCGACCGCGTTAGCGATACCCTGGCCCAGCGGACCGGTGGTGGTTTCCACGCCCGCGGTGTAGCCGACTTCCGGGTGGCCCGGCGTTTTGGAGTGCAGCTGGCGGAAGTTTTTCAGCTCTTCAATCGGCAGATCGTAGCCAGTGAGGTGCAGCAGGCTGTAAATCAGCATCGAACCATGGCCATTGGACAGTACAAAACGGTCACGGTCAGCCCAGGCCGGATTGTTCGGGTTATGGTTCAGGAAATCACGCCACAGCACTTCGGCAATGTCAGCCATACCCATCGGGGCACCCGGGTGGCCGGATTTGGCTTTCTGTACAGCGTCCATGCTCAGCGCACGAATAGCGTTAGCAAGCTCTTTACGTGAGGACATTTTGACTCCAGTTCGGACTGTTGAAGGCCATGCCCTTAACGACTTGACGAGAGCGCGTTTTGGGCTACGCCGGAAAAAAGTGTGAACAATGTAACCCAAGCGACAAGTCATGTACATGGAGCATCCTTTTGCCCTTTAAGAAATCTCTGGAACAGGTTGTGCTACGCCGGAATCCGCTCGCCCGCATCCTGCGATACTCTTTATAATTTACGCAGAATACGGTTCCCTGCCGTCGCCGTATTGTCGGATAAACAACCATAAGATTGTGGAAGATAAAAAATGAAAATTCGCTCAACCGTACTTGCTCTTGGGATCGCAGCAACGCTCACCGGATGTCAGAACATGGACTCCAACGGTCTGCTCAGCTCAGGGGCCGAAGCCTTCCAGGCATACTCCCTCAGCGACGCGCAGGTGAAAACCTTAAGCGACCAGGCCTGTAAAGAGATGGACGCCAAAGCGAAAATCGCCCCAGCCAGCAGTGAATACAGCCAGCGGCTGAACAAAATCGCGGCCGCGCTGGGCGATAACATCAATGGTCAGCCCGTGAACTACAAGGTCTATGAGACCAAGGATGTCAACGCCTTCGCCATGGCTAACGGCTGCATCCGCGTTTACAGCGGGCTGATGGATCTGATGAACGATAATGAAGTCGAGGCGGTGATCGGCCATGAAATGGGCCACGTCGCGCTGGGCCATGTGAAGAAAGGCATGCAAGTCGCCCTGGGCACCAACGCCGTGCGCGCGGCAGCGGCCTCCGCCGGCGGCATCGTCGGCAGCTTGTCCCAGTCGCAGCTCGGCGATCTGGGTGAAAAACTGGTGAACTCGCAGTTCTCCCAGCGCCAGGAATCGGAAGCGGATGACTACTCTTACGACCTGCTGCGTAAGCGCGGCATCAATCCGTCGGGACTGGCCACCAGCTTCGAGAAACTGGCCAAGCTGGAAGCCGGCCGTCAGAGCTCGATGTTTGACGATCACCCGGCCTCAGAAGCGCGCGCCCAGCATATTCGCGATCGCATGAAGGCCGACGGGATTAAATAATCGCCAGCGGGAGGCATGACTGCCTCCCTTTTATATCTGCCAGTAAAAATATTTAGCCGCATCAATTGATAACTTAAGCGCACAAACCGTTAATTATTATTTCACCTCGTCGCAGCCAATTATTTTATATGCTGTCACTCAGCAAAATATTATTTGGCAAATGAAAAACGGCGTACACAATCCGCCTTTCAGAGCCGGGTTAGACCAAATATTAAATAGTCCACCCCTCTTCGCCAAACCTGGCCGGCGTGGGCCACACCGCTTGTTTCCTGCCGATACCATTGCTCACACAATGATTGCTTTTGACATTATTTCAGGAGAATATCGCGATTGCAGTGATTCCCTTGAATATATCGACAGACAGAGAAGTGCCCTCAGTGAAAAAAGAATTATCATTCATCGCACTTGGCATTATTGCCGCCGCGCCGGCTTTCGCCAGCCAACAATCTACCAGCCAGGGCTTTATTGAAGACAGCCATCTGGATCTCTTTTTACGTAACGCGTATATCAAACGCGATTATCGCGATGGGCTGCCGGATAAAGCCGAATGGGGCCAGGGAATTATCGCCACCTTCGAATCCGGCTTTACCGAGGGACCGGTCGGCTTCGGCGTGGACGGCATCGCCCAGTACGCCGTGCGCCTCGACGGCGGCCGCGGCCGCAGCGGCGCGGGCGGGATCGACTTTTTCGCCCAGGATGACGACGGCCGGGCAAAATCCGACCTCGCGAAATTCGGCGCCACCGGCAAAATGCGCTTTTCGAATACCGTGCTCAGCTACGGCAGTCAGCGCCCGATGTTGCCTATTGTCTACGCCGACGACTCGCGCCTGCTCTACGAGAGCTATACCGGCACCATGCTGACCTCACGCGAAATCGACGGTCTGGAAATTAACGCCGGCTACCTGACCGATCAGCAGCGTAAAAGCGACGACAGCCATAACAGCGGTCTGAAAAGCCTGTCCTTCGGCGGCGCCAGCTACCGGTTCAACGACCAGCTCAGCGGCGCGCTGTACGCGTCGCATGTCGAAGATGTGCTGAACAAACAGTATCTCGGCCTGAACTATCAGCAGCCGTTCGCCGCCAACCAACAGCTGGTTCTCGACTTCAACGGCTATCACTCACGCCTGGATCAGCAATATGCCGATGCCAATGACACCGGACGCAGCAACAGTATCTGGAGCCTGGCCGCCAGCTACATCTGGGATATCCATACCTTTAAGGTCGCTTACCAGCAAAGCAGCGGCAGCACCGGCTACCACTACGGCGGCTACCAGAGCCAGGGCGGCGTCGGCGATGGCGGGAACACCATCTGGCTGGCCAACTCCTACTGGTCTGATTTTAACGGGGAAGATGAACGCTCCTGGCAGGCATCGTATGGACTGGATTTTGCCGGGCTGGGGCTACCGGGGCTGACCTGGACCACCGCCTACGTGCGCGGGGATAACATTAAAACGTCAGAGACCAGCAACGGCAAAGAACATGAATGGTTCAACCAGGTTCAATACCAGGTGCAAAACGGGGCGGCGAAAGATTTGAAATTCAGGCTTCGCTATTCGGTACTGCGGGTTTCCAGCAACGCCAGCGACTATAACGTCAGCGGTAATGAAGTGCGGTTCTACGTCGAATATCCATTTAACGTGTTTTAAGCACCTGATGAACCCTCTCCTGCGGGTCGGCCCTCTCCCGGCCCGCAGGAGCAACCGTCCGGCGCCTTGATTAACCCCCTGTGCCGTGCGGTACCCTCTCCCCGGAAGGGAGAGGGTTGGGGTGACCTCGGGTTATTCGCCCTTCTTCGCCGCCTGGATGTACAGCATCTCCAGCGCGAGGGTCGCCGCCGCCAGGGCGGTGATTTCGGACTGATCGTAGGCCGGGGCGACCTCCACCACGTCCATCCCGACGATGTTCAGATCCTTCAGACCGCGCACCAGCTTGATCGCGCGGTCAGAGGTGAGCCCACCGATAACCGGGGTACCGGTTCCTGGCGCAAACGCCGGATCCAGGCAGTCGATATCAAAGGTCAGGTACACCGGCATATCGCCAACGATCTGCTTCACCTGGGCAATCACGTCATCGACGCTGCGGTCGTTAACCTGGCCCGCATCAAGCACGGTGAAACCGTTATCTTTATCGAATTCGGTGCGAATACCGATCTGTACGGAGTGGTTCGGATCGATGAGCCCTTCGTTCGGCGCGGTGTAGAACATGGTGCCGTGGTCGAACTCGCAGCCGTTGGCGTAAGTGTCGGTGTGGGCATCGAAGTGCACCAGCGCCATTTTACCGAAGTGCTTGGCGTGGGCGCGCAGCAGCGGCAGCGTAACGAAGTGGTCGCCGCCAAAGGAGAGCATGCGCTTGCCGGCCGCCAGCAGCTTCTCGGCGTGGGCCTGCAGCTTCTCGCTCATTTCGCGCGCGTCGCCGAAGGCGTACACCAGATCCCCGCAGTCAACCACGTTCAGGCGTTCGCGCATGTCGAAGTTCCACGGAAAACGGTTGTGCTCCCAGGCGAGATTGGTGGAAACCTGACGGATCGCCGCCGGGCCATGACGGCCGCCCGCGCGCCCGGAGGTCGCCATATCGAACGGGACGCCGGTGATCACCCAGTCAGCATCGCTGTCGTAGGGCATGAAATTCATCGGCAGACGCAGGAAGCCAAAGGCATTGGATACCAGGGAGTTATCGTATTGATGACCTAAAGTGCTCATGGATATGACCTCTTTTCACAGTCGTGGAACGTAAAAAATAAGTATAAAAAAACCCCTCCGCGTCGTTAGGCCCGACGAGGAAGGGTTTGATAGATAAATCGCTTATTGGCGTGAATTATCGCCGGTAATGCATACGGGTTCAAGTGAGTATCGCCTTCTGCCGGATGACGGCTTCGCCTTAGGCGGCCGACATACGCAGGCCCGGTAAGCGCAGCGCCACCGGGCATCAGCGGTTACTCGTCTTCCAGATAAGTGTACCCGTACAGACCCGCCTCGAACTCTTCGAGGAACTGCTGCTGCAGCGCGTCGTCCAGGCCGGTGTTTTTCACCTGATCGCGGAACTGGGTCAGCAGCGTATTGGGATCCAGCTGCACGTACTGCAGCATATCCGCCACGGTATCGCCCTCGTCGGACAGCTCAACCTCAACGCTACCGTCAGGGAAGACGAACACGTCTACCGCCTCGGTATCGCCGAACAGGTTGTGCATGTTGCCAAGGATTTCCTGATAGGCGCCGACCATAAAGAAGCCCAGCATCGGCGGGTTCTCCGGGTCATATTCCGGCATCGGCATGGTGGTGGCGATCCCGTCGCCGTCCACGTAGTGATCGATGGCGCCATCCGAGTCGCAGGTGATGTCCAGCAGCACCGCGCGGCGCTCAGGCGACTTGTTCAGCCCTTCCAGCGGCATCACCGGGAACAGCTGATCGATCCCCCACGCATCCGGCATCGACTGGAACAGCGAGAAGTTGACGTAGATTTTATCCGCCATGCGCTCCTGCAGCTCATCAATAATCGGGCGATGGGCGCGGTTGCTCGGGTCGAGTTGCTTCTGCACTTCATGACACATGTTCAGATACAGCTGTTCTGCCCAGGCGCGCTCCTGCAGGTTGAAAGTGCCGGAGGAGTAGCCGATATGGATATCGTGCAGGTCCATCTGGCTGTCGTGCAGCCATTCGCGCAGCGAGCGGCGATTGCCGGTTTCGTGCATCTCCAGCCAGGTTTCCCACATGCTCTGTAGCGGGCGCGCGGCGTCTTCCGCCGGCGGGGTCGCCTCGGTGTATTCGTTGCGCTCCACGCCGATGATGTTGGAAACCAGCACGGTGTGGTGCGCGGTCACCGCGCGGCCGGACTCGGTGATCACCGTCGGGTGCGGCAGGCCGTTCTCTTCGCAGGCGTCGCCGATGGCCCAAATGATATTGTTAGCGTATTCGTTCAGGCCGTAGTTCACCGAGCAGTCAGACTGCGAGCGGGTGCCTTCGTAATCCACGCCCAGGCCGCCGCCGACGTCGAAGCACTGGATATTGACGCCCAGCTTATGCAACTCGACGTAGAAACGCGCCGATTCACGCACGCCGGTGGCGATATCGCGAATGTTAGCCATTTGCGAGCCGAGGTGGAAGTGCAGCAGCTGCAGGCTGTCGAGGTGTCCTGCGGCACGCAGGATCTCCACCAGTTGCAGAACCTGGGTCGCCGCGAGGCCGAACTTGGACTTCTCGCCGCCGGAAGACTGCCATTTACCGGACCCCTGCGAGGCCAGACGCGCGCGCACGCCAAGGCGCGGCACCACGTTCAGGCGCTCGGCCTCTTCCAGCACGATGGCGATCTCCGACATCTTCTCGATGACCAGATAGACCTTGTGGCCCATCTTCTCGCCCACCAGCGCCAGGCGGATGTATTCGCGGTCTTTATAGCCGTTACAGACGATGACGCTGCGGGTCATCCCGGCGTGCGCCAGCACGGCCATCAGTTCTGCTTTCGAACCGGCTTCCAGACCCAGCGGCTCGCCGGAATGGATCAACGATTCGATGACGCGACGATGCTGGTTCACCTTGATCGGGTAGACCAGGAAGTAATCGCCGTTATAGCCGTAGGATTCGCGCGCGCGCTTGAATGCGGCGTTGATTGAGCGCAGGCGGTGCTGCAGGATCTGCGGGAAGCAGAACAGCGCCGGCAAGCGTTGCCCTTGCGCTTCGCGCGCTTTGACTAATTCAGCGAGGTCAACGCGCGCTTCCGGGACGTCCGGATCCGGGCAAACGCTGATGTGGCCCAGTTCGTTGACGTCATAATAGTTATTGCCCCACCAGGCAATATTATAAGTACGCAGCATCTTGCTGGCTTCCTGGGAGCTCATCGCTACCTCCTGCATGGAACGTAGTACACCGTGTTCGCCTGCTGACGAAGGCGAAACCATAGACATGTCGTCAGACATAGCGAACCTCAATTTTTAATAATAAGTGTAAGACAGTTAACTACTATCGCAGTCCAAAGATGCGATAACAACCCATGAACAGTCCTAAAGCCCAGCACTATCTGCTGGTTTTGCGACTGCGCGACCGGTTTCTTATTCATATCATCGTAAAACACGTAGCCGAACAGAGTATGACAGTCCGGAGAAACCACGAGAAAACTCTTGCCAGGCAAGAGCGCCCTTGTTCAGTTTTCTGACGACCGACCGGCCCTGGAATCCTGAGAAGCGCCGAGATGGGGTGAACATCGGCTGGTTTGCATGAGAGAGATGCAGGTTGCGGAGTGCTGACGCGCGACAGAACGACGCGACGAATCAAGCGAAAAACGTTGGTTCATTATCTGGTATCACCTCCACACCGCCCTGGGTCAGGGTCGGCGACAAGCCAAAGCTATACATACCGGGCAACAGGCGCTATGCCGTTGCGAGATTCTGTAAATACAGACTGCTTAACCCGGCTGGAAGTGGCACCACGGGGAGATCCCCGTGCGCTTTTTTAATGAGCCGCGCGCGGCGTTTTATACCGAGAAGCGGGGTAAAAAGCAAAATAAAAATGTGCAGGTTTGCGCGGTTGTCAGGAAAATTTGCCAGGCGAGTTTTCCGATAAATGCGACCGCCATCAAAAAAGGCTGGAAATGGGCTTAAGATTTGACCTAAAATAGCCGTCCAGAAGTTAATCCGTCTATACTGATTAACACTCAGACTGCTCGTGTCGCTACCTGCGCGGCTTTGCGCTGATTATCCACCAAAGCCACATTACACAACAGTATGAGCTATCCGAATCGTCCACAGGTGAAATAAAATATGGCAAAACACCTTTTTACGTCTGAGTCCGTATCAGAAGGGCATCCTGACAAAATTGCTGACCAAATCTCTGATGCCGTGCTGGATGCGATCCTCGAGCAGGATCCGAAAGCGCGTGTCGCATGTGAAACCTATGTCAAAACTGGCATGGTGCTGGTAGGCGGCGAAATCACCACCAGCGCATGGGTTGACATCGAAGAGATCACCCGCAACACCGTCCGCGAAATTGGCTACGTGCATTCCGATATGGGCTTTGACGCCAACTCGTGTGCCGTACTGAGCGCCATTGGTAAACAGTCTCCGGACATCAACCAGGGCGTTGACCGTGCCGATCCGCTGGAACAGGGCGCAGGCGACCAGGGGCTGATGTTTGGCTACGCCACCAACGAAACCGACGTGCTGATGCCGGCGCCGGTGACCTACGCTCACCGTCTGGTGCAGCGCCAGGCTGAAGTACGTAAAAACGGCACCCTGCCGTGGCTGCGTCCGGATGCGAAAAGCCAGGTGACCTTCCAGTATGACGACGGCAAAATCGTCGGCATCGACGCGGTGGTGCTGTCCACGCAGCACGCGGAAGATATCGACCAGAAATCGCTGCAGGAAGCGGTGATGGAAGAGATCATCAAACCGATTCTGCCAACCGAATGGCTGAGCGCGTCCACTAAATTCTTCATCAACCCAACCGGCCGTTTCGTTATCGGCGGCCCGATGGGCGACTGCGGTCTGACCGGTCGTAAGATCATCGTCGATACCTACGGCGGCATGGCTCGTCACGGCGGCGGCGCCTTCTCCGGTAAGGATCCATCTAAAGTTGACCGTTCCGCAGCCTATGCGGCGCGCTATGTGGCGAAAAACATCGTTGCCGCAGGCCTGGCTGACCGTTGCGAAATTCAGGTTTCCTACGCCATCGGCGTTGCAGAGCCGACTTCCATCATGGTGGAAACCTTTGGTACAGAAAAAGTGCCTTCTGAACAGCTGACCCTGCTGGTGCGCGAGTTCTTCGACCTGCGTCCGTACGGCCTGATTCAGATGCTGGATCTGCTGCACCCGATCTACAAAGAAACCGCTGCCTACGGTCACTTTGGTCGCGAACATTTCCCATGGGAAAAAACCGACAAAGCGGCCCTGCTGCGCGAAGCGGCTGGTCTGAAATAATCTCCCCGCTTCCACTCTTCAAGGCCAGCCTCGCGCTGGCCTTTTTATGTCCGTTACCCACCCTCCCATGCCCTGCTTCAGCGAACCGCGGCGATGCAATGAAAGCGATTACATCATGACAATGGTCGATTGCTGCCTGCAAGCGCCTTCTCATGCGTGCATTTTTCACAATGTTACATATTGTTTCGGTTAACTCTGATTACCGTTTTTAAAATTGTCGTCTATCCTTATTTATATTGCTGATTTAAAAAGCATTTAATGAATTACGTTTCTTTACCTTTGTGGAAACGATTACACAGCCGTGACTATAATCACGTTTTTTTACCGACGAGTGTCCTACGCTAACCATCGACAGAATCAATAACTCAACTGGAGGGCGTTATGCCTGACAACAAAAAACAAGGGCGTTCAAACAAGACCATGACGTTCTTCGTCTGTTTCCTCGCCGCGCTGGCTGGCCTGCTGTTCGGCCTTGATATCGGTGTTATTGCGGGTGCGTTACCCTTTATTGCCAATGAGTTCCAGATTTCCGCTCACACTCAGGAGTGGGTGGTCAGCTCCATGATGTTCGGCGCCGCCGTCGGTGCGGTCGGCAGCGGCTGGCTCTCCTTCAAACTGGGCCGTAAAAAGAGCCTGATGATCGGCGCCATCCTCTTCGTCGCCGGCTCTCTGTTCTCCGCCGCCGCGCCAAACGTCGAGATCCTGCTGGTTTCCCGCGTGCTGCTGGGCCTGGCGGTGGGCGTCGCCTCCTACACCGCGCCGCTGTATCTGTCGGAAATCGCTCCGGAGAAAATTCGCGGCAGTATGATTTCCATGTACCAGCTGATGATCACCATCGGTATTCTTGGCGCCTACCTCTCCGACACCGCTTTCAGCTACAGCGGCGCATGGCGCTGGATGCTCGGCGTAATCATTATTCCGGCGGTATTGCTGCTGATCGGCGTTATCTTCCTGCCGGACAGCCCGCGCTGGTTCGCCGCTAAACGTCGCTTTGTCGATGCCGAGCGCGTGCTGCTGCGCCTGCGCGATACCAGCGCCGAAGCGAAACGCGAACTCGACGAGATCCGCGAAAGCCTGAAGGTAAAACAGTCCGGCTGGTCGCTGTTTAAAGACAACAGCAACTTCCGCCGCGCGGTGTTCCTCGGCATTCTGCTGCAGGTGATGCAGCAGTTCACCGGGATGAACGTCATCATGTACTACGCGCCGAAGATCTTTGAGCTGGCGGGCTATGCCAACACCACCGAGCAGATGTGGGGGACGGTGATCGTCGGCCTGACTAACGTGCTGGCTACCTTTATCGCCATCGGTCTGGTCGACCGCTGGGGCCGTAAACCGACGCTGATCCTTGGCTTTATCGTCATGGCCGCGGGGATGGGCGTGCTGGGCAGCATGATGCACATCGGCATTCACTCCTCAACCGCCCAGTACATCGCCGTCCTGATGCTGCTGATGTTTATCGTCGGTTTCGCCATGAGCGCCGGCCCGCTGATTTGGGTACTGTGTTCCGAAATCCAGCCGCTGAAAGGCCGCGACTTCGGTATCACCTGCTCCACGGCGACCAACTGGATTGCCAACATGATTGTCGGGGCCACCTTCCTGACCATGCTCAATTCGCTGGGCAGCGCCAACACCTTCTGGGTGTACGGCGGTCTGAACGTGCTGTTTATCCTGCTGACGCTGTGGCTGATCCCGGAAACCAAAAACGTCTCGCTGGAACATATCGAACGCAACCTGATGCAGGGTCGTCCGCTGCGCGAGATCGGCGCCCGCGATTAACCCGCCTGAGCTTCCTCCCCTCGCGGGAGGAAGCTTCCTCTTGCTCTCCCCCCTCCGCCGCACTATCCTCTGGCGCTATGAAAACACCCCGTATTCCCATCGCTATTCAGCAGGCCGTGATGCGCAGCCTGCGGGAGCATCTCGCCAAAGCGAACCTCAAGCTGGAACGCCGCTACGCGGAGCCGACACTGGTCTACCAGCAGCGCGGTACCTCCGCCGGCACCGCCTGGCTGGAGAAAAACGAAATTCGTTTAAACCCGGTGCTGCTGCTGGAGAATCAGCAGGAGTTTATCGATGAAGTGGTGCCCCATGAGCTGGCGCACCTGCTGGTGTGGCAACACTTTGGCCGGGTAGCCCCGCACGGCAAAGAGTGGAAATGGATGATGGAGAGCGTCCTGGGCGTTCCCGCGCGTCGCACCCACCGTTTTGAACTTGATTCGGTCCGCCAGAATACCTTCCCCTACCGCTGCCGCTGCCAGCAGCATCAGCTCACCGTTCGTCGCCATAACCGGGTGGTGCGCGGCGAAGCCACTTACCGCTGCGTGCGCTGCGGCGATCTGCTGGTGGCTGAAAAATAACCATTGGAATTAATTAGAAACTTTCTGATCTGACTGATTGCATCCGGCACCCTCATTCGCTACGTTGCGGGCTCGTTTTGACACGGAGTGAACGATGTCCCGTATGCATGTTTTAGCCGTTGCAGTATTGTGCACGGCAGTGAGTGGCCCGCTTGCGGCCGCCGAAATTACCAGTTTTTCCCAGGCCAAGGCCGCTGGCGTCAAAGTAAACGCCGACGTTCCCGGCGACTTTTACTGCGGCTGTAAAATTGACTGGCAGGGTAAAAAAGGCGTTATCGATCTGGAATCTTGCGGCTATAAAGTGCGTAAAAATGAGAACCGCGCCAGCCGGGTTGAATGGGAACACGTGGTGCCGGCGTGGCAGTTCGGCCATCAGCGCCAGTGCTGGCAGGAGGGTGGACGTAAAAACTGCGCCAAAGATCCGGAGTACCGCAAGATGGAAAGCGACATGCACAATCTGCAGCCGGCGGTGGGAGAAGTGAATGGCGATCGCGGCAACTTTATGTACAGCCAGTGGAACGGCGGTGAAGGCCAGTACGGCCAGTGCACCATGAAGGTCGATTTTAAAGATAAAATCGCCGAGCCCCCTGCCCGCGCACGCGGCGCCATCGCCCGCACCTACTTCTATATGCGCGACCGCTACCAGCTGAATCTTTCCCGCCAGCAAACTCAGCTGTTTACCGCCTGGAATAAACAGTACCCGGTCACCGCCTGGGAGTGTGAACGCGATGAACGCATCGCGAAAGTACAGGGCAACCATAATCCGTATGTCCTGCAGGCTTGCCAGGCGCAAAAGAGCTAACCTACACTAGCGGCAATTGTTAATTTGCAGCCCTGTGCTTCCCGCCCAATGGCGGGAAGCTGGCATCTGCGCAAAGAACGGAATATCAAGCATGCGCATTCCTCGCATCCATCATCCAGAACGCCTCATTGTCGGCAGCCTGATCGCGTTGAGCGATGACGCGGCCAACCACGTCGGCCGCGTCCTGCGCATGACCGCTGGTCAGCACCTTCAGCTCTTCGACGGCAGTAACCAGGTGTTTGACGCCGTCATCACCGAGGCCGGTAAGAAAAACGTCGCGGTTGAAGTCCTCAGTGGCGAACCCGACGATCGGGAATCGCCGCTGCATATCCATTTAGGCCAGGTGATGTCCCGCGGCGAAAAAATGGAATTCACCATCCAGAAATCGATCGAACTCGGGGTAAGCCTCATAACGCCACTGTTTTCCGAGCGCTGCGGCGTTAAACTGGACGCCGAACGTTTGCAGAAAAAGATCCAGCAGTGGCAGAAAATCGCTATTGCCGCCTGCGAACAGAGCGGTCGTAACGTGGTACCGGAAATTCGTCCGGCGATGCAGCTGGAGGAGTGGTGCGCCGAGCAGGACAGCGGGCTGAAGCTCAACCTGCACCCGCGCGCCAGCGCCAGCATTAACACGCTGCCGCTGCCGGTTGAACGCGTCCGTCTGCTGATTGGCCCGGAAGGCGGGCTGTCGGCTGAAGAGATAGCGATGACCGCGAAATACCAGTTTACTGATATCCTGTTGGGACCGCGCGTTCTGCGTACAGAGACTACTGCGCTCACCGCCATCACCGCCCTGCAGGTGCGTTTTGGCGACTTAGGTTGAGGCGTTAACGGAGAAGAACCATGATCAAGCTCGGCATCGTGATGGATCCCATCGCAACCATCAACATCAAGAAAGACACCAGCTTCGCTATGTTGCTGGAGGCGCAGCGTCGCGGCTATGAACTCCATTACATGGAGATGAACGACCTCTATTTGATCAACGGCGAAGCCCGCGCCCGGACGCGCACGCTGAGCGTCGAACAGAACTACGACAAATGGTATGACTTCACCGGCGAACAGGACCTGCCGCTGGCGGATCTTGACGTCATTCTGATGCGTAAGGATCCGCCGTTTGATACCGAATTTATTTATGCGACCTATATTCTGGAGCGAGCGGAAGAGAAAGGCACGCTTATCGTCAACAAGCCGCAGAGCCTGCGCGACTGTAACGAGAAGCTGTTCACCGCCTGGTTCTCCGAGCTGACCCCGGAAACGCTGGTCACCCGTAATAAAGCCCAGCTGAAAGCCTTCTGGGAAAAGCACGGCGATATCATCATGAAGCCGCTCGACGGCATGGGCGGCGCCTCTATTTTCCGCGTCAAAGCCGGCGATCCGAACCTTGGGGTGATCGCCGAGACGCTGACCGAGCTGGGCAGCCGCTACTGCATGGCGCAGAACTATCTGCCAGCCATTAAAGATGGCGACAAGCGCGTGCTGGTGGTGGATGGCGAGCCGGTGCCTTACTGCCTGGCGCGCATTCCGCAGGGCGGCGAGACCCGCGGCAATCTGGCCGCCGGCGGCCGCGGCGAAGCTCGCCCGCTAACCGAAAGCGACTGGGACATCGCCCGCCGCGTCGGCCCGACGCTGAAGGCCAAAGGTCTTATCTTCGTCGGCCTGGATATCATCGGTGACCGTCTGACGGAAATTAACGTCACCAGCCCCACCTGCGTACGTGAGATCGAAGCCGCCTTCCCGGATATTTCGATCACCGGCATGCTGATGGACGCTATCGAAAGACGTCTCGCCCGATAAGCACTACGGCGGACGAACGTCCGCTCAGGGCACAGCGAGCGCGGATCGCCGCGCTGGTGAAACCCTTCCAGCCAGGCGCCGCTCAGGCGCCTGCCAGATAAAGTGCATCGACACCATTCTACTTTGCCCGCATACTGGGTGTTGCTTTTTGAACCAGGAACAGAACCTCTGACAATGAATTTACAGCATCACTTTCTGATTGCCATGCCTGCGCTTCAGGACCCCATTTTCCGCCGCTCCGTGGTCTATATCTGCGAGTATAACGACGAGGGTGCCATGGGCATTATTATCAATAAGCCGCTGGAAAATCTGCAGGTGGAAGGGATCCTTGAGAAGCTCAAAATTGTCCCGGAGCCGCGTAATCCGGAGATCCGCCTGGATAAACCGGTGATGCTGGGCGGCCCGCTGGCGGAAGACCGCGGCTTTATTTTACATACCCCGCCCTCTGACTTTTCCTCAAGCATCCGTATCTCGGATAACACGGTGATCACCACCTCGCGGGATGTCCTCGAAACCTTAGGCACCGACCGGCAGCCGGGCAACGTGCTGGTTGCGCTGGGCTACTCCTCGTGGGAGAAAGGGCAGCTGGAGCAGGAGATTTTAGATAATGCCTGGCTCACCGCCCCGGCGGACCAGAATATTCTTTTCCGTACGCCCATCGCCGATCGCTGGCGCGAGGCGGCTAAACTGATTGGCATCGACATCGTGACGATGCCAGGCGTCGCGGGGCATGCATGATGAGCGGAACCTTTCTCGGCTTTGATTTCGGGACGAAAAGCATCGGTGTGGCGGTGGGGCAACGCATCACCGCCACCGCCCGGCCACTGCCGGCGCTGAAGGCGCAGGACGGTAAACCGGACTGGAATATCATCGAAAAACTGCTTAAGGAGTGGCAGCCTGAGGCGGTGATCGTCGGCCTGCCGCTGAATATGGACGGCACCGAGCAACCGCTGACGGCGCGCGCACGTAATTTCGCCAATAAAATTCATGGCCGCTTTGGCGTCGCGATCCTTCTCCACGATGAACGTCTGAGTACGGTTGAGGCCCGGGCGGGCCTGTTCGAACACGGCGGCTATCGGGCGCTGAATAAAGGCAGCGTCGATTCGGCCTCTGCGGTGGTCATTCTGGAAAGCTACTTCGAGCAGAGCTTTTAAGCTCTGTCTTCTGCGCCGCCGGCGAACCGCTAACGGCGCAGATCCTCCCGCCTAGTGGCGCAGATGTTCGTTAGCCCAGCTCACCGCCTGGGTGCGATTCTTAACGCTCAGCTTACGGAACACGTTATACAGGTGCGTCCGCACCGTGTTCTCGCTGATAAACAGCGCGCGGGCAATATCCAGGTTGGTCGCGCCGCAGCGCAGTTCGTTGAGGATCTCGCATTCTCGTTCGGTCAGCGGCGAGTTTTCAACCGGCGCCGATGTATGGTCCGCAGCGTACATCGCCGGGTGCATCACGCTCAATTCAGCCGTCTGTTCGCCGTTCAGCACGGCCTTGACGCCCTCAATTAAGCGCGATTCATCATCGTCATGGCGGAACACGCCATATAAAGCCGGCCACTGCGCCATTTCGTATAACTCATACTTTTGCGCGCTGTTGATAATCAGCAAGCGGGGATTATCTGACTGCAGCCGAATAATATCTCGCCACACCCCGTTTAATTTCTTATTTGAAACGGCGATATCAAATAATATTACAGAGTCCTTCGCCAGTCGCTGCGCCAGCGGTTTATTAATATTTTGTAAAACTACCGGTGCCATCAGGGTTTCGCTGAGATAGCTGGCAAAGGCTTTACTCTGGATTGACGGGTGGGTAATAAATGTAACCTGACGAGAAGATGATGAATTTCCATTTAAATTAATCACTTAAAACTCTCCTTAGCTGCTATCCACCGTCATGGTGGTTAAATGAATAAAAAAATATACAATCAGTCATGAATTTATAAATAGCCTTAGCAATTTACAAATTGAAACGTTATTCCATGAGAATCATCCTATTCCCGTAAACAGCATAAATCGAATACCGCAAAGCTGTCAAAAGGTAATCAAACTTTTTTCCTGGAAATGCGTATTCACTGTCGAAATATCTCAGCTGAATGTCTTATTTGAATTTATTCAGAAAGATTATTTGTATTATCAAATAATATCCAGAAACAGTATTTAAACATTCAGTTAACACATCATTTTAACCACCCAACCCGCTTCACGCCCCCCTTACAGCTGGCCTGTGGCCACACGTTGCTGAAAACTCTGGGTAAATGTCAGCATTCCGGCCTGCATCCCGGTCTGCATAACACCGGGCAGCTGGTGCACTTTTCCTTCGCGGATCAAATTCGCCACCGCCGGCGTATTGACCAGAAGCTCGTATAGCGCAACTCTACCGCCCTGACGTGCGGGTAATAATTTTTGCGCCAGCACCGCGCACAGGCTTCCGGCCAGCTGACTCCGAACCTGATCTTTCTCCTCTGCCGGAAAGACATCGATCAATCTCTCCACCGCCGGCGCCGCGCCGCGGGTGTGTAATGTCGCCATCACCAGATGCCCGGTTTCCGCAGCCGTCAACGCCAGACGGATGGTTTCGCTGTCGCGTAACTCCCCAAGCAGGATCACATCCGGATCCTGGCGCAGCGCCACCCGAAGCGCCGCGGAGAACGAAGGACAGTGACGGCCAATCTCCCGCTGCTGGATCAGGCAGCGCTCGCTGTGATGAATAAACTCCACCGGATCCTCCAGCGTCAGAATATGGCCATCAAGATGCTGGTTGAGATGCCCGACCATCGCCGCCAGGGTAGTCGACTTGCCGCTGCCCGTCGCCCCGGTGACCAGCAGCAAGCCACTCTCTTCCGCCAGTAGTTCGCTTAGCGCAGGCGGCGCGCCCAGCGTCTCCAGACGCGGGCACTGGACGGGCAGCAGGCGCAGCACCAGCGATATTCCGCGCGTATGGGCGAAAGCGCTGGCGCGTAGCCGCGAACCGCAGGCCAGAGTCAGCGCAAAGTCAATCTGGCCGTGCTCCTGCCAGTGCTGGAACTGTGCGGCATCGAGCCAGTCGTTGAGTAAATCCGCGATATCCGGCGCGGGAAAGGGAGCGGCCTCCAGCTTGCCCTGCCGCCGCCAGCGCGGTGCGGCGGAATTGCACAGGTGTAGATCGGAGACATTATGCTTTACACTAAGGGCTACGATTTCTTCCAGCTTCATAACTCATCCTCGGAATATGAACGATATTGCGCATAACCTGGCACAGGTCCGGGACAAAATCTCCGGTGCCGCCGCCCGTTGCGGGCGTGCGCCAGAAGAAGTGACATTGCTTGCAGTGAGTAAAACGAAACCTGCGAGCGCGATCGAAGAAGCCATCGCGGCAGGCCAGCGGGCATTTGGTGAAAACTACGTCCAGGAGGGCGTGGAGAAGATTAACCATTTCCAGCAGGCAGGCGTCAGCGGTCTGCAGTGGCACTTTATTGGCCCCCTGCAGTCCAACAAAAGCCGGCTGGTGGCCGAACATTTTGACTGGTGCCACACCGTCGATCGGTTGAAAATCGCCACCCGCCTGAACGAGCAGCGCCCGGCGCATTTGCCGCCGCTGAAGGTACTGATTCAAATCAACATTAGCGATGAGCAGAGTAAATCCGGCATCCCGCTGGAAGCGCTCGATGCCTTGGCGGCGGAGATCGCTGAGTTACCTCATCTGGAGCTGCGCGGCCTGATGGCGATCCCCGCGCCTGAGTCAGAATATGTAAGGCAGTTTGCCGTCGCCCAGCAAATGGCGGTAGCATTTGCGCGGTTAAAAACGCGGTACCCCACGGTCGATACGTTGTCTCTGGGAATGTCGGACGATATGGAAGCCGCTATCGCGGCGGGAAGCACAATGGTGCGCATCGGCACGGCCATTTTTGGTGCGCGCGACTACAGCAAATAATAAGGAATCTGAGGAACGCCATGAAGACGTTGACTTTCCTGCTTTCAACGGTCATTGAGCTTTACACGATGGTCGTGTTGTTACGCGTCTGGATGCAGTGGGCGCGCTGCGACTTTTACAACCCGTTTTCGCAGTTTGTGGTAAAGGCCACGCAGCCGATTGTCGGGCCGCTGCGCCGGATTATCCCGGCAATGGGGCCGATTGACAGCGCCTCGCTGCTGGTGGCATTCATCCTCTGCGTCATCAAAGCGATCGTACTGTTTATGGTGATCACCTTCCAGCCGATCATCTGGATCTCCGCTCTGCTTATTCTGCTGAAAACCATCGGCTCGCTGATCTTCTGGGTGCTCCTGCTGATGGCGATCATGAGCTGGGTCAGCCAGGGACGCAGCCCGGTGGAGTATGTGCTGATGCAGCTGGCGGACCCGCTGCTGCGCCCTATCCGCAACCTGCTGCCGTCGATGGGCGGTATCGATTTCTCACCGATGGTGCTGGTGCTGCTGCTGTACGTGATCAATATGGGTATCGCCGAGGTGCTGCAGGCCACCGGTAACGTACTGCTGCCGGGGCTGTGGATGGCGCTATGAGTGCCGTTGAAAGCTGCGCTGACGGGCTGGTGCTGAGGCTGTATATTCAGCCGAAGGCCAGCCGCGACAGCATCGTGGGCGTGCATGGCGACGAGCTCAAAGTCGCCATTACCGCCCCGCCCGTTGATGGCCAGGCCAATGCCCATCTGGTGAAATTTCTCGCCAAACAGTTCCGCGTCGCCAAAAGCCAGGTACTGATTGAAAAAGGCGAGCTGGGCCGCCATAAGCAAGTTAAAATCATCGCCCCACAACAGATCCCGACTGCGGTCGCGGCGCTAACTGAATAAACAGGATTCATCATGCAAAAAGTCGTCCTCGCTACCGGCAACGCCGGTAAAGTGCGCGAACTGGCCTCGCTGCTGGAAGATTTTGGTCTCGATATCGTCGCTCAGACCGAGCTGGGCGTCGAGTCTGCGGAAGAGACCGGCCTGACCTTTATTGAAAACGCGATTCTGAAGGCGCGTCATGCGGCGCAGATCACCGGCCTGCCGGCTATCGCCGACGATTCCGGTCTGGCCGTCGATGCCCTGGGCGGCGCGCCGGGCATCTACTCCGCCCGCTATGCCGGCGTCGACGCCAGCGACCAGCAGAACCTTGAGAAACTGCTCGACGCCCTGCAGGACGTGCCGGACGACCAGCGCCAGGCGCAATTCCACTGCGTACTGGTCTATCTGCGCCATGCCGAGGATCCCACGCCGCTGGTGTGCCACGGCAGCTGGCCTGGGGTGATCGCCCGGAAAGCCGCGGGTCAGGGCGGTTTCGGCTACGACCCGATCTTCTTCGTCCCGTCAGAAGGAAAAACCGCGGCCGAACTGAGCCGTGAAGAAAAGAGCGCCATTTCCCATCGCGGGCAAGCGCTGAAATTGTTACTGGAAGCATTACGTAATGGCTAATTTGCCGCCGCTGAGTCTCTATATCCATATTCCCTGGTGCGTGCAGAAATGCCCGTACTGCGACTTTAATTCGCATGCGCTGAAAGGCGAAGTGCCGCACGATGACTACGTCCAGCATCTGCTGAACGATCTGCGGGCCGATGCGCAGTATGCCCAGGGACGGGAAATAGGCACCATTTTTATCGGCGGCGGTACGCCGAGCCTGCTGTCCGGCCCGGCCATGCAAACCCTGCTCGATGGCGTCCGCACCTGCCTGCCGCTGGCCGCCGGGGCGGAAATCACCATGGAAGCCAACCCGGGCGCCGTGGAGGCCGATCGCTTCGTTGATTACCAGCGCGCCGGGGTGAATCGCATCTCCATCGGCGTACAAAGCTTTAGCGAACCGAAGCTGCAGCGGCTGGGGCGGATCCACGGCCCGGAAGAGGCCAAACGCGCGGCACGCCTCGCCAGCGGCCTGGGCCTGCGCAGTTTCAATCTCGACCTGATGCACGGTTTGCCGGACCAGTCTCTGGAGGAGGCGCTGGACGATCTGCGTCAGGCCATTGCTCTCAACCCGCCGCATCTCTCGTGGTACCAGCTGACCATTGAGCCGAACACCTTGTTCGGCTCCCGGCCGCCGGTGCTGCCGGATGACGACGCGCTATGGGATATTTTCGAGCAGGGGCATCAGCTGCTGAACGCCGCCGGCTACCAGCAGTACGAGACTTCCGCTTACGCCAAACCGGGCTATCAGTGTCAGCATAATCTCAATTACTGGCGCTTTGGCGACTACCTTGGCATCGGCTGCGGCGCGCACGGCAAGATAACCTTCCCGGACGGGCGCATTCTGCGTACTGCCAAAACCCGCCACCCGCGCGGCTATATGGAAGGCCGCTACCTCGAACGTCAGCATGATGTGGAAGAGGCGGATAAACCGTTTGAGTTCTTTATGAACCGTTTTCGCCTGCTGGAGGCCGCGCCGCGCGCGGAATTCCGCCGTTATACCGGTCTTGATGAAGCGGCGATCCGTCCGCAGCTGGACGCGGCGATAGCTCAGGGCTATCTCCAGGAAGACGAGCAGAACTGGCAGATCACCGAGCATGGAAAGCTGTTTTTAAATTCTCTTCTCGAACTATTCCTTAGCGAATAAATATCGTTATCCCATTCCCGCCAGGCAGAGTGCGGGAATGGGAATAACTCGATTCCTCCGCCATATATACCCTATTATATCCGACTCATTCTTATTAAATATTCCACCCTCAAATTAATTTGCATTAATTAATACAAGCCAAATATCAATCCAGCAATAAGATCGGTTATTTCCTTACCTCATTGCCAGAAAGTGTGAGTCAGGTAGCTTAAAGATGTACGACAACAAAGATAATATGTCATACAGAAATAAAGCATGATGCTAAAGATATTGACCAATTATCCCAAGTGCATGGAGCCAACTCATGAAAAAATATCCTTTTTCTCGTTCTCTGGTAGGTATAGCTTTACTGGCCCTACTCTCCGCAGGGGCCGTCGCGGCTGAAAAAGTCACGTTAAAACTGGCACATAACCTTGAGCGCAGCCATGTGGTGCATCAGGCGCTGGAGGAGATGTCCAGAGAGGTAAACCAGCTTTCTGACGGTAAGATGAAGATTCGTATTTACCCCAGTAGTCAGATGGGCAGCGCGCGCGAGACCATGGAGTTATTACAAAATGGCGCGCTGGATATGACCAAAGGTTCCGCCAGCGATCTGGAGTCTTTCGATAATATTTATGCCATTTATAATTTACCCTTCCTGTTTAACGACCAGAATCACTTCAATAAAGTCGTCTTCGGCGAGGTAGGCAAGGAAATAATGAACTCGACGAAAGAGAAAGGATTCTTTGCCCTTTCCGCTTATGTCGCCGGGACGCGAAGCTTTTATGCCAAAAAGCCCATTACTAAACCGGAAGATTTAAAAGGACTGAAGATCCGCGTCCAGGCCAGTCCGACAACGTTAAAAATGGTCGAATTAATGGGCGGTTCCCCGACCCCCATCTCCTTCGGTGAAGTTTATACCGCCATGCAGCAGGGGGTGGTTGACGGCGCGGAAAATAACGTTCCCTCCTGGGTGCAGACGCGCCATATCGAAATCGCGAAAGTATTCTCTGAAGATGAGCACGCCTCCATCCCTGACTTCCTCGTTATCTCCAGCAAAACCTGGGACAAGCTGACGCCGGATCAGCAGCACATTCTGATCAAAGCGGCGAAAGCCTCAGAGATTTATCAGCAACAGCTGTGGCGGAAGATCGATGCCGATACCCGCGCGCAGGCCAAAGCCCTGGGCGGCGAAATTATCAAAGTAGATAAAGCGCCGTTCCGCGCCGCCGTGCAGCCGCTATACGATGACTTTAAAAAAGATCCCAGCCAGGCCGCCCTGCTGGCCAAATTTAAAGCTGCCGCGGAATAACCTTTAACGGGCCGGCCGCTGGCCCGTTTGCACCAGGAAATCAACGATGATACTTAACCGCATTAAGCTGGCGGTGGACCGCACCATCGCCGCCTTCTCTGTCGCTGTAATGATTGCGCTGGTTGTCTGCGTCGTCTGGCAGGTATTCAGCCGCTACGTGCTCAACCAGCCAAGCACCCTGACCGACGAGCTGGCGCGCTTCTTAATGATCTGGGTCGGGCTACTGGGCGCGGCCTATACCGTCGGCGCCCAGCGTCATCTGGCGATTGATTTACTCACCATGACGCTCTCTCCCCGCAGGCAGGCGCTTTACAGCGTCATCATTAACCTGCTGATCCTGCTGTTTGCCGGCGCAGTGATTGTGACCGGCGGCGTAAAACTGATTGCAAAAACGCTGTCGACCGCCCAGGTCTCAGCCGCGATGCAGATCCCTATGGGCTACGTGTATCTGATCCTGCCGCTCACCGGCATCATGATGATGTTTTACGCATTGTGTTTTATCAGTAACGGCCTGAAAAACATCAAACATGCAGAATAAGGAGCACTCATGGATAGCTATATTGCACTGACGCTGTTTGGCGCTTTCTTTATTCTGGTTTTTATTGGCGTTCCCATCTCCTTCGCCATCGGTATCGCTACCGTTGGTTCGATGCTGCTGATGTTTCCCTGGGATATCGCGGTGATTACCGTGTCTCAACGCCTGGCGAACGGGCTTGATAACTTCGCGCTGCTGGCCATCCCCTTTTTTATCTTTGCCGGAACCCTGATGAACAGCGGCGGGATTGCCATACGTTTAATCAATCTGGCGCAGGTGATGGTCGGACGCGTGCCGGGCTCTCTGGGCCACGTCAACGTGCTGGCCAATATGATGTTCGGCTCGATTTCCGGTTCAGCCGTCGCCGCCGCCGCGGCGGTAGGCGGCACGCTGAATCCCATTCAGACGCAGAAAGGCTACGATCCGACCTTTTCCACAGCGGTAAACGTCTCATCCTGCATCACGGGTCTGCTTATTCCGCCGTCAAACGTCCTGATCGTCTTTTCCCTGACCGCAGGCGGCGTCTCGGTGGCCTCGCTGTTTATGGCCGGCTATTTGCCGGGCATCCTGATGGGCCTGGCTATTATGCTGGTCTGCGGCTGCATCGCTAAACGCCGCGGCTATCCGGTTTCCGAACGGCCGACCTGCGCCCAGGCGGCAAAGGCCTTTTTCGACGCCCTGCCCAGCCTGCTGCTGGTCATCATTGTGATGGGCGGGATCCTTGGCGGCATTTTTACCGCGACGGAAGCCTCTGCCATCGCCGTGGTCTACACCTTTATCCTGTCGGTACTGATCTATCGGGAAGTGAAGTGGCGCGATCTGCCGAAGCTGATTCTGGAATCGGTAGTCATGACCTCTATTGTGCTGCTGCTGATTGGCTTTTCGGTGGGCATGTCGTGGGCGATGACCAACGCCGACATTCCCTACATGATAAGCGATGCGCTAATGGGGGTGTCGGAAAACCCGGTGGTGATCCTGATGTTGATAAATATTGTGCTGCTAATCGTCGGCATTTTTATGGATATGACCCCAGCGGTGCTGATTTTCACGCCGATATTTCTGCCCATTGCTGAGGATTTGGGCATGAACCCGGTTCATTTCGGCATCATGATGGTCGCTAACCTGTGCATCGGACTGCTGACCCCGCCGGTAGGCAGCGCGCTGTTTGTCGGCTGCTCCATTTCAGGGGTGAAAATTCAGCAGCTCATCAAACCGTTGCTGCCGTTCTACGCCGCCCTGCTGATCGCGCTGATGATGATTGTTTATATCCCGCCGATCTCGCTGTTTATTCCACAGCTGCTGGGGCTGATGTAGGGTTTTGCCCAGGAGAAGGGGCTCTCCTCCCTGAGGAAAAACGAGCGTTAGCCCCCGTGCTAACGCTTCTGCCCGGGCGGCGCTTAGCGCCCTGCCCGTCAGGCAAAAATCTTCAATATCAGAACATTGTGTCATCCGACAAGCCTATACCCGCCAGGCGCAGCCGGGCCATTCCGAACCTGATTCGGCTACTTAAGGACCCCGTCGCGGCGCATCTTCTCCAGCCCCTCCTGCCAGTATTTTTCGTCGCGAGCCAAATCCCGATAGCGTATCTCCAGCGCCATCAGCTGAGCGCTCAGTTCGCCTTTTTGCTTCTGCAGAGGCGCTATCTTTTTATCGCGCGCGGCCATCTCCGCTTTGATATTTTCACTCATCTCTTTATGCTGGCGATAATAGTTACGCTTCTGCTCATTCAGCACAGCATCGCGCTCGGCGCGCAGCGGCCCGGCATCGCAAACCGCTTTTTTCTGACAGGCGGTCAGGGCGGGTTCATAGATAGTTTTGTAGTAATGATTCTCGAATTTCAGCGGATCGTTTTGCCGATCTACTTCATACATTTTTTCCAGCATCGCCTGCTGCACGTCGCTGCGATCGAGCGGCTTGCCGTTCGCATCCGTACCCCATGAACGGTTAATCTGCTCCTCTAACGCGGCGATCTCGGTTTTCAGCGCATCCTGTTGCACTTGCAACGTCTTCATCGTGGCTTTGCTGGCGGCAAAGCTGGCGTTAATTTTGGCAAATTGCGCCATAAATTTGTGGTCATTAACGATCAGGTTTTTACTTTCATCCCCTCCGATTTCCTTCAAGGTTCTCCCGCCCCTCTTCGCCGCCATTTGCAGCGAAAAGAATTCGGTCTGCCAGCCGGAGTCTTTGGTCCCTACCGCGGTCATCATGGCGGAGAACTTTACCGGCCGCCCCCTGGTCCAGACTCGCTCATAAAAAAAGTAATCTCCTGCGACGCCGACGCAAATATAGAGATCTTCCGCGGCGGCCATATCGCCTTCCAGCATATAGGTCGCCTGATTTCCCCTGGCGTCGAGCTGCTTTAGCGTCACACGTTGCAAGCGCATAATCCCGCCAGTCTGTTCAGCAAACTGCTTTTTCACCACGTCGTCTGTTGGCGTGTTGGCATCCGCCAGCACGTAACAAGGGGAAGCGATCATCAGGACGGTGAGCGTTTTCCATGCCTCTTTCATCAGCAAATTCCTTTTATGAATACAGCAGGCATCATAAGGCGTTCGCCACAGCAGGCAGGATAAATGAAATCTGATTTTGCTACCTGCGGACGCAGGTAGCGGGATGTAACTTACTTTAACGAGCCCACCAGCGCTTTGCGGCTGTCCTCAAGGGAGACCACTCGGCTGCAGACGTCTTTACCAAACTGCTGGAAATCGGCCTCCTGGTTTTTCCACTCGTCCTGAATCGCGGTTTGCAGACCACCGAGGCTGCCGAGAATGCCCTGCAGCGGGTTGCCGCCGCCTTTGAGCACCGCTTTCGCCCCCATCTCGTTAATGCTGTCCTGCAGAATGCCGCCCATCGCCTGATTCACCAGCTGCTGGCCGTCGGCGCGCACCTGGTCGATGGCTTTATAGTGGAAGGTCAGGCCATCGCTGCGGCGCTCAATGATGCGGTTCATCTGTTCTTTCAGCTGCGCGTCCAGCTTAGTCAGACGACCGTGCATACTGCTGTCGGCGCCGACCTGTTCGGTAATGATTTTATCCAGCGCCTTGCGGCCTTTTTCGACTCGCGAACGCGCGCCTTCGTCAATCCACGGCAGGCTGCTGCGCAGACCGGCCTGATAATCCTGGGCCTGCTCGCGCTGGGCGGCGCTGAGGGCATAGGCCTTGCCGTTAAAGGTCAGGTTACCGTCCGGTTTGATCACCAGATTGCCATTTTCCCCTTTCACCTGGACCTGCTGCGGGGTGAGGATCACATCGTCACGCGGCGTGACGCTACACTGGTAGTCTGCATGGGCAGACAAAGCGGTGACGGAGAGCGCCACCGCCAGCAGCGTTTTACGCATCATAAAACTCCCTTAAGACAAAACGGGCCGGCAGTTGCCGACCCTTGTCAAACTTAGTCCCACCAGACGTCAAAAAGTTCGCTGGTGCGCACATCCTCTAACTTACGCGCTTCCAGCCATTGGCGCACGATGGCCTGATGCTCTTCGGTGCATTTACCGATCTCCTGCATGCAGATCAGCCCCTCCCAGGAGAGATAGCCGCTGCCGTCAAAGGCCAGCTTGTTCGGCTCAATCACCTCTTCGATCAGATCGTTGACCGTCTGGTCGATCTGTTCTTCGCTGGTCCCTTCCGGGAAACGCCAGGCGACGGAGAAGCCTAACTCCTGAAACTCGTCGATATGCATTTTTTTCCGCAGACGACGGCTACGATTCTTGGCCATTATTTCACCCTCTCGAACATTAAGTCCCATACGCCGTGGCCGAGACGATGGCCACGCTGTTCAAATTTGGTTACCGGGCGCGATTCCGGGCGCGGTACGTAATCGTTGCTTGCCGACTGGTTACGGTACCCTTCCAGCGAGGACATCACTTCCAGCATATGGACGGCATAGGCTTCCCAGTCGGTCGCCATATGGAAGACGCCGCCGAGCTTCAGTTTACTTTTCACCAGCTCGGCGAAAGGCGGCTGCACGATACGACGTTTATTATGACGCGCTTTGTGCCACGGGTCAGGGAAAAACAGCTGCACCATATTCAGCGAGTTATCCGGAATCATAGTGTGCAGCACTTCCACCGCATCGTGACACATCACGCGCAGGTTTTGCACACCTTCTTCTTCGGCCGAGGCCAGACAGGCGCCGACGCCCGGGGAGTGCACTTCGATGCCGAGGAAATTCTGTTCCGGTTTGGCTTTTGCCATCGCCACCAGCGAGGCGCCCATCCCGAAGCCAATTTCGAGGGTGACCGGCGCTTCGCGGCCAAACAGGGCGGCGAAATCGAGCGGCGCATCGTTGAATTCAACGCCCATCACCGGCCAAATGTTATCCAGCGCATGCTGCTGCCCTTTCGTCAGGCGGCCCTGGCGACGGACGAAGCTACGAATACGGCGCAGCGGACGGCCGTTTTCATCAAATTCCGGAGAGATGACGTCGTTTTTCATAAAAGTTAGGTCTGCTAGTGAAAGTGTTCGGAAAACGGGCATTATCCAAAGTTACCCGGCGGATGCAAGGGTTTACAGCCACTCGGCCTTGTGCTGCAATCTGCCACCCTGTAATCGCGATCCCGGAGCCGTAGCTTTGACTTTTCTCGCCACGCAATTTTCAGCCCAGGTCCTGGACTGGTACGACAAATACGGGCGTAAAACCCTGCCCTGGCAAATCGCCAAGACGCCCTACAAAGTATGGCTCTCCGAAGTGATGTTGCAACAAACCCAGGTGACCACGGTTATCCCGTATTTTGAACGCTTTATGGCGCGTTTCCCCACGGTGGTCGATCTCGCCAACGCGCCGCTGGATGAGGTGCTGCACCTGTGGACCGGACTGGGTTACTACGCGCGGGCGCGCAACTTACACAAAGCGGCGCAGCAGGTGGCGGCGCAGCACGGCGGCGAATTCCCGCAGACCTTTGACGAAGTGGCGGCGCTTCCCGGCGTCGGGCGCTCAACGGCGGGGGCCATTTTATCCCTTTCGCTCGGTCAGCATTATCCGATTCTCGACGGCAACGTGAAGCGCGTGCTCGCCCGCTGCTATGCTGTCAGCGGCTGGCCGGGGAAAAAAGAGGTGGAAAAACGGCTGTGGGAGATCAGCGAAGCGGTCACGCCGGCGAAGGGCGTGGAGCGCTTTAACCAGGCGATGATGGATCTCGGGGCGATGGTCTGCACCCGATCGAAGCCGAAGTGCGAACTGTGCCCGCTGAGCAACGGCTGCGTGGCCTACGCCAATCATTCATGGGCAGAATATCCGGGCAAAAAACCGAAGCAGACCATTCCGGAACGCACCGGCTATTTCCTGCTGATGCAGCACGGCGACGAGGTGTTTCTCGCCCAGCGTCCGCCGGTGGGCCTGTGGGGCGGATTGTTCTGTTTTCCGCAGTTTGCCGACGAAGCGGGCCTGCGCGAGTGGCTGGCACAGCGCCAGATTAAGGCCGATAATCTGACGCAGCTCACCGCTTTTCGCCACACTTTCAGCCATTTCCATCTGGATATTGTGCCGATGTGGCTTACAGTGCACTCATCTGGCGCATGCATGGATGAAGGCAACGCACTCTGGTATAACTTAGCGCAGCCGCCGTCGGTCGGTCTGGCGGCCCCCGTGGAGCGTTTGTTGCAACAGTTAAAAGCCGGAACGCCGGTATAAATTTTCGGCTATCAAAGAGGATTGATTATGAGCAGAACCATTTTTTGTACCTTCCTGCAGCGTGAAGCGGACGGCCAGGATTTTCAGCTGTATCCGGGCGAACTCGGGAAGCGCATTTACAACGAAATCTCCAAAGAAGCCTGGGCACAGTGGCAGCACAAGCAGACCATGCTGATCAACGAGAAAAAGCTCAGCATGATGAACCCGGAGCACCGCAAGCTGCTGGAGCAGGAGATGGTGCAGTTCCTGTTTGAAGGGAAAGACGTGCACATCGAAGGCTATACGCCGCCGGAAAAACAGTAAGGGCCCTGCGGCCTTTTAAAAACAAACACAACACGCACGCCCGGAATGATGAAAAAATACTTAGCGCTCGCGCTGATTGCGCCGTTGCTCGTTTCGTGTTCCAGCTCCAATAAAAAAGGCGCCGAATACAACGAGGCCTGGGTCAAGGATACCAACGGTTTTGATATCCTGATGGGCCAGTTTGCCCACAACATCGAGAACATTTGGGGGTACAACGAAGTCCTGCTCGCCGGGCCGAAGGACTACGTCAAATACACCGACCAGTATCAAACCCGCAGCCACATCAACTTCGATGAAGGGACAATCACCGTCGAGACCATCGCCGGCACCGATCCGCGCGGACGACTGCGCCAGGCGATCGTCAAAACCCTGCTGATGGGCGATGACCCCAACTCCATCGACCTCTATTCCGATGTCGATGACATTCAGATCTCCAAAGAGCCGTTCCTCTATGGCCAGGTGGTGGATAACACCGGGGTATCGATTCGCTGGGAGTGGCGCGCCGCGCGCTTTGCCGACTATCTGCTGCAAACCCGCCTGAAGAGCCGCAACAACGGCCTGCGCGTGATCTACAGCATCACCATCAACCTGGTGCCGAACCACCTCGACAAACGTGCGCATAAATACCTCGGCATGGTGCGTCAGGCCTCGCGTAAGTATGGGGTTGATGAGTCGCTGATCCTCGCGATTATGCAGACCGAATCCTCCTTTAACCCTTATGCGGTCAGCCATGCCGACGCCATGGGGCTGATGCAGGTGGTCCAGCACAGCGCCGGCAGAGACGTCTTCCGTTCCCAGGGTAAATCGGGCCTGCCAAGCCGCAGCTATCTGTTCGACCCGGCGAATAACATTGACACCGGTACCGCCTACCTGGCGATGCTGAACAATGTCTACCTCGCCGGCATCGATAACCCCACCTCGCGTCGCTACGCGGTGATCACCGCCTATAACGGCGGCGCCGGCAGCGTGCTGCGGGTCTTCTCCAGCGATAAAGTCCAGGCGGCCAATATCATCAACAGCATGGCGCCAGGGGACGTCTACCAGACCCTGACCACCCGCCATCCGTCGGCGGAATCGCGCCGCTATCTGTATAAAGTTAACACAGCGCAGAAAAGCTACCGCCGTAAATAACCCCCTCCTGACACCGGCCTCAGCCCCGCGCTGAGGCCGCGTTTTTTCTGCGCCATACGGTGCAATATCTTTCGGTTTTCTGCGGCAGTTAACAGAAGCCTTCGGTTGGCGAATGATAGAATCGCATCAAAATAACGGGTTTAATGTTATTTAAAAAACATAACAAGCCCACATTCGTGAGGATAACTACATGAATCTTAAGCTGCAGCTCAAAATACTGTCGTTCCTGCAGTTCTGTCTTTGGGGGAGCTGGCTTACCACGCTTGGCTCATACATGTTTGTCACCCTGAAGTTTGACGGCGCAGCAATCGGCGCGGTTTATAGCTCGCTCGGTATCGCCGCGGTGCTGATGCCGACGCTGCTCGGCATCGTCGCCGACAAGTGGATTAGCGCCAAATGGGTGTATGCCGTTTGTCACCTGGTGGGTGCGCTGACGCTGTATCTGGCGGCGCAGGTCACCACGCCGGGCGAAATGTTCCTCGTGATCCTGCTTAACTCGCTGGCCTATATGCCGACGCTGGGGCTGATTAACACCATCTCTTACTATCGCCTGCAGTCTGCGGGGCTGGATATCGTTACCGATTTTCCGCCGATCCGTATCTGGGGCACTATCGGCTTTATCTTCGCCATGTGGGGCGTCAGCTTCTCCGGCTTTGAGCTGAGCCATATGCAGTTGTACATCGGTGCGACGTTGTCGGTATTGCTGGCGCTGTTCACCCTGACGCTGCCGACGATCCCGGTGGCTAACGCCCAGCGTAATCAAAGCTGGACGGAGATGCTGGGGCTTAACGCTTTCGCGCTGTTTAAAAACAAGCGCATGGCAATCTTCTTTATCTTCTCAATGATGCTCGGCGCCGAGCTGCAAATCACCAACATGTTCGGTAATACCTTCCTGCACAGCTTCGATAAAGATCCGCTGTTTGCCGGCAGCTTTATCGTCGAACACGCCTCGGTGCTGATGTCGATCTCGCAGATCTCCGAGACCCTGTTTATCCTGACCATCCCGTTCTTCCTCAGCCGCTACGGCATTAAGAACGTCATGCTGATGAGTATCGTGGCGTGGATGCTGCGCTTCGGCCTGTTCGCCTTTGGCGACCCGACGCCGCTCGGCACCGTGCTGCTGGTACTGTCGATGATCGTCTACGGTTGCGCCTTCGACTTCTTCAACATCTCCGGTTCAGTGTTCGTTGAGAAAGAGGTGCGCCCGGAAATCCGCGCCAGCGCCCAGGGGATGTTCCTGATGATGACCAACGGCTTCGGCTGTATTCTCGGTGGCATGGTGAGCGGCAAAGTGGTGGAGCACTTTACCGTCGAAGGGATCACTAACTGGCAGAGCGTGTGGCTGATTTTCGCCGGCTATTCGCTGGCGCTGGCTTTTGCCTTCGTGGCGCTGTTCAAATACAAACACGTCAGACAGCCGACCGCCGCGCAGCAGAGCGCGTGATCGGCAAAAGTAAAACGCCCCGCCTGTTCGGCGGGGCGTTTTTTTATCCCTTCAACACGTAGCCATACAGCCGCTTAATGCCGTCCGGATCCGTCTCGCTATAGACTCCCTGCAGCTCCGGCGAGAAGCCCGGCAGCATATTGACCCCCTCCTCCAGCGCGAGGAAATAGCGCAGCACAGCGCCCCCCCAGACCTCACCGGGCACCACGCATAATACCCCCGGCGGATACGGCAGCGCCCCTTCCGCCGCGACGCGGCCCTCCGCCTCGCTCAGACGCACCAGCTCCACGTCGCCGCGGATAAATTCGCGGTTGGCATCCTGGGGATTCATCACCACCCGCGGGAAGCTCCGTTTACGGAACATCTCTTTTTGCAGGCTCTTCACGTCAAAGCTGACGTACAGATCGTGCATCTCCTGGCACAACTCGCGCAGGGTATAGTCGCGATAGCGCACCGGATATTTGTTGTAGATGGTCGGCAACACATCGGCCAGCGGCGTATCCGCTTCAATATGCTGTTCAAACTGCCCCAGCATCGCCACCAGCTGCGCCATTTTTTCGGCGCTTTCCGCCGGCGTCAGCAGGAACAGAATCGAGTTGAGATCGCACTTCTCCGGCACGATGCCGTTTTCCCGCAGGTAATGCGCCAGAATGGTCGCCGGGATGCCGAACTCACTGTACTCCCCGCTCTCCGCGTCGATGCCAGGGGTGGTCAACAACAGCTTGCACGGGTCGACAAAATACTGGTCGTCGGCATAGCCCTCGAAACCATGCCAGCGCGCGCCCGGTTCGAAGCTGAAGAAACGACGCTCCCTGGCGATCGCTTCGGTCGGGTGATCCTGCCACGGGCGCCCCGCCACCATCGGCGGAATAAAGGGCTGAATCATCTTACAGTTGGCGATGATCGCTTTGCGCGCCTCGATGCCCAGCGCCACGCACTCGGCCCACAGGCGGCGGCCGCTCTCGCCTTCGTGAATTTTGGCGTTGACGTCCAGCGCGGCGAACAGCGGATAAAACGGGCTGGTGGAGGCATGCAGCATAAAGGCGTTATTCAGCCGTTTGTGCGGACAGAAGCGCGCCTGGCCGCGCAGATGGTTATCCTTTTTATGGATCTGCGACGTCTGCGAGAAACCGGCCTGCTGCTTGTGTACGGACTGGGTGACAAAAATGCCCGGATCGTCCGGCGTCAGCTCCAGCAGTAGCGGCGAACAGTCGGCCATCATCGGGATAAACTGCTCATAGCCCACCCACGCCGAGTCGAACAGGATGTAATCGCAGAGGTGGCCGATTTTATCGACCACCTGGCGGGCGTTATAGACCGTGCCGTCATAGGTCCCGAGCTGGATCACCGCCAGGCGAAACGGGCGAGCGGCCGTGGCTTTCTCTGGCGCCGCTTCGCGGATGAGATCCCGCAGGTAGCGCTCATCAAAGCAACGCTCGTCAATGCCGCCGATAAAGCCGAACGGATTGCGCGCGGCTTCAAGATAGACAGGCGTCGCCCCCGCCTGAATCAGCGCCCCGTGATGATTTGACTTGTGGTTGTTGCGATCGAACAGCACCAGATCGCCGCGGGTCAACAGCGCGTTGGTCACAACTTTGTTGGCCGCCGAGGTGCCGTTAAGGACGAAGTAGGTTTTATCCGCATTAAAGACCTTCGCGGCGAACTTCTGCGCATGCTTGGCCGACCCTTCGTGGATCAGCAGATCGCCTAATTTTACGTCGGCGTTACACATATCGGCGCGAAAGACGTTTTCGCCAAAAAAGTCATAGAACTGACGGCCTGCGGGGTGCTTTTTGAAAAAGGCCCCGTGCTGGTGTCCCGGACAGGCAAAAGTGCTGTTATCCATTTCGACGTACTGGGTCAGCGTATTGAAAAACGGCGGCAGCAGACGCGCTTCATAATCGCAGGCCGCCGCTTCCAGCTCGAGCCACTCCTGATCTTTACCGGCGATCACCGCCTGTACCCCCTCCGGCTTATCGACCGCCGTCTCGCTCAGCAGGTAGACCGGCAGGTTAAATCCGCTACGCCTGAGGAGGGCAAGGATACCGCTGCGACTGTCCGCCGCGGTGATGACGACTGCCGCCACATCGGTAAAATCGGTACTGTCCAGCGCCACAACGCGACGGTGGGTGGACAAGCGGGTGACCAGCTCGCAGCTGGCGGCAATGTGCATGGATTTCATAAGCGCAAATGCCCGTATCGGGAGTGTAAAAATCTCAGACAAGGGAAACCTTGCCCAACGATGTGTCCGGGTCTGACGGATTCAGCTCCGACCGCCGGACATCAGTAAAAGCAGACGCGTCCGATCTTACTGTTGCCCTACAGTGAGCATACGTGTCCTTCACCGCATGGTGAACGAAGGGGTAAGCGTAGCAAGATGAGGCAGCCCACGCATCTGTGCGCGGCGTCGCTGGCGAGGTAATGGCAGTGTCGTCATCGGCGGCCTCATATCAGGGAGGAGAAAATTCGCGCAATCATGGCACCTTTCACTGACAGGCGCAAGATGAAAACCGTATGCACTTATATCACGGATACACAAGCTTTCACGGCGGGTTAACGTCATAATCAGTCGGTTATCAGGGATATTTAACAGGAGTCAGCGTGGTTACAGGACCTTTTATTAATGCCAGCGCGGTGCTGGTCGGCGGCGTGTTAGGCGCCTTACTCAGCCAGCGGTTGCCGGAACGGATCCGCACATCCATGACCTCAATTTTTGGCCTGGCGTCATTAGGCATCGGTATTTTGCTGGTGATTAAATGCGCCAATCTGCCGGTGATGGTGCTGTCGACCCTGGTGGGAACGCTGCTCGGCGAAATATGCAATATGGAAAAAGGCATAAATACGCTGGTCAGTCAGCTTCAGCAGTTGCTGTCATCGAAGGGTAAGAAAAAGGCCTCGGCGCATGACTCCTATATTCAGAGCTATGTGGCGATTATCGTCCTGTTCTGCGCCAGCGGCACCGGCGTCTTCGGCGCCATGCGCGAAGGGATGACCGGCGACGCCAGCATTCTGATTGCCAAAGCGTTTCTTGATTTTTTCACCGCCACCATTTTCGCTTGTACCCTGGGCATTGCCGTCGCCGCCATCAGCGTACCGATGCTACTTATCCAGCTGTCTCTCGCGGCCTGCGCGGCGATCATTATGCCGCTCACCACGCCGATGATGCTGGCGGATTTCAGCGCCGTCGGCGGTATGCTGCTGGTGGCCACCGGGCTGCGCATCTGCGGAATAAAAATGTTTGCCGTGGTGAATATGCTGCCTGCGCTGGTGCTGGCGATGCCGATTTCAGCGGCCTGGACGCTGTTTTTTGCCTGAAGACGCGTGCTTTTAGCGCAATGTGGTGATAGATTGTTCAGTCTGCTGCAAAACAGATAAATTTCGTTGACGAGGCGCGGCGATTACGGTTTAATGCGCCCCGTTGCCCGGATAGCTCAGTCGGTAGAGCAGGGGATTGAAAATCCCCGTGTCCTTGGTTCGATTCCGAGTCCGGGCACCACTATTTAAAGAACCCGCCCAAAAGGCGGGTTTTTGCTTTTCTGCATCCGGACTCTCCATCGAACTCCGTTCGATTATTCGCCGCACAGCGGCTCACCCCTTCGGGGCCAGCGCGACACGCGCGCTGTTCAACGCCTGCGGCGTTAGTCCGAGTCCGGGCACCACTTATTCAGAGAACCCAGCCTATGGCTGGGTTTTTGCTTTTCTGCATCCGGACTCTTCATCGAACTCCGTTCGATTATTCGCCGCACAGCGGCTCACCCCTTCGGGGCCAGCGCGACACGCGCGCTGTTCAACG
>NZ_JAKKOM010000039.1:0-42332 GCF_021739525.1 Klebsiella sp. 2019SCSN059 | reverse complement strand
ACCGGGAGCGCAATCTGCCCGGAATTAACATAGAAGTTGTAGCCCTGCCAGGCGCAGTGCGAACAAGGACATTTCCGCTTGTGCCGTTATTTTGCCGGGTGGCGGCTGCGCCTGACCCGGCCTACGGGGTCCTCTCACAGGCTCATACCTCGTAGGCCCGGTAAGCGCAGCGCCACCGGGCGATGACAGCAGGCACAGAGCCGTTTTATGCCGGGTGGCGGCTGGCGCCTGACCCGGCCTACGGGGTCCTCTCACAGGCTCATACCTCGTAGGCCCGGCAAGCGCCGCGCCACCGGGCGATGACAGCAGGCACAGAGCCGATTTTGTGCCGGGTGGCGGCTGCGCCTGACCCGGCCTACAGGGTCCTCTCCCAGGCCAACACCTCGCAGACCCGGCAAGCGCAGCGCCACCGGGCGATGACAGCAGGCACAGAGCCGATTTTGTGCCGGGTGGCGGCTGCGCCTTACCCGGCCTGGAGGGTCCTCTCCCAGGCCAACACCTCGTCGCCCCGGCAAGCGCAGCGCCGCCGGGGAGATCTGATTTACTGCTCAGTGACAACCTGCAGCGCGGTTTTACGCACCCGCGCGTACCACACCACCGTCAGCAGCCCGAGCCAGACCAGGCCGGCGATCAGCGCCATCCGCGTCTCGGCAAACATCCCCAGCACAGCGATGACCAGCCCCATAAACAGCAGCGTTAACAGCGGCGCCACCGGCCAGAACGGAACGGGGAAGGCAATCTGGCTGCGCTCTTCGGCAGACAAACTACGGCGCATGGCGAAATGGGACAGCAGGATCATCAGCCATACCCACACCGTGGCGAATGCCGCCAGCGAAGCAATCAGCACAAATACCTGCTCGGGGATCAGATAGTTCAGCACCACCGCCGCCAGCAGCGCGCCGCCCATGACCACCACCGTCATCCAGGGTACGCCGTTGCTGGCGATGCGCTGGAAGCTTTTCGGCGCCAGCCCCTCCTTCGACATGCCATACATCATGCGTCCGGCGCCGAAGATATCGCTGTTAATCGCCGAGATGCTGGCGCTAATCACGATGATGTTAAGGATTGTCGCCGCCGCCGGGATCCCCAGACCGTCGAAAATCAGCACAAACGGACTCCCCTGCTCGCCAAAGCTGTTCCACGGGAAAATCGCCATCAGCACCGCCAGGGTGCAGACGTAGAACAGGATAATGCGCAGCGGAATGGTATTGATGGCCTGCGGGATGACCTTCTTCGGATCCTTCGCTTCCGCGGCGGTGACGCCGATAATCTCCACCCCGCCGAAGGCGAACATCACGATGCCAAGCGAAGCGATAACGCCCTGCCAGCCGTTAGGGGCAAAGCCGCCGTGGCTCCAGAGATTTTCCAGCCCGGTGGCCGGGAAGCTATGGCCGAAGCCAAAGAAGATGATCCCCGCCCCCGCCAGCATCATGGCGATAATCGCCACCACCTTCACCAGCGACAGCCAGAACTCCATCTCGCCGAACACCCGCACGTTGCACAGGTTCATGGCGCCGATAAAGAAGATGATGCTGAGGATCCAGATCCAGCGCGGGACATCGGGATACCACAATCCCATATAGATGCCGAAGGCGGTCACGTCGGCCAGGGCGACGATTACCATTTCAAAAGTGTAGGTCCAGCCGGTAATAAACCCGGCCAGCGGGCCGAGATACTGGCGGGCATAGCTGCCGAAGGAGCCGGAAACCGGGTTGCGCACCGCCATCTCGCCCAGCGCGCGCATGACGATAAACACCGCCGCGCCGCCAATCAAATAGGCCAGCAGCACCGCCGGGCCCGCCGCCTTGATGGCGGAAGCCGAGCCATAGAACAGCCCGGTGCCGATCGCGGAGCCGAGCGCAATAAATCGAATGTGTCGGGCATTGAGCCCGCGCAGCAGATGTGGCTTGTGTTGTTGTTGCATATACAGGTGTCCTGGTTTTTTTATTTGACGACAAATATGCGATGTAGGGCGGTCGGGGGAATGATTTCCCCCGACGCGGGTACAGAGAACAACGGTGATTAGTGCAGGCCTGGCAGTACGGCAGGCAGCAGACGCGTCAGGTGACGGGCCGCCAGAAGCGCAATGGCATTATCGATATCCGGGGCGAAGTAGCGATCCTGCGTATAGTGAGGGACGCGTTCGCGCAGCAGATGGCGCGCCTCTTCCAGCAGCGGGCTGGTGGTCAGCCCTTCGCGCATATCCAGCCCCTGCGCCGCCGCCAGCCACTCGACGGCCAGTACGCCGCGGGTGTTCTCGGCCATCGCCCACAGGCGGCGACCGGCCGCCGGCGCCATCGAGACGTGGTCTTCCTGGTTGGCGGAGGTCGGCAGACTGTCGACGCTGTGCGGGTGCGACAGCGCTTTGTTTTCACTGGCCAGCGCCGCCGCCGTGACCTGGGCAATCATAAACCCGGAGTTCACCCCGCCGTTTTTGACGAGGAACGGCGGCAGCTGCGACATATGGCTGTCCATCATCAACGCGATGCGACGCTCGGAGAGCGAGCCGATTTCGGCAATCGCCAGCGCGATATTATCCGCCGCCATCGCCACCGGCTCGGCGTGGAAGTTACCGCCGGAGATCACGTCATTCTCGGCGGCGAAGACCAGCGGGTTATCGGACACCGCGTTGGCTTCGGCCAGCAGCACCTCAGCCGCCTGGCGGATCTGGGTCAGGCAGGCGCCCATCACCTGCGGCTGACAGCGCAGGGAGTACGGGTCCTGCACCTTGCTGCAGTTATGGTGCGACAGCGAGATCGCGCTGTCGTCGGTCAGCAGATGGCGATACAGCGCCGCCGCGTCAATCTGCCCGCGCTGGCCGCGCACTTCATGGATGCGCGCATCAAACGGACGACGGGAGCCCAGCGCCGCTTCGGTGGTTAACGCCCCGCAGACGACCGCGGAGGCGAACAAATCTTCGGCTTCGAACAGACCGCGCAGGGCAAAAGCGGTCGACGCCTGGGTGCCGTTGAGCAGCGCCAGCCCCTCTTTCGCCGCCAGGGTAATCGGCTCCAGCCCCGCCTGACGCAGCGCTTCGGTGGCCGGCAGCCAGTCGCCGCCGCGTACCCGCGCTTTACCTTCGCCAAGCAGGGTCAGCGACATATGGGCCAGCGGCGCGAGGTCGCCGGAGGCGCCGACGGAGCCTTTCGCCGGGATCCACGGCGTCACGCCGGCATTCACCAGGCCAATCAGCGCCTGGATCACGCTCAGGCGGATCCCGGAGAATCCGCGGGACAGACTGTTAATCTTCAGCACCATAATCAGGCGCGCCAGGTCATCGTCCAGCGGCTCGCCTACGCCCGCCGCATGGGACAGCACCAGCGAACGCTGCAGGTTCTCCAGATCTTCCGTCGAGATACGGGTCTGCGCCAGCAGGCCAAAACCGGTGTTGATGCCGTAGGCGGTCCGCCCTTCGGCAAGGATAGCGTTGACGCAGGCCACGCTCTCGTCAATGGCGGCAAACGCGCCGCTGTCGAGGGCAATATTCACCGGGTGGCTGTAGATGTCGCGGAGCTGCAACAGGCTGAGTTGACCCGGGATCAGAGTTAAAGATTTCATTTCGCGTTCCCCTGCGTTGCCGCCACCATCGGAAGATTCAGACCCTGTTCGGCCGCGCATTCAATGGCAATCTCGTACCCCGCGTCGGCATGACGCATCACGCCGGTGGCCGGGTCGTTGTGCAGGACGCGGGCGATACGCGCTGCCGCTTCATCGGTGCCATCGCAGACGATAACCATCCCGGAGTGTTGCGAGAAGCCCATGCCTACCCCGCCGCCGTGGTGCAGCGACACCCAGGTCGCGCCGCTGGCGGTGTTGAGCAGCGCATTCAGCAGCGGCCAGTCAGAGACCGCGTCAGAGCCGTCGCGCATCGCTTCGGTTTCGCGGTTCGGGCTGGCGACGGAGCCGGAGTCAAGATGATCGCGGCCAATCACGATCGGCGCGGAGACTTCGCCGCTGCGCACCATTTCGTTAAACGCCAGGCCCAGCTTCTGCCGCCATTCCAGACCGACCCAGCAGATACGCGCCGGCAGTCCCTGGAAGCTGATGCGCTCGCGCGCCATATCCAGCCAATGGTGCAGATGCTTATCATCCTTGATGATCTCTTTCACTTTCGCGTCAGTCTTGTAGATATCCTGCGGATCGCCGGAGAGCGCTACCCAGCGGAACGGACCGATACCGCGGCAGAACAGCGGGCGGATATAGGCCGGCACGAAGCCCGGGAAATCGAAGGCATTGCTGACGCCCACTTCCTGAGCCATCTGGCGAATGTTGTTACCGTAGTCGAAAGTCGGCACTCCCATCTCATGGAAGGCCAGCATCGCCTGCACGTGGTCGGCCATCGAGCGTTTCGCCGCCAGAATGGTGCCCTGCGGATCGGATTCGGCTTTCTGCTGATACGCTTCCCAGCTCCAGCCTTTCGGCAGATAGCCGTGCAGCGGGTCGTGGGCGCTGGTCTGGTCGGTGACCATATCCGGGCGCACGCCGCGTTTCACCAGCTCCGGCACGATCTCCGCGGCGTTGCCGCACAGCGCGATGGAGATAGCCCGGCCTTCGGCGGTGTATTTCTTGATACGCGCCAGGGCGTCATCCAGAGAAGTGGCTTGTTCGTCCACGTAGCGGGTGCGCAGACGGAAATCGATGCGGCTCTGCTGGCATTCAATATTCAGCGAGCAGGCGCCGGCCAGCGTCGCGGCCAGCGGCTGCGCGCCGCCCATGCCGCCCAGCCCGGCGGTTAGCACCCAGCGGCCTTTCAGGCTGCCCTGATAGTGCTGGCGACCGGCTTCGACGAAGGTTTCGTAGGTGCCCTGGACGATGCCCTGGCTGCCAATGTAGATCCAGCTGCCGGCGGTCATCTGGCCGTACATCGCCAGCCCTTTGGCATCCAGCTCGTTAAAGTGTTCCCAGGTCGCCCAGTGCGGCACCAGGTTGGAGTTAGCGATCAGCACGCGCGGCGAGTGTTCATGGGTTTTGAAAACGCCCACTGGCTTGCCGGACTGGACCAGCAGGGTCTCGTCGCTTTCCAGGTTCTTCAGCGCCTTCACGATAGCGTCATAGCATTCCCAGTTGCGCGCTGCGCGACCAATACCGCCATAGACCACCAGCTCGTGCGGGTTTTCGGCGACATCGGGATCGAGGTTATTCATTAACATACGCAGCGGGGCTTCGGTCAACCAGCTCTTCGCGATCAGCGTCGTGCCTCTTGGCGCACGGACGTCCTGCTGGCGATATTTGCTTTGCGACATCGGGGTTTCTCCTGACAATGAACGTTGTTTACGTAGATACATATACTTGTCTATACAAGCATGCGCAAGCCAGGATTTAACAGAAATGATACAATTTTGTTATATTGCGTCAGCAATCACGTTTTGCTGACGCCAGCGTGGATCAGGAGCCAAAGCGGCCCTGCAGACGATAGCGGCTACCGGGGAACAGCAGGCGCGCGTGGGAGACGATGTGGGTTGTCGACCAGGTGCGGCGGCGGATCAGCAGGCAGGGATCGTGGGCGTGAATATGCAGCAGCGCGCACTCTTCCGCCGTGGCCTGCACCGCTTCAACAATATGTTCACCTTCTGTTAACGGGGCGATCAGCGACAGATAATCATGGGGCGTGGTGGCGGTATAATCCTGCTGGAGATAGTCCGGCACCACCGCGGCATTGACGCAGCGATCTTCGATTTGCACCGGCACCTCGTTTTCGTAATGCACCATCAGCGAGTGAAAGATGCGGGTGCCTTCCGCTACGCTGAGCGCCGCCGCCTGAATATGATCCGCCCGGGTCTCCTCCAGCAGCAGCACCTCGCAGCGGTGCTGATGGTGACGGGCAATAATTTCTTCGGCAATGCTGCGCACCTCAAACAGCGCCGACTGCCCTTTCGGCTCGGCGACAAAGGTCCCCACCCCTTGCAACCTGACCAGCAGGCCTTCATCCGTTAGCTCGCGCAGCGCGCGGTTGATGGTCATCCGGCTGAAGCCGAACTGGGCCACCAGCTCCGCTTCGGAAGGGATACGGTCATGCGGTCGCCAGACGCCGCTGTGAATTTTTTCACCGATAGCCTGCTTCACCTTCTCATAAAAAGGCGCGGGCGCGGAACGGGGTTGCTGTGAAAACATAGCCTGGCTTTCCTTTTGCAAAATGGGCGGCGAAACACCCAGAATATACCGGAATGGCTACTGCCACCAATGGACGATTTGCCATGCCAGACGGGCGGCCGCGCGGGCGCCCTGACCGTCAATGTCAAACTGCGGGTTGAACTCCACCAGATCCACCGCCTGCAGCTTACCGCTGCGGCACAGCGGCTCAACGATGCGCAGCAGGGTCGCCAGCGGCACGCCCAGCGCCGCCGGGGCCGACACCGCCGGCATTTCCCGCGCCGGGAGCACGTCGAGATCGATGGTCAGATACAGACGATCGTACTGCGCGATGTTGCGCTCAAGCTCCGCCAGCACCCGGGTTTCGAAGGCCTCCAGCACCTGGAGATCCTCCACGATAGCCACCTCGCGTCGCGCCGCTTCCTCCCAGAGCGCCTGGGTGTTGGCCGCCCGACTGACGCCGATGCAGGTATAGTGAAAAGCGCGCTGCTGCGCGTCACACTCCAGCGCCAGCTGGCGAAACGGCGTCCCGGAGCTGGCGCGCTCGGCAATGCGCAGATCAAGATGCGCATCGAGATTAATAATGCCCACTTTTTCGCCCGGGAAGGCATCCAGTACCCCCGCGCCATGACCGAAGGCGGTCTCGTGGCCGCCGCCCAGAACCAGCGTGCGTTTCCCGGCGCGCTGGCAGGCGGTCACCGCCTCGCGCAGCGCCTGATGCGCGGCTTCCAGCTGGTCGCCATCGACGCTAATCGTGCCCATATCCACGCAGCGGTCGTGGCCCTGATGGCTGGCCATATTGGCCAGCGCCCGGCGTAGGGTCGCCGGGCCGTCAGCCGCTCCGGTACGCCCTTTGTTGCGCCGGACGCCTTCGTCACAGGCGAAGCCAAGCAGCGCGATATCGCCGGGCAGCGCCTGCGGCGCGAAGCGTTCCGCGCGGGGGATGGTCTGAAACAGGCGCAGCGCATTCGGCGCTTCCGCACTATCATCGCGCCCCTGCCAAAGGTTGGCGGGCGTAGCTTGCCACAGCATCATTGCAATTCTCCTTGTACCACGCGTCCCCAGAGCGGACTGCGCCCCGGCTCATACACCATCTCGACCGGATGCTCGGCATCCCAGATGGCAAAGTTCGCCACAAAGCCCGCCGCCAGCTGACCGTGGCTGTTCTGCCGCCCCAGCGCCCGCGCGGCATGGCGCGTCACGCCGGCCCACGCCTCTTCCGGCGTTAAACCAAACTTGACGCAGGCCATATTCATCGCCAGATGCAGGCTGGCGAAGGGGCTGGTGCCGGGGTTGAAATCGGTCGCCACCGCCATCGGCACCTGGTACTTGCGCAGCAGTTCCACCGGCGGTTTGCGGGTTTCATTGAGGAAGTAAAACGCGCCGGGCAGCAGGGCCGCCACGGTGCCGCTTTCGCGCATCGCCGCCACCCCCTCTTCCGTCAGATATTCAATATGGTCGGCGGACAGTCCGTGATAACGGCTCACCAGCTGGGCGCCGCCCAGCGAGGAGAGCTGCTCAACGTGACCTTTAACCGGAATGCCCAACGCCTGCGCCGCCTGAAACACCCGCTCGGTTTGCTGCGGGCTGAAGCCGACGTTTTCGCAGAAGACGTCAACGCTTTCAAACAGTCCCTCCCGCCACAGCGTCGGCAGGATAGTGTCGCAGACCAGCGTAATATAGCCGTCGGCGTCGCCTTGATATTCCGGCGGCGTGGCGTGGGCGGAGAGCAGCGTCGCCGAGAGTTCCACCGCGTTATCACGCGCCAGCTGGCGGGCGACCCGCAGCATTTTGCGTTCGTTTTGCAGATCGAGACCGTAGCCGGATTTGATCTCCAGGGTGGTCACCCCTTCACGCAGAAGGCGGGCCAGACGCGGCTGCGCCAGCGCCAGTAATTCGGCTTCGCTGCTGTCGCGGGTGGCGCGCACGGTGGCATTAATCCCCCCGCCGCTGGCGCTGATGGTCTGATAGGAGACGCCGTTCAGCCGCTGCTCCCACTCCTGCGCCCGGCTGCCGCCGAAGATCAGGTGGGTATGGCAGTCGATTAATCCCGGCGTGACCAGCCGGCCTTCGAGATCGATCCTGCGCCCGCTGGGGAGGTCATCTTCGGGGACGATTGCCGCAATGCGACCGTCGCGCACCAGCAGCGCGTGGCGCTCCAGCAGACCGTACGGTTGGGAAGCATCAGGGTTCAGGGTGGCGAGACGGGCGTTTCGCCAGATAACGCGTTCGGAGGTGGCTTCAGTCATAGCGCTTAACTTGTCATGGGTTGTATAGACATTTATTTTCATAACGCCGGGAATGTCAACAAAAGCGCGAGTAAATGTTATTTATTTGTGACTGGAGACCGTCCGGCGACGCGGCGTATTGCGTAAAGAAGGTAAGTTTTTCAGCCCACGTCTTCCCGTTTCGTTCAAGTTAGTATAAAACAGCAGGTTTTAAAGGACTTATACCCTGGCGTCTCAGCCGGGGTATTTCACTACGCTTAATTTTGCCCGGAGCAACATGAACACATATTCCGTTTCCCGTCTGGCGCTGGCGCTGGCCTTCGGCGTGACGCTGTCCGCCTGTAGCTCGACGCCTGCCGATCAACAGCCCTCAACGCAGACTGCACCGGGCACCACCGCGCGTCCCATTCTGAACGCCGATGAAGCGAAAAACTTTACCCAGGCGGCCTATTTCCAGTCGCTGACCCCCAATGCCGCGGCCTGGACGCCGTCCGCCATCAGCCTGCCGGCGCAGCCTGACTTTATCGTCGGCCCGGCGGGAACCCAGGGCGTGACGCATACCACCGTCCAGGCGGCGGTGGATGCGGCGATTGCCCGCCACTCTAACCGTCGTCTGTTTATCGCCATCATGCCGGGCGAATACCCGGGCACCGTCTACGTTCCGGCGGCGCCGGGCGCCCTGACCCTGTATGGTACCGGCGATAAACCGATCGACGTGAAGATCAGCGAAGCCATTGATTCCGAAATGGATCGCAACACCTGGCGTCGTCTGGTCAATCCGGGTGGCAAATACATGCCGGGCAAACCAGCGTGGTATATGTTCGACAGCTGCCAGAGCAAATCCACCGCCACCGTCGGCGTGATGTGCTCCGCGGTCTTCTGGTCGCAGAATAACGGCCTGCAGCTGCAGAACCTGACCATCGCCAACAACCTGGGCGACAGCGTCGATGCCGGCACCCACCAGGCCGTTGCCCTGCGCAGCGATGGTGACCAGGTGCAGATCGATAAAGTGAACATTCTTGGCCGCCAGAACACCTTCTTCGTGACCAACAGCGGCGTGCAGAACCGTCTGCAGGACAACCGTCAGACCCGCACCCTGGTGACGAACAGCTATATTGAAGGCGACGTGGATATCGTTTCTGGCCGCGGCGCCGTGGTGTTTGATAACACCGACTTCCGCGTGGTGAACTCGCGTACTCAGAAAGAAGCCTACGTCTTCGCGCCGGCCACCCTGAAGAGCGTGACCTACGGCTTCCTGGCGACCAACAGCCGCTTCACCGCCTCCGGGGATAACGTCGCGCAACTCGGCCGCGCGCTGGACGTTGACGGCAACAGCAACGGCCAGGTCGTGATCCGCGACAGCGCCATCAATGAAGGCTTTAACATCGCCCAGCCGTGGGCGGCGGCGGTAGGCTCCGGCCGTCCGTTCAGCGGCAACACCGGCAGCGCGGATGACAAAGGCAATCTGCAGCGCAACCTCAACGACAACGGCTTCAACCGTATGTGGGAATATAACAACCGCGGCGTGGGAAGCAGCGTGGTCGCCGAGCCGAAACAATAAACCGCGATACCGGCACAGCACAATAAAAAGAGGGGGCGATGCCCCCTCTTTCCTTTTTCGTTCAACGCTTCACGCCGTCAGGCGGTTCGCCATTTGCGGGTCAGCGGTTTTTCCAGCTCCACAATCAGGAACATGGCGAAGCCGATGATAAAGGTGATCACCCAGTAGCGGAACGGCAGCCCGGTGGTGCCGAACAGCAACTGCATAAACGGCGCATAGATAATCAGCAGCTGCAGCACCAGCAGCACGCCGCTGACGATCCAGATCCCTTTGTTAGCCAGCAGACCTTTGGTCAACGAGAAACCATCCGACACGCGGCAGTTCAGCATATAGAACCACTGGGCGGTGACCAGAGTCTGCAACAGCACGGTACGGATAAACTCCGGCGAATAGCCGCGCGGCTGCAGCCAGGCTTCGAGAATAAAAGCGCTGACCGCAATCATCGACCCCACAAACGCCACGCGCCAGATGGCAAAGCCGTCCATCACGTGCAGTTTCGGGTCGCGCGGCGACCGTCGCATAATATTTTTCTCACCGGCTTCAAACGCCAGACCAAACGACAGCGTGGCGGAGGTGGCCATGTTCATCCACAGGATCAGCACCGGCGTCAGCGGCAGTACGTTGCCCGCCAGCAGCGCGATCACGATCAGTAACCCCTGCGCAAGGTTGGTCGGCATGACAAAAAGAATGGTTTTTTTCAGGTTGTCATACACCCGGCGCCCCTCGCGGACCGCGCTGGCGATGGTGGCGAAGTTGTCATCGGTCAGCACCATATCGGCGGCTTCCTTGGTCACCTCGGTCCCCTTGATCCCCATCGCCACGCCGACGTCAGCCTGCTTCAGCGCCGGGGCATCGTTCACCCCGTCTCCGGTCATGCCGACAATCTCTTTCTTGCTCTGTAGAGCCTGCACCAGACGGAACTTATCTTCCGGGCTGGTGCGGGCGAAGATATCGTACTGCTGCGCGGCCACGCTCAGCTGCGCGTCGTCCATCACCTCCAGCTCGCGCCCGGTAATGGCGTTCCCCGCATTGCCAATCCCCAGCATTTTGCCGATGCTCATCGCCGTTTGCGGGTGGTCTCCGGTGATCATCTTCACGCGGATCCCGGCCTGCAGGCAGTCGGCAATCGCCGTGATCGCTTCCGGACGCGGCGGATCCATCATCCCGGCAACCCCTAATAAAATGACCCCCTGCTGTAGATCCTGATGGGTCAGCTCGGTCTGGCCTGCGGCAGCCGGCTTCCAGGCCGCGGCCACCATTCGCAGCCCCTCCCGGGCGTACTCTTCAATTTTGCTTTCCCAGTACGGGAGATCCAGCGGCTGCAACCCGCTGTCGCTCTGCTGATACTGGCACAGGCGGAACAGAACATCCGGCGCGCCGGTGACCAGCACCACCTCCTCTTCGCCCAGCCGGTAAAGCGTCGACATGTATTTATATTGCGAATCAAAAGGAATTTTACTGCGCAACTCGCTGGGCTGCGGCGGCAGGGTTATCTTCGCCGCCAGCACCTTCAATGCCCCCTCGGTGGGGCCGCCGGTGATTTTCCACAGCCCGCTTTCCTCTTTGATAAGCTGGCTGTCGTTACACAGATCGATGGTGCGCAGATAGCGCTCAAGAAGCGATCCTGGCGCCACCGCAACCGGCGTCGGGTCGTCGATAGCATGGATTTTACCGACCGGCTCATAGCTGTCCCCTTCCACCCGATAGACGCTGTCCGCGGTGATCACCGCCTTCACCGTCATTTCGTTCATGGTCAGGGTCCCGGTTTTATCCGAACAGATAACGGTCATCGCGCCGAGGGTTTCTACCGTCGGCAGCTTGCGGATAATCGCTTTCTGGCGGGCCATCGCCTGCACGCCGAGCGACAGAATAATCGAGATAATCGCCGGCAACCCTTCGGGGACCGACGCCACCGCGAGGCTAATCAACGACAGCATCAGTTCGGAGACCGGCATATCACGGAACAGCAGGCTAAAGACGAACAGCGCCGCCATCATCACCAGAATCAGGATGAAGATGGCTTTGCCCAGCTTGTCCATCTGCACCAGCAGCGGCGTGCGGTGCTTCTCAATGCCCGCCATCATTTGGTTGATGTGGCCCAGCTCGGTATCGCCGCCGGTGGCCACCACGATCCCTTTCCCCGCCCCTGAGCTGACGGTGGTCCCGGAAAACAACAGGTTGCTGCGATCGCCAAGCGGTAAATCGCCGCTTAGCGGCTCGGTGGTTTTTTCCACCACCGTCGACTCGCCGGTGAGGATCGCCTCTTCCACCCGCAGGTTGTGCGCCTCAATCACCCGTAAATCGGCGGGGATACGGTCGCCGGCGCGGATCACCACGATATCGCCGGGTACCAGCGAGGTGGTGGGGATGGTTTCATGGTTACCCTGTCGGATCACCACCGCCTCGCTGGACAGCATATTGCGGATACTCTGCAGCGATTTTTCCGCATTACTCTCCTGAATGAAGCCGATCAGCGCATTGACTACCGCCACCGCGAGGATCACTGACATGTCGATCCAGTGGCCCATTACCGCCTTCAGCAGCGCCGCCGCCAGCAGGACGTAGATCAGCACATCGTTAAAATGCACAATAAAACGCAGCCAGGCGGGTTTACCCGGCTTCTGCGGCAGGGCGTTTTCGCCATACTGCTGCAGGCGCGTGGCCGCCTCTGTTCCGCTAATCCCGTCCGGCGAACTCTGTACGCTGGCGAGCGTCTCCTCGACGGAGCGCTGATAATAGGGCGCCCCCGGTTTATCTGTATTCATACTCTCTCCCTCGATTTCTGAAGCGGAAGTCAGGACGACATCCCGCCGTCATCAGCGCACAACGAAAACCGGTACATGGGCATAGCGCACGATATTGGCCGCTTCCGAGCCCAGCAGGTGAGTCTGAATCCCCGGATTGCGCGAACCGACAATCACCACGTTCGCTTGTAGCTCATCGGCCAGAGCAATCACTTGATCGCGAACATTGCCACTGCGCACATAAAGATGGCTGGCGTCTTCCGCAAGGCCATTTTTTTTGACCAGCTCAGTCAGTTTTTCCTTAGCGGTATTAATCAAATGGTCTTCCATCTTTCTGGCATCAGAGATAAATCCGCGCGTTAACACCGGAGAGAATGCCGGAATGACATGGACAAGATGAATTTGCCCGGAAGAATGCTGGGCGAGGAATTTCGCATGAGAAAGGGCTTTGTCGGCCAGGCCTGCATCAAACACGTCAACGGGAACAACGATATTTTTATACATGAGATAATCCTTTTATTACCAATACAATGCGTAGTGATGAATAACCCCATACTTGGGGAGGAACGAAATCTCAACAACAGAAGCGGCGAGCGGAATAGATGTTATTAAACGTAGCACAGGAAAATTAACATTAGAAAATGACGGATTAATAGACTGAAAAATATTATAAAAACCATATATTCCCTGCAGATCTCCTGCGTTTTCCCCAACAGTGCCGCTGCCACTCGCGGTATGCTCTTTTTTAACACTTCACCTTTTCTCCGACTATGCTGATTACAAGCAGGAGTGCCGCTCCGAATGTCCGGTGGTCACCGTGGGGGCCGAATTAAATGACATTCGCGGTTCGGGTGGGAGTAAAGGGAGAAAATCATGTTTGGTTATAGCCTGTTACGTCTGGGATTATTTGTCGCGCTGGCCATTGTCGCCTGCACGCTGGTGGGACTATTCACCTATCTGGTTGTCGCCGCCCTCGCCGAATAAGCGTGCGCCGCGTAATAAAAATGTAAAATAAATCCTGAATCTGAGGGGAATACTGTGAACCGTTATTTTTCTCTCATCCCGGTTGTTATTTTATTTACAACCGCTTGCGATCAGAAATCGCCGTCCGTCGAGTCCGCCCCGCGCATGGTCAAGGTGGCGCAGGTGACCGCCGTGGGCAATACCCAGCAGCGAACGTTTCCGGCACGTATCGAGTCTGGCGACTCCACCGAGCTGTCGTTTAAGCGGGGGGGCCAGGTGGAATCGCTGGATATTCGCCAGGGGGCGACCATCGCCCAGGGGCAAACGCTGGCGCGCCTGAATGCCCGCGAGGCCCAACAGCGGGTCAATGAGCGACAAACGGCGGCCACCCTCGCCCAGCGTCAGTTTGATCGCTTCCAGACCCTGGCGGGACGTCAGGCGATTTCCCAGGCGGAGATGGACGTGCAGCGCGCCAATCGCGATGCCGCCAACGCGGCCTTAAAAATCGCCCGTGAAGAGCTGGCGCAAATGAGCCTCACCGCGCCCTTCGGCGGGATTGCCGCCGGCGTGCATATCCGCAACCATCAGGTGGTCGCCGCCGGCCAACCGGTGATCACCCTGACGCGTACCGACCTGCTGGATGTGGTCTTCAGCATTCCCGAAAATCTGTTCACCTCCCTGGATATCCGCAATACCGCCTACCGCCCCGTCGTCAGGATCAATACCCTGCCGGGCCGCGAATTTACGGCGGAATACAAAGAGCATACCGGCAGCAGCGACAACAGCACCCTTACCTGGCAGATCATTTTAACCATGCCGCGGCCGGATGATTTTCCCACCGTCGGCGGGGTCAGCGGCACCGTGACGGTCAATCTCGGCAATTTACCGGCCAGCGCCGGAAGGGAAACGCTCATGGTGCCGGTAGAGGCGGTGTTTAACCCGGATAACCGGCCGAAGAATGAACCGGTCGTCTGGGTGGTGAAAGGCGACAACGCGCATCGGTTTCTTGAGGAGCGCAAGGTCACGGTCGGCGAGGTGACCTCGCAGGGAGTGGCCATCACCGACGGTCTCCGCGCGGGTGAAGAGGTGGTCGCGGCGGGCGTGAGCGAGCTGCATGCCGGGCAGCCGGTGCGGATCTGGACGCGTGAACGAGGATTATAAATGGACATTTCCCGTCAGTTTATTAATAACCCGACCCGCGTCTGGTTAGCCATTCTGCTGCTGGGGGTGGGTGGTCTGTTCGCCCTGCTCAATATCGGCCGTCTGGAAGATCCTGCCTTCACCATCAAAACGGCGGTGATCGTGACCCACTACCCGGGCGCGTCCGCTCAACAGGTGGAGGAGGAGGTGACCCTGCCGCTGGAAAACGCGATTCAGCAGCTTCCCTCACTGGATAACGTCAGCTCCATCTCCTCAAATGGCTTATCGCAAATTACGGTGAATATCGCTTCGCAGTACCATTCCAGCGAGCTGCCGCAAATCTGGGATGAGCTACGTCGCCGCGTCGGTGACGCCAGCCGACTTTTCCCCCCTGGCGTAGTGACCCCCTTCGTCAACGATGACTTTGGCGATGTGTTTGGCTTTTTCTTCGCTATCTCGGGCGACAGTTTTACCAACCCCGAGCTGGTGCGCTATGCCGAACAGCTGCGTCGGGAGCTGGTGCTGGTTCCTGGCGTCGGTAAAGTCGCTATCGGCGGCGTCATTCCGCAACAGATCAATGTTGATATCTCGCTGGCGAAAATGGCGGCGCGCGGGATCACGCTCAACCAGCTCGCCGCTATCCTGACCCGGCTCAACGTGGTGTCCAGCGCCGGAGAGATCCGCGTTGGCAGCGAATCGATCCGCCTACACCCCACCGGGGAGTTTCAAAGCATCGATGAACTGGGGGATCTGCTGGTCAGCCCTCACGGCGCCAGCGCCACCACTCGACTGCGGGATATTGCCACGCTGTCGCGCGGGCTGACTGACTCGCCGTCCAGTATTTATCATGCCAACGGCCGCCAGGCGGTGACCATGGGGGTCTCTTTTATTCCTGGCGTCAACGTCATTGACGTCGGGCACGCCCTTGAAGCCCGCCTCCAGCAGATGGCCGTCGACAAACCGGCGGGTATCGATATCGCCATTTTTTACGATCAGGCGGCTGAGGTCGCCCACTCGGTCAATGGCTTTATTACCAACTTCCTGATGGCCCTGGCGATCGTGGTCGGCGTGCTGCTGGTGTTCATGGGAGTACGCAGCGGGATCATTATCGCCCTGTCGCTGGCGCTCAACGTCCTCGGCACCCTGCTTATCATGTTTGTCTGGGGGATCGAGTTACAGCGGATCTCCCTCGGGGCGCTGATCATCGCCCTGAGTATGCTGGTGGATAATGCCATTGTCATTGTCGAAGGGGTGCTTATCGCCCGCCAGCAAGGATCGCCGCTGCTGGGCGCCATTAACTATGTGATCCGCCGCTCCGCCCTGCCGCTGCTCGGCGCCACGGTCATCGCCATCCTCGCCTTCGCGCCGATTGGCCTCTCGCAGGACTCCACCGGAGAGTATTGCAAATCCCTGTTCCAGGTGCTGCTGATCTCCCTGATGCTCAGCTGGTTCTCCGCCCTGACCATCACTCCGGTGCTCATTAAGTGGTGGTTGTTTAAACACGCCCCGCCGGCCGCCGCGCCGGAGGAAAAAGCCGATCCCTACCGCGGCCGCTTTTACCGTGGCTATCAGCAGACGCTGCGAATACTGCTGCAGCAAAAGACCCTGACCCTGGTGCTGATGGGCGCCCTGCTGGCCGCGGCGATCTGGGGCTTCACCTTCGTGCGACAGAATTTCTTTCCGTCATCGAATACGCCCATTTTCTTTGTCGACCTGTGGCTGCCCTACGGTACCGATATTAACGCCACCGAGCAGATGACCCGCGATATTGAGCGGTCGATCGCCGGCCAGCCGGGGGTGGTCACCACCGTCGCCACCATTGGCCAGGGCAGTATGCGTTTTATTCTTACCTACAGCGGTCAGCGGCAGTACAGCAACTACGCGCAGATTATGGTGCGGATGGACGACCAGCGCGGCATCGCCCCCGTCACCCGCCACGTCGAAACCTGGATCGCCAGAAACTACCCGCAGGTGAACGCCAGCACCAAACGCATTATGTTCGGCCCCTCCGGCGATAGCGCGATTGAAGTGCGCATTAAGGGCCCTGACCCGGATACGCTGCGCGCGCTGGCCAGTCAGGTGAGCGATATTCTCGCTGAGGATCCGGCGACCGACAGCGTGCGTAACGACTGGCAGAACCGCAGCAAGGTGATCCGCCCGCAGTACTCCCTAGCGCTGGGGCGCGAACTGGGGGTGGATAAACAGGACATTGATAACGCGCTGGAGATGAATTTCTCCGGCAGTCGCGCCGGGTTATATCGCGAGGGCGCCGATCTGCTGCCAGTGATCGTCCGGCCGCCGGCAGCGGAGCGACAGGATGCCAACCATCTGCATAACGTGCTGGTCTGGAGCCAGAGCCGCCAGCAGTATATCCCGTTGAGTAACGTCATCCATGGCTTCTCCCTGGAGTGGGAAGATCCCTTGATTCTCCGCCGGGATCGCACCCGGGTGCTGACGGTCCAGACCGATCCCAGCCCGCAAAGCGGCCAAACCTCGGGTGATATTCTCGCCCGGGTGAAACCGCGCATTGACGCATTGACGCTGCCGCATGGCTACCGCATCGAATGGGGCGGCGATGCCGAGAACTCAAGTGAAGCACAGCAAGGGCTGTTCACGACCTTGCCGCTTGGCTATCTGGTGATGTTTATCATTACGGTGCTGATGTTCAGTTCGCTGAAAAACGCCGTCGCCATCTGGCTGACCGTCCCGCTGGCGCTGATCGGCGTCACGCCCGGCTTTTTGCTGACCGGCATCCCCTTCGGCTTTATGGCCTTAATCGGCCTTCTCAGCCTCAGCGGCATGCTGATCCGCAACGGCATTGTGCTGGTGGAAGAGATAGAGCAACAAAAACAGGAGAAAGATCAACGACAAGCGATCATTGATGCGGCAACATCTCGTCTGCGGCCGATCCTGCTGACCGCCTTCACCACCGTGCTTGGCCTTGCCCCGCTGCTGCGCGATGTTTTTTTCCAGAGTATGGCAGTGGTGATTATGTTCGGTCTGGCCTTCGCCACCGTGCTAACGTTGCTGGTTCTGCCGGTGATTTACGCCTGCTTTCACCATAAGGATATGACGCCTCAACGATGAACAGTACCGGTCTGAGCATTATTAAGACACTCGGTTGTATGACAGCGGTGACTTTTTTCACCATCTATAACACCTGGGATCGCTTTGATTATGACTATCACTGGATCCTCGGGCTGCTGACCTTTGTCTCGACCATCGCCACGCCGCTGTTTTTTGTGGTGGCCGGCTATCTTGATGCGCAAACGCGACACGACGCCAACTGGCAAATTGGCAAAATTAAAAGCGTGGTGATCGTCTTTCTGTTTTGGGTGACGGTCTATTATGTCTGGGAGCCTTACCAGCGCGGCTACCTGATCCAGCCCTGGTTTATTTTCGCCCTGATTGTCATCTATACCTTCCATCCCCTGATTGCCTGGCTCAGCCAGCGGCGCGGTCTGTTTTTCACCGTGGTCCTGACGCTACTGTGCTGCTCTTATGGTTACGATCTGCTCTCGGTGCTCTACCCGGAAAGACATCTTTTCAGCCTGGCGCCGCAGTATCGTCTGTGGACGTGGCTACTTTTTTATTTAACCGGGCAGTTATTTAACGATCCGCGGGTCACGGAGTGGATACGCGACCCGCGGGTGATTAAAGCCGCCATTATCGCCCTGCCCTTTGTCTATTTATTTACCTGGTTTTATGAACGCCACTTTTTCTTCGCGCTGTTTAAAGCCGATCGCAATGCGTTCATTCTCACGGGGTCGCAGATTTATATTCTGATCGTCCTGCTGGTGATCGCCGCTAACGCCGTACAGTTTAAAAAGAACCGCGAACTGAAGGAGGCCGTGCTGGCGACGGTTAGCAAAGCGATGACCGGGGTCTATATCCTGCACTACTCCGTTTTTCACCTGCTGGTGATGCTGATCCCTATTCACTCGTTAGCCACCAAGCTGGGAGTGATTGTCCTAACGTTTGTCCTGTCGGTGCTCATTTCCCTCGCCGCGCTCTCCAGCACGCTGCTCAGGAAGGTGATAACCCTGTAACAAACGACGCGGCAACTTAGCGGAAGCTCCACTGGATGCTGATCACAAACACGCTGGGAATAATAATGCCGCTCTCAAGGGCGAAATAGTCGGTAAAGTTGTACTGGATAGCATGGTAGATATAGGGTGAAAAGCCGATCCCGGTGGCGTCCTTAAAATCTTTATAGGAGCCATGATCGCCGCAATGCTCGAAGGCGTCGAAGAAGAATTCGCCGGTATAGCCGTAAACGCCTTTGAAGGTCCACCCGCTGCCGTTGTGGTACCAGTCTCTTCTCACCCCCAGCGCCAGACAGCGATCGTCGAAACTGTTATTCATGGTGCCAATCAGCAGGCTGTATTTCGAGTCGGCAGAGAATTTCCGCTCCACCGAGAAAAAGTGGTTCTCGAAATTCTCAGTATATTGACCGTGATTATTGGTCAGATGGTAAACATAGGAACCGGTATTCACCGAATAGAGGTTAATCTCTTTCGCCTGCGCGAGAGTCGCTAACCCGGCCAGGAGCATCACGCTTTTACCGCGCATTTCCCCTCCTCACACCTCTACGCCTGTCCATAGACAGACTGCCTTTGCCGTATTTACCGGTCGTGACAGGGGTAAAAGACCCGACAGGGAAATGGGGGAAAGATAACGATGCCGAACCATCGCATCGCTAGTAAAAAGCGTAGCACACGCCTTATCCGCCAACAAACCGACCGAAGCGTTAACGAAATGGCCGATGTGTTGCTCTTTACCTGATTGTGCAAAAAACAGACAAAACCTCACCTGATATCCGCTATGATCAGCGTCCGACGCGGAAGAAAGCCACCTGTCGACGACAGAGTTGCTGTGTACCCCTTCCTGCGTCGGCGCGATTTCATCCAACACGCCAGCCAGCACAACACCTTCCCATTGAGCTCACGCCTGTCGTCAGCCTCTTCCCGCTAGTTTTACAAGTGGAACCTGCACAAACCGGCTTTAATGTACAAGTTATGCAGCTATTCAAATCCTTTAAAATCAATAAGTAAAAACACACATTAAAAATAAGCCGTTCCGTTGTACATATACTTCTGAAAAAAGTTGTACATAGTGGGATCACCGTCTATAGTTTGGAGTGTTAACTGCTTGTTGCGCAACGAAGCGGGGATGTTTAACGGTGGCGCGGCAAGTCAGGCGGTGGTTCCTGGTTTTGCATTTCCTGTTCGTGACTTGGCGCGTACCAATGGTACGTAGCGACTTTTATTGTCAGTTTGCGTTATACGTGGGAGAGTTCGAGCTATGCATATTAAAAATACCATTCCAGCAGAGTTTGTCTTCAATTCGGCCCTGATGAAGAATATTGAAAATACGCTCATTAAGCAGCACAGAACGATAAATAATGAGCGGATGATTACGGAAATTCAGCATCGCCTGCAAACGGAAAGTAATGAAATACTCTCCGACCTCTATTTGCAGGCGCTGGATATGCTGTACAGCAAACCTCATCATTAATTAAACTCGCGGAGCTGGCAGCAGACTTAAGCCTGCGGCGCCGGCACGCCTGGGTCTCTATCGGCTAACTGAGGCAAATAAAATGTCACACCATAATACCTGCTATCGTACTGAACATTACGATCTGTGGTTTGATAATCGTTTTCTTCTCTATGGGATGTCGCTGTTCCTGAATAGTCTGCCGGCATCTTACTTTCGTAAAAAACATGTTTTCTTTACCAGCGACAATTATTTCGCGGTACTGCAGCACAACTATAATCGTCGGGATACGTTATTTATTTTGTTAACCGAAGGCAATGATCTTAATTTTCTTAGTGAACTGCCTATGCTGCGCTTACCGGCCAATTCAACGCCGGAAGAGTTAAAGATATTTCTGCACCAGCCAACCCGCTACTATAAAACCCACCCGGCGCCGGGCGCCTCGGTGCAGTTTACCGAGCGGGAAAAGAAAGTAATTCAACTTATCAGCAATGGCGAAGCGGTCGCCAGCATTGGCCGGTCGCTGAATCTGCATATTAAAACCATTTATCAGATCCGGCTGAATCTGATTAAAAAGCTCGGCTGTAGCGGTAGGACCGATTTTTTTAATATCAGCCGCAGCGAAACCTTTAAATCCTGGAGCCAGATCCACCTGTAACCCGGCGCGTTAGCCCCGGTCTGCTTTGCGGATCGGGGCGATTAATTATTACCGTGAAAATGGATGCTGAAGCCCTGCTCCTGCCAGTGGCTGAGCAGCTCTTCCTGGAGAGGGGTGGCGGCGCGTCCGGTCCAGACGAAGATATGCTGCCCGGGGAACAGCTCGGGCCGCGGCGACTCCAGCGGTTCGGCGAGGACGTTGACGTGCCAGCCGCGCTGGGAAAGACGCCATGCCTCCAGCCACAGACGCGTCCTGTCCTCATTGCTCCAGCCCACCAGCAGCGTCTCCCTGCCGTTCTTTTTACGCGCTTCGGCGAGAAACAGCGCCACGCAGTCAATCAGCAGACCATCCAGCAAACTACTAATCACCAGAGAGGTATTCTGATCGAGCTTCAGACGCTGACGTACCGGCACTAACAGGCTGTCGATGAGCGTGTCGACGGGGTGTTGATGGCTTAGCGCCAGTAATTTGGCACGGATTCTGGCGGGCTGCATATAACGCAGAATGGACATCATCTCTTCCTGAAGATGCGCGGATTCGTCGCGCGCCGCCGGCAGGTTACCCTCCAGCAGCGCTTTGACTTTCCCGACGGATACGCCGCGCTCGATCCAGCGCTTGATCTCTTCAATGCGCAGGATATCTTCTTCATCAAATTGCCGATGCCCGCCTTCGCTACGCTGCGGTTTCAGTAGACCGTAACGACGCTGCCAGGCGCGCAGTGTGACCGGATTGATTCCGCAACGTTCGGCGACTTCACCGATACTGTAAAACGCCATAGCAGCCTCACATCAACCTGATACTTTAATACCTAAACTAACGAATTCATGCATCCTGTACAACTCTATTTTCTTGTACAGATAAAGATAACAGGTTGTGGCTCACAGCGCTTGGGAAAAAGATGAAAAAATAGTTGGCTGATTTCGCGGTGGATTATTTTTTTTCCGGCCAGGCGACGGCGGGTAAGCCCCCCAGGCGCGCGCTGGCGAACAAATTCCCCTGAAACTGCGAAATACCGGCTGATTCCAGCCACATCCACTCTTCAGCACGCTCAACGCCGACGGCAGAGACCGCAATCTCCAGCGAAAAACAGCATTTGATAATCGCCTGTACAATTGACTGGCGCGGTCCATCCTGGTGGATATTGCGGATCAGCTCATGGTCGATTTTAATTCTGTCGGGCTGGTATTGCGCCAGCAGCGACAGCCCGGCAAACCCGGCGCCGAAGTGATCGATGGCAAGATTGATACCCGCCCCTTTTAGCTTTCGCACCGCATCGGTAAAATCATCCATCCGTGAAATCACTTCCCGTTCGGTAAACTCGACAATAATCTGTTCAGGAATAAGATCATTACGCTGAATTTGATCGAGCAGGAAACCCACCGCGTTCGGCGCTTTAACCAGCGTCATCGGCAGTAAATTAATACTTAACGCCTTATTACGTAAGCCTAATTGCCCGGCCAGCGACAGCGCGACGCGTTTACTGTGCAGATCGGCGAGATAAATATCGTCCCCGGAAAGCCCGGCAAAATAGGCGCCAGGCGACTGGCCGTCCGGTGTGCGTAACAGCGCTTCCCACGAAATAATTTCGCAAGCGAAAGGGTCGACAATCGGCTGGAAGGCAAAGGACCAGCTTTCCTTATTATCAATTATCGGCGTATCAGGATAGAAAGTATTCTGATCGGGGATAAATACCCAGCTGTCAGCGGAAGGAATCTCAAAATAGTTCGCTTTTTCCGTTGATTCGACAAAGGTGCGGAAAAATTGCAGTGCCCGGTCATCATAGGTGAGCTGATATTTTGTGGTCCCGCGGTCCATCACCGCCTGCAGCACCTCCTCGCGATCATGTTCCCGTAAATCAAACAGTTCCATGCCGACCTTGCCGAAACGGCGGGACGGCGCATAATCGCACAGAAGCTCCACCAGGTTATAATGGCGGGGATCCCGGCAAATATGCTGATAAATATCCTGAACCTTTTCTTCAGGTCCCTCAATGAGTTGAAAAAAATGCGTCCCGTTAAAAAGTAAAATACCGGTGACGTCCGCCTGCCCATTTCTTTCGTTTGCCCTGGCAACCATGGCCTCGATCGATTTGAATGAGACATTGTCGCAAATATGGCTGCGATAAATGATGGTGGTTAGCATAGTGATTCCAGATGGGAGGGTAAGCATTCACAGTAGCAGTTATCAGGCTAATCGTCTTGTAAAACTACGTTTTGTCTTAACAAAAAAGATACACTAAAAATCCCTTTTTTGTGCAAGGCTTTTTCATTTTTCTTTTCTTGTACAACGTGCACCGTTAAACCCTACCTTTACAAGCCAGAACCGCACAAAACACATAAAAATAAATTATTAAAAATCAATAAGTTAACCATGCCTGGATCATTATTGTGCAACTTTGTGTGTACAGGTTAACAATTATTGTATAAGTTTAATGGCAGTTAACAGATGAATGAAATGTAAGGAGCAGATATGCAGCAGAATGGTTACATTCCAGATACAGCGAACGCAATTGCCCAGTATTTCAACAAAGCATCGTTACCTTCCCAGCAGGAAACGCTGGGTCAGATTGTGATGGATATTCTCAACGAAGGGCGTCATCTCAACCGCAAGGCGCTGTGCACTAAACTGTTGAGCCGACTCGACCGGGCCCGTGCCCCCGAGGAAGAGAGTCACTATCAGACCTTAATTGGTCTGCTGTTTGCCGATCAGGAATAACGTCATCGATCGTCGCCTGTTGCGCCGCAGTAGCAGATGAGGGGCGATCGCTTCCATAAACCTGCTGCTGACCTGAATGCCCGTTCGCAGATTCAGGGAGAGAGTGGCATGCAGTGAGACGGTTATGAATAGCAGTGAAACTGAGGAAATCACCGATGAGATCATCGGCGAGGCGGTACTCGCGCTTCTGAAAACGAATCGCCCTATTACCACCCCGACCCTGCTGGTTCGACTTCGGTTGATGCAGGCGACAGAGTCAGACCGACAGCGAAGAAAGGTCATCGCTGCCGTGATTGAAGAAATTTGCGCGAAGCTTGCCCGTCAGCGGAAGCAGGCGCCTTTGCAGGTAAAGAAAATCAATGGCCGTTGGGAAACCCGAGGATCGCCGGCGCAAAGCGCCATGGCGCCGGAAGGTAAAAAGATCCACTGAGTATCCTAACCGTGGTGAATAACACAGAGTGAGAATGTGATGAGACAGACTATGCATCAGCAACCCGATATTTACGCAGGACTGCAGGACACCGCGCTCTCCGACTATTTCCGTAACGCCGGTGATAAGCTGGTTGATGAGTCCGCCGTGATGTCGCTGGCCATCAACAGTATTCTCCAGTCCGAAGGTCACCTGAACAATAAGGCCATTATTTTATGGCTGATTCAGGCGCTGGAAAGCACCGATGACGTGGTGACCGCAGACGTGATCCGTAAAACGCTGGAGATTGTCGTCGGCTACACCATGGACGATATCTAAGGCCGTCACGCTTCAGGCCCGCCAGGGCAACCCCTTTCCGACAGAGCCTGTCCGCTCTGTTAAAAAAACCTCGCTGACGCGAGGTTTTTTCATTTACGCCTGACGGATCAGTGGGCGTTGACTACCACCCACATCGGCCCCTGCCCGACCGCATAGCGCCCCTTCTCCTGCAGCAGCCCCTGCTCGCCGGTAATTTCGTACACTGCGATATGGTGCGACTTCTGCCCGGCGGCAATCAGATACTTACCGCTGTGATCGAGATTAAAGCCGCGCGGCTGGGTTTCGGTCGGCTGATAGCCCTCCACCGCCAGCACGCTGCCATCTTCCGACACGCTGAACACCGTGATAATGCTGGCGGTACGATCGCAGGCGTACAGGTGACGACCGTCCGGAGTGATATGAATATCCGCCGCCCAGCGCACGCCGGTGAAATCAGACGGCATCATATCCAGAGTTTGTACACATTCGATGTTGCCATTCGGGTCTTTCAGCTCCCAGACGTCAATTGAGCTGTTTAGCTCATTGACGCAGTAACCATACTGCTGGTTCGGATGGAACACCATGTGGCGCGGACCCGCCCCTTCGACGGTGGTGACTTCCGCTGGCTCCTGGGCGGAGAGGAAACCATCCTCGCTGAGGGTAAACAGGCAGATGCGATCCTGCTTCAGCGCCGGCACCCACAGGGTACGATTGTCCGGGGAGATATTGGCCGAGTGGCAGCCTTCCAGCCCGTCCACCACGGTGATGGTTTCGCCCGGCAGACCATCCTGCAGCGGGGTCACGCTGACGCAGCCCTGATTGTAGGAGGCGCTGAAGACAAAGCGACCATGATGATCGGTAGAGATGTGGGTCGGGCTGCCCGGCAGCGCCGCTTCCCCTGCGAAGGTCAACGCCCCGTTATCCGGCGTGATGCGATAAGCTAACACGCGAAACTCCGGACGAACGCCAACGTACAGATACTCCTTATTGGGGCTGACCACCATCGGCTGGACCTGCCCCGGGGCATCAACCACCTGCACCAGCGTCAGTTTGCCGTCCGCTTCAAGACTCCAGACGTGGATTTGTTGGCTTTCCGGGCTGGCGGTATAAACGGTTTGTTTCATGACTACTCCTTCCCTCACTGCACGTGGATTTTTCATTTTCAGGATAACTGCACCCTGAAAATTATAAGACATCCGCCCATGATACTCGCATCGCCCGCCGAATTACCGACGGACGGCGGCACAAAGGGCATACAGACATTCACGGCAGATGTGGAAAAATTGGTCCTGACGCCACGGCGGTGTACCATCATGGCCAGGTCACTTTTCAACATCAACCGGAAATAACACATGACAACACGCGTGATTGCCCTGGATTTAGACGGCACCCTGCTCACCAGCAAAAAAACCATCCTGCCCGCTTCGCTGGAAGCGCTGGCCCGCGCCAGAGAGGCGGGCTACCAGGTGATCGTCGTTACCGGACGTCATCACGTCGCTATTCATCCTTTTTATCAGGCACTGGCTCTCGATACACCTGCAATTTGTTGTAATGGCACTTATTTGTATGATTATCACGCAAAAAAGGTTTTGGCGGCCGATCCTATGTCGGTGGAACACGCGGTAAGCCTCACCGCCATGCTCGCCGAACAGCAGATCCACGGCCTGGCCTATGTGGATGACGCGATGCTTTACGAACAGCCCACCGGGCATGTGATCCGCACCCGCAACTGGGCGCAGGCGTTACCGGAGGATCAGCGCCCGGTCTTCAGCCAGGTCGACTCGCTGGCGCAGGCGGTCCGCGAGGTCAAGGCGGTATGGAAATTCGCCCTCACCGACGACGACATTCCCCGTCTGCAGCGCTTTGCGCAGGAGGTCGGCGAGACGCTGGGCCTCGAGTGCGAATGGTCGTGGCACGACCAGGTGGATATCGCTCGCGCCGGCAACAGCAAAGGCAAACGCCTGGCGCAGTGGGTCGCTGACCAGGGGCTGTCGATGCAGAATGTGGTGGCCTTCGGCGATAACTACAACGATCTGAGTATGCTGGAAGCGGCAGGCACCGGGGTGGCGATGGGTAACGCGGTGGACGACGTCAAAGCCCGCGCCAACGTGGTCATCGGCGACAATGAGTCCGCCAGCATCGCCGAGTTTATCTACCGTCAGCTGCTGTGATCAGGCGGCAATCGACACGCTTTTGATCTGGGCAAATACCTGCTGGCCTGGCGCTATCGCCAGGTCATCCCGCGCCCACGGACTGATTCGAGCCCACAGAGGATGGCCGCTCACCCTGAGCTGAACCTCAATCTGCCCGTTGACCTCCAGACACTGAACCACCTCGGCGCGTAAGATATTGCGGATGCTGGTTGCGGACGGCTGGGCCAGCACCAGCGAGACGTCCGACGCCTGGATGCGGATCCGCGCGCTCTCCCCGGCGGGACGATCGAGCCGGTTGACCCACAGCATTTGATCCCCCAGCGTCAGCGCGGTCATCGCGTACTGCGGATGCTGCGCGGCGACGGTGGCGCTGAGGATCGTACTCTGCTGTTCCGCCGGCAGCCAGGGGTGCATCACGCTGCTGCTCCAGACCTCCTCCAGCGGACCGAAAGCCTTCACCTTACCGGCCTCCAGCACCAGCACGCGATCGGCCAGATGCTGGATCTCGTCCAGCGAGTGGCTAACGTAGAGCATCGGAATATGGATCTCCTGCGCCAGCCGCTGCAGATAGGGCAACAGTTCGCGTTTGCGCGGAATATCCAGCGAGGCCAGCGGCTCGTCCAGCAGCAGCAGCTCCGGCGCGGTCAGCAGGGCGCGGCCGATGGCCACGCGCTGCTTTTCGCCGCCGGATAACCGGCCCGGCAGCCGATCCAGCAAGGGCGCAATTCCCAGCAGTTCCACCAGCTTATCGAACTGGCTGACCATGGATTTCGCCATTCCGTACTGCAGATTGCCGCGCACTTTATAGTGGGGAAACAGGCGCGCATCCTGAAATACATAGCCGATCCGCCGCTGCTCCGGCGCCAGGCAGATACGCTGCGCGGTGTCGTTCAGCACCCTTCCGTTGAGGACGATCCGCCCCGCCTGCGGCCGGGTCAGGCCGCTGATAGCGTTGATCAACGACGTTTTCCCGGCGCCTGAGACGCCAAAGATGGCGGTGATCCCGCTGCTGGGCAGCGTTTCACGGATCTGCAGACAGTGGCTGCCGAGGGTCTGGGTAAAGTCCAGCTCGAGCATCATGATCCTCCCATTCGCTGGCGGCTCACGCGGGCCAGCCATTCTGAAATCAAGAGCGAGACCAGCGCCAGACCGATAGCGATGAGGCAGAGGCGGGCCGCCGCCCCCTCCCCGCCTGGGGTCTGGATCAAGGTGTACATCGCCGAAGGCAGGGTGCGCGTTTCACCGGGAATATTGGAGACGAACGTGATGGTCGCGCCAAACTCCCCTAACGAGCGGGCGAAGGCCAACACCGTGCCGACAATAATTCCCGGCAGAGTCAGCGGCAGCGTAATGGTGAAAAATACCCGCCAGCGGCTGGCCCCGAGGGTTCTCGCCGCCTGCTCCAGTTTGATGTCCACCCCCTCCAGCGCCAGGCGGATGGCACGCACCATCAGCGGGAAAGACATCACCGCCGCCGCCAGCACCGCCCCGCGCCAGCTGAAGGCAAAGCTGATGCCGAACCAGTCGTACAGCCAGCTGCCAATAAACCCGCGCCGCCCCATGGCCACCAGCAGCAGATACCCCACCACCACCGGCGGCAGCACCAGCGGCAGATGGAGAAGACTATCGAGCAGCGCCTTGCCGGGGAAGGTGCGCCGGACCAGCAGCCAGGAAAAAAAGATGCCAAAGGGCAGGCTCAGGGCCACCGCCAGGGAGGAGACTTTCAGGCTCAGCAGCACCGCCTGCCATTCGGGTTCGCTCAGAAACATCAGCGGGTGGTAAATCCGTAACGTTGAAAAATCGCCGACGCTTCCGGCCCTTTCAGGTAGTCATAGAAAGCGCTCACGGCCGCATTGCGGTGGCCATCGACAATCGCCAGCGGGTACTCGACTTTCTGATGCGACGCCTCCGGTAAAGTGCCAACCACTTTCACCCCTTTGCTGGCCACGGCATCCGATCCGTAGACGATGCCCAGCGGCGCTTCGCTACGCTCCACCAGCGCCAGCGCGCCGCGCACGTCTTCCGCCGGGGCGAGCTTCGGCGACAGGGTCTCCCAGGCGCCCAGTTTCTGCAGCGCTTCTTTGGCGTAGATACCTGCCGGAACGTGCTGCGGATCGCCCACCGCCAGACGGCCCCCTTTCAGCAGGCTGGTCCAGTCGGTTTTCTCATCAATGGTTATCGCCCCCTGCGCGCTGGCTTTCGGCGCCACCACCACCAGGCTGTTGCCAAGCAGGGTGGCGCGGGTCGCCGGATCGATGGCCTTTTTGTCTGCCGCGTAATCCATCCACTTTTGATCGGCGGAGATAAACAGGTCCGCCGGGGCGCCTGCTTCAATCTGCCGCGCCAGCGTTGACGACGAGGCAAACGACGAGACGACCTCGACGTTTTTCGCTTTCTTATACGCCTGGGCGATATCCTGCATCGCGTTGGTTAACGACGCGGCCGCGAAAACGGTCACTTTCCCCTCTGCCGCCAGCGCCTGACCCGCGACGCACAGCGTGAGCGATACCCCGACCACCCCGCGTAACCAAGAACCTGTCATCTGAATCTCCTGTCAATGCGTTATGTACTCGACAATATAACGATATGCGAAGCGTTTTTATAGTGACGCAGGACAATAAAATGAAGGGAAATGATACAGGAGGGAAATAGCACAGCGCCCGGTTAAACCGGGCGCCGGGAAATCAATGATTTTGCTGGCTGCGATCTTTGTGGCCGACGCCGGAGAAGAGGTTGAACACTTCGCCAAGACCGTAAATCAATCCCAGGATGACCGCCATCACCACCGGTACCATGATGACCGCAAAAACCAGACTTTTCAAAAGCTCTAACATGGTTCACTCCAGATAGTATGATTCCCTGATTGTAACGGTTTCAGCCGAAAAAACACGCCCCATTTGTGCGGTGGTTAATGACAAACCGCGCAGAGAGGTTTTGCAACGGGGTGACTATCGGTCACAATACGCTTTTTTGTCAGGAAACGATTATGCAGGCCGAAATTCTTCTCACCCTTAAGCTTCAGCAGCGCCTGTTTGCCGACCCCCGGCGGATCGCCCTGCTCAAACAGATTGACCAGACCGGTTCGATAAGCCAGGGGGCGAAGCACGCGGGTATCAGCTATAAAAGCGCGTGGGATGCCATCAACGAGATGAACCAGCTCAGCGAACAGCCGCTGGTGGATCGCGCCACCGGCGGCAAAGGCGGCGGCGGCGCGGTGCTGACCCGCTACGGGCAGCGTCTGATCCAACTGTACGATCTGCTGGCGCAGATCCAGCAGAAAGCGTTTGATGTGCTCAGCGATGACGACGCCCTGCCGCTGGACAGCCTGCTGGCGGCCATCTCGCGCTTTTCCCTGCAGACCAGCGCCCGCAACCAGTGGTTCGGCACTATCACCGGCCGCGATCGTCAGCAGGTGCAGCAGCACGTCGAGGTGCTGCTGGCCGACGGGCAGACCCGCCTGAACGTCGCCATTACCGCCCAAAGCGCTGAAAAGCTGGGGCTCGATGAGGGCCAGGAGGTGCTGGTCCTGTTGAAAGCGCCCTGGGTTGGCATCACCCTCGACCCGGCGGTGGCCCGCCAGGCCGAGAACCAGCTGTCGGGTCGCATCAGCCATATCGAATGCGGCTCCGGGCAGTGCGAAGTGCTGATGACCCTTGCGGACGGCCAGACCCTGTGCGCCACCCTGCCGCAGGCCCAGACCTCTGGCCTGACGGAAGGGACGGAGGCGATCGCGTACTTCAACGCCGATCGCATCATTCTCGCTACGTTATGCTGACCCCATTGACATTGCACGCCTGAAGTCGTATCCCTGATGCACATCGCTGCAAAAAATGGGATACATCATGTCATCATTGCAAATTTCGCAAGGCACGTTTCGCCTGAGCGATACAAAAACCTTAAAAATAGACCACCTGAGCGTGGCGGCGGGTGAAAGCTGGGCGTTCGTCGGCAGCAACGGCAGCGGCAAATCCGCCCTCGCGCGGGCCCTGGCCGGCGACCTGACCCTGCTCAGCGGCCAGCGCGACAGCCTCTTCTCCCGCGTAACCCGCCTCTCCTTCGAACAGCTGCAGAAGCTGGTCAGCGACGAGTGGCAGCGCAATAACACCGACCTGCTCAGCCCCGGAGAAGAAGATACCGGACGCACTACCGCGGAGATTATTCAGGATGAGGTGAAAGATCCGGCCCGCTGCGCGCAGCTTGCCGAACAGTTTGCCATCAGCGCCCTGTTGGACCGCCGCTTTAAGTATCTGTCCACTGGCGAAACGCGTAAGACCCTGCTGTGCCAGGCCCTGATGAGCGATCCGCAACTGCTGATCCTCGACGAGCCGTTCGACGGCCTCGACGTCAACTCCCGCCAGCAGCTGGCCGCCCTGCTGGCCGACCTGCATCGCGCCGGCATCACCCTGGTGCTGGTGCTCAACCGTTTCGATGAGATCCCGGACTTTGTGCAATACGCCGGCGTGCTGGCTGACTGCCTCCTCAGCGAGACCGGCGAGAAGCACGCTCTGCTGCAGCAGGCGCTGGTCGCCCAGCTGGCGCACAGTGAAAAACTGGACGGTATCACCCTGCCGGAGCCGGATGCCCCACCGGCCCGCCATACGCTGACGGAGACGGCGCCGCGTATCGTCCTCAATGACGGGGTGGTCTCCTACAACGATCGCCCGGTCATCAACCACCTCTCCTGGACCGTAAACCCTGGCGAACACTGGCAGATCGTCGGCCCCAACGGCGCGGGTAAATCCACCCTCTTAAGCCTTATCACCGGCGATCACCCCCAGGGCTACAGCAACGATCTCACCCTCTTTGGCCGTCGGCGCGGCAGCGGTGAGACCATCTGGGATATTAAAAAGCATATCGGCTACGTCAGCAGCAGCCTGCATCTGGACTACCGGGTCAGCACCAACGTCCGCAACGTGATTCTGTCGGGCTATTTTGACTCGATCGGCATTTATCAGGCGGTGTCGGATAAACAGCATAAGCTGGTGCAGCAATGGCTGGATATTCTCGGCATCGATAAGCGCACCGCCGACGCGCCGTTTCACAGCCTGTCGTGGGGCCAGCAGCGGCTGGCGCTTATCGTCCGCGCGCTGGTGAAGCATCCAACCCTGCTGATCCTTGATGAACCGCTGCAGGGGCTGGATCCCCTCAATCGCCAGCTGGTGCGCCGCTTCGTCGACGTCCTGATTGGCGAAGGCGCCACGCAGCTGCTGTTTGTCTCGCACCATGCGGAAGATGCCCCGGACTGTATTACCCATCGCCTGGCGTTCGTTCCCAGTGGAGACGGTTACACTTATCAGCTCGGCCCCGTGGCCTGACGCCCCCTGCCGGGGATCGCAAGATCCCTGGTATTTTTCAGAAAAATAGCGCCTTACTCACCTAACACTATGTATTTTAAACAAAATATATTAAACGATGCCGTTTCATCCCCGAGTGTAAACGATTCCACTAACTTGTTCTGTGTCACACTTTTCACTTCTTTGATATGCTATCTTCCTCATACACGATAAGCCGAATGGAGCGAATCATGAAAGTTCTGGTTACAGGTGGTAGCGGTTACATTGGAAGTCATACCTGCGTTCAACTGCTGCTGCAGGGGCATGAGGTGGTGATCCTCGACAATCTCTGCAACAGCAAGCGCAGCGTACTGCCGGTGATTGAGCGTCTCGGCGGCAAAGAAGCCACCTTTATTGAAGGCGATATTCGTAACGAAGCGCTGATGACCGAGATCCTCCACGATCACGCCATTGAAGCGGTGATCCACTTCGCCGGGCTGAAAGCCGTCGGGGAGTCCGTCGCCAAGCCGCTGGAATATTACGACAATAACGTCACCGGCACATTGAAATTAGTCTCCGCCATGCGCGCCGCGGGCGTGAAGAACTTCATCTTTAGCTCCTCCGCCACCGTCTACGGCGACCAGCCGAAAATCCCGTATGTCGAAAGCTTCCCGACCGGCACCCCGCAAAGCCCCTACGGTAAAAGCAAACTGATGGTGGAGCAGATCCTGACCGACCTGCAAAAAGCGCAGCCGGAGTGGAGCATTGCCCTGCTGCGCTACTTCAACCCGGTCGGCGCCCACCCGTCGGGCGACATGGGCGAAGACCCGCAGGGGATCCCGAATAACCTGATGCCGTATATCGCCCAGGTCGCCGTTGGCCGTCGCGAATCGCTGGCCGTGTTTGGTAACGACTACCCGACCGAAGATGGCACCGGCGTGCGCGATTATATCCACGTGATGGACCTTGCCGACGGCCACGTCGCGGCCATGGAAAAACTGGCTGACAAAGCCGGGGTCCATATCTACAACCTTGGCGCCGGCGTCGGCAGCAGCGTGCTCGACGTGGTCAATGCTTTCAGCAAGGCCTGCGGCAAACCGATTAACTACCATTTCGCGCCGCGCCGCGATGGCGACCTCCCGGCCTACTGGGCGGATGCCGCCAAGGCCGACCGCGAGCTGAACTGGCGCGTGACGCGCAACCTGGACGAAATGGCGCAGGACACCTGGAACTGGCAGTCCCGCCATCCGCAGGGTTATCCAGACTAAGGAACCTTCATGAGCGTATTTAACCCCGTTGACCATCCGCATCGTCGTTATAACCCGTTAACCGGGCAGTGGATTCTGGTTTCTCCGCATCGCGCCAAGCGCCCCTGGCAGGGAGCGCAGGAGACGCCGGCAAAACAGACCTTGCCGGCCCACGATCCGGACTGTTTCCTGTGCCCGGGCAACACCCGGGTCACCGGCGACACGAATCCGAATTACACCGGCACCTACGTGTTTACCAACGACTTTGCGGCCCTGATGACCGACACGCCGGATGCCCCGGAGAGTGACGATCCGCTGATGCGCTGCCAGAGCGCGCGCGGCACCAGTCGGGTGATCTGCTTCTCGCCAGACCACAGCAAAACGCTGCCGGAACTGAGCCTTGAAGCGCTGGAAGGCGTGGTTAAAGCGTGGCAGGAACAGACCGCGGACCTCGGGAAAAGCTACCCGTGGGTGCAGGTCTTTGAAAACAAAGGAGCAGCGATGGGCTGCTCCAACCCACACCCGCACGGTCAGGTATGGGCCAACAGCTTCCTGCCTAATGAAGCGGAACGGGAAGACCGTCTGCAGAAAGCGTATTACGCCAGCCAGGGCCAGTCGATGCTGCTGGACTATGCCCGGCGCGAACTGGCCGACGGCAGCCGCACGGTGGTCGACACCGATCACTGGCTGGCGGTCGTGCCCTACTGGGCCGCGTGGCCGTTCGAAACGCTGCTGCTGCCGAAAGCGCCCGTGCAGCGTATTACCGATTTAACCGACGCCCAGCGCAGCGATCTGGCGCTGGCGTTGAAAAAGCTGACCAGCCGTTACGACAACCTGTTCCAGTGCTCATTCCCCTACTCCATGGGCTGGCACGGCGCGCCGTTTAACGACGAAGACCATAACCACTGGCAGCTTCACGCCCACTTTTATCCGCCGCTGCTGCGCTCCGCGACGGTCCGCAAGTTTATGGTTGGCTACGAAATGCTGGCCGAAACGCAGCGCGATCTCACCGCCGAGCAAGCTGCCGAACGACTGCGCGCCGTCAGCGACGTCCATTTTCGTGAATCCGGAGTGTAATGATGAGTCTGAAAGAGAAAACCCAAACCCTGTTTGCTGAGGCCTTCGGCTACCCGGCCAGCCATGTCATTCAGGCGCCAGGCCGCGTCAACCTGATCGGCGAGCATACCGATTACAACGACGGCTTTGTGCTGCCCTGCGCCATCGACTACCAGACGGTGATCAGCTGTGCGCCGCGCGACGATCGTACCGTGCGGGTGATTGCCGCCGATTACGACAATCAGACCGACGAGTTCTCTCTCGACGCGCCGATTCTCAGCCACGACACCCAGCAGTGGTCGAACTATGTCCGCGGCGTGGTGAAGCATCTGCAACAGCGGAACAGCCACTTCGGCGGCGCGGATCTGGTGATCAGCGGCAATGTGCCGCAGGGCGCGGGCTTAAGCTCCTCAGCCTCGCTGGAGGTCGCCGTCGGCACGGTGTTCCAGCAGCTGTACCACCTGCCGCTCGATGGCGCGCAAATTGCCCTCAACGGCCAGGAGGCGGAAAATCAGTTCGTCGGCTGCAACTGCGGGATCATGGATCAGCTGATTTCGGCGCTGGGCAAAAAAGACCATGCGCTGCTGATCGACTGCCGCTCGCTGGGCACCAAAGCCGTCTCGATGCCGAAAGGCGTGGCGGTGGTGATCATCAACAGCAACTTTAAGCGCACCCTCGTCGGCAGCGAGTACAACACCCGTCGTGAACAGTGCGAGACCGGCGCGCGCTTCTTCCAGCAGCCCGCTCTGCGCGATGTCACCCTTGAGCAATTCAACGCTGTCGCCCATGAGCTGGATCCGGTGGTGGCGAAGCGGGTACGTCATGTGCTGACGGAGAATGCCCGCACCGTGGAAGCCGCCAGCGCCCTTGAAAAAGGCGACCTGAAGCGGATGGGCGAGCTGATGGCCGAATCCCACGCTTCGATGCGCGATGATTTCGAGATCACCGTCCCGCAGATCGACACCCTGGTGGAGATCGTCAAGGCGACAATCGGCGATAAGGGCGGCGTGCGCATGACCGGCGGCGGTTTTGGCGGCTGTGTGGTAGCGCTGGTCCCGGAAGATCTGGTCGATACCGTTCAGCAGGCCGTTGCCAACGAGTATGAAGCGAAAACCGGAATTAAAGAGACGTTTTATGTCTGCAAACCGTCACAGGGGGCTGGTCAATGGTAACGCAAACTACCGCGCTGGCGCCGGACGGCCAGCCATGGCAGCAGGTAACCCTGCGCAATAAGGCGGGGATGACCGTCACCGTGGCAGACTGGGGCGCGACGCTGCTCAGCGCCGAGGTGCCGCTGGCCGATGGCAGCGTGCGCCATCCGCTGCTGCGCTGCGCAAAGCTGGAAGATTATGCCCGCCAGGCCGCGTTTCTTGGCGCCTCGGTAGGCCGCTACGCCAACCGTATCGGCAATAGCCGCTTCCCGCTTGACGGCCAGCTCGTCACCGTCACGCCGTCAAACGACGCGGGCCACCAGCTTCACGGCGGCCCGGAAGGGTTTGATAAACGCCGCTGGCGCATCGTCCGCGCTGACGAGCAGGAAGCGCTGTTCGCCCTGACCTCGCCCGATGGCGATCAAGGCTTTCCGGGCACTCTGCAGGCCACCGCGCACTATCGTCTGACCGACGATAACCGCATCGCGATTACCTATCGCGCCACCGTGGACCAACCCTGCCCGGTGAACATGACCAATCACGTCTATTTCAACCTCGACGGTGACCAGGGCGACGTGCGCCAGCACCAGCTGCAGATCCTCGCCCATCGCTATTTGCCGGTGGAAAGCGATGGTATCCCGGGCGGCGGACTCAAAGACGTCGCCGGCACCAGCTTTGATTTCCGCCAGCCGAAAACCATCGCCGCCGACTTCCTCGCGGATGCCGATCAGCAAAAGGTGAAGGGTTATGACCATGCCTTCCTGCTGGACGCCAGAGGCGACGCCAGTCAACCTGCGGCGCAGGTCTGGTCGCAGGACGGTAAGCTGCAGATGACGGTCTATACCTCCGCTCCGGCGCTACAGTTTTATTCCGGCAACTATCTCGGCGGCACCCCGTCGCAGACGACGGACCCCTACGCCGACTGGCAGGGGCTGGCGCTGGAGAGCGAATTCCTGCCGGATTCGCCGAATCATCCGGAATGGCCGCAGCCGGACTGTGTGTTACGTCCAGGCCAGGAGTACGTCAGCCTGACGGAATATCAGTTTATCGCCCGCTAATCGCCAGCGCCCTCCGCCGGGGGGCGCTGAGTTTCGTCCCCGCCCTCTTCTCTCCTGCCTCTTTTTTCAGCAACCTGCTCTATTTTCCATCATCAAAGGACAAAAAAATAACCTGTGTTTTACAAGCACCTTACACTGAGCCACTATTTTCGCTATGGTTAGGGATAAGCATTGCCGTGGGCCAAATCACGGCAATATAATGAGAATAGTTATCAATCAATAACACATACACCAACATATTCAGCGCACCGTTCGCGGCGCGAGGGATGGCGTGTAGAGAGGAGTAAGAGAATGGCTGTAACTAAGCTGGTACTGGTTCGTCATGGCGAAAGCCAGTGGAACAACGAAAACCGCTTCACCGGTTGGTACGACGTTGATCTGTCCGAGAAAGGCGTTAGCGAAGCGAAAGCAGCAGGTAAACTGCTGAAGGCTGAAGGCTTCAGCTTTGATTTTGCTTATACCTCCGTGCTGAAACGTGCCATCCACACCCTGTGGAACGTGCTGGACGAACTGGATCAGGCCTGGCTGCCGGTTGAGAAATCCTGGAAGCTGAACGAGCGTCATTACGGCGCGCTGCAGGGCCTGAACAAAGCGGAAACTGCTGAGAAATACGGTGACGAGCAGGTTAAACAGTGGCGTCGCGGCTTCGCCGTTACTCCGCCGGAGCTGACCAAAGACGACGAGCGCTACCCGGGCCACGATCCGCGCTATGCAAAACTGACCGACGCGGAACTGCCGACCACTGAAAGCCTGGCGCTGACCATCGACCGCGTCGTGCCTTACTGGAACGAAACCATTCTGCCGCGCCTGAAAAGCGGTGAGCGCGTGATCATCGCCGCTCACGGTAACTCCCTGCGCGCGCTGGTTAAATACCTCGACAACATGGGCGAAGACGAGATCCTCGAACTGAACATCCCGACCGGCGTACCGCTGGTGTATGAGTTCGATGAAAACTTCAAGCCGATCAAACATTACTATCTGGGCAACGCGGAAGAGATCGCGGCGAAAGCAGCTGCCGTCGCCAACCAGGGTAAAGCGAAGTAATTTCCCCCGGTGAAAATAAAAAAGCGTGGAAATCTCCACGCTTTTTTTATGACCTGCGCGAGCGCAACGTAGCTTAGCCGCGGCGGGTTTTCACCGCTTCCGCCAGCTGACGCAGGATCGCTTCGGTATCCTCCCAGCCGATGCAGGCGTCGGTGACGCTCTTGCCGTAGGTCAGCGGTTCACCGCTCTCGAGGCTCTGGTTGCCTTCCACCAAATGGCTTTCAATCATCACGCCCATAATGGCGCGCTCGCCGCCGGCAATCTGCTGGCATACGTCGGCGCCTACTTCCATCTGCTTCTTGAACTGCTTGCTGGAGTTGGCGTGGCTGAAGTCGATCATCACCTGGGCCGGCAGGCCCGCTTTCGCCAGACCGATTTTCACCTCCGCCACGTGCTTCGCGCTGTAGTTCGGCTCTTTGCCGCCGCGCAGAATAATATGGCAGTCGCCGTTGCCGCTGGTATTGACGATAGCGGAGTGGCCCCACTTGGTGACCGACAGGAAACAGTGCGGCGCGCCGGCGGCGTTAATCGCGTCGATAGCCACCTTGATGGTGCCATCGGTACCGTTTTTAAAGCCCACCGGGCAGGAGAGCCCCGAGGCGAGCTCGCGGTGCACCTGGGATTCGGTGGTGCGCGCCCCGATGGCGCCCCAGCTCATCAGATCGGCGACATACTGCGGGGTGATCATATCGAGGAATTCCCCCGCCGCCGGCAGGCCGCTGTCGTTAATATCCAGCAGCAGTTTGCGCGCAATGCGCAACCCGTCGTTGATGCGGAAGCTGTTATCCATATGGGGATCGTTGATAAGCCCTTTCCAGCCGACGGTGGTGCGCGGTTTCTCAAAATAGACGCGCATGACGATCTCGAGCTCGCCCTTCAGCGCCTCGCGCAGGGTCAGCAGACGGGAAGCGTACTCTTTCGCCGCCGCCGGGTCGTGAATAGAACAGGGCCCAATCACCACCAGCAGGCGGTCATCATCACCTTTGAGGATCTGGTGGATCGCTTTGCGAGCATGTGCAACGGTGTTTGCAGCATTTTCGGTAGCAGGGAATTTTTCCAGGAGCGCAACGGGAGGTAATAATTCGTTGATCTCTTTAATGCGTAAATCGTCGTTCTGATAATTCATCTTCTTTCCAGCGTTGCCATACTTATTCAATGAAATGCAATCCCTCCAATCTATCTCTTCGCTGAAATAGTGTAAACGTGATTTTACAGTAGTGATGGAATAATCCTGGAAATAGGCAAAAATACGCCATAAAGTAGCGAAACCAGACTCATGAACTACAATATTTAACTGTTAAAGCTAATTAAGTCTTACGTTTCAGGATTATATAGTGACACTGCGATCGTCTGCGGAGTCTTTAACCATAGCGAGTCAGATCCCTGGCACACTTACCGCTGGAGGCGTAGTTACCGCTTCCCGACCCAACAGGAGTATCCGATGAACATGAAAAAACTGACGACCCTTTTGCTCACCGCCACCTTAGGTTTTGCCAGCGGCGCGGCCCTGGCGGCAGACGCCGGCGCCCAGTCCAACAATGGCCAGGCCAACTCTTCCGCTGATGCCGGTCAGGTGGCGCCGGACGCCCGTGAAAACGTGGCGCCGAATAACGTCGATAATAGCCAAATCAATTCTGGCACTGGCACTGGCGGCACCATGCTTCATCCTGACGGCTCGACGATGAGCCAGGACAATATGTCGAGCGATGAGGTCCATAAAAACTCGATGTGTAAAGACGGCCGCTGTCCGGACACCGGTAAGAAGCTGGACAACGGCGACAGCATGAACCATGACAACAGCAAAACCGACGGCACCACCCAATAATTGATGCGGTGAGTGCAAACAGAGAAAAGGCGAGCCGGGCTCGCCTTTTCTCTGTTTGTTATCGTTCTCTGTTTATGATGTCATAGCGTGATAATGATAACTATCAAGGGACGACACTATGGCGCACTCGCATTCGCACTCCCCTGCCCAGGCTACGGATAACGGCAACGCTCGCCGGCTGCTCTGGGCGTTCATCGTCACCGCCGGTTTTATGCTGGTAGAAGCCATCGGCGGCGCGATCTCCGGCTCGTTGGCCCTGCTGGCGGATGCCGGCCATATGCTCACCGACTCCGCCGCCCTGCTGTTTGCGCTGCTGGCGGTTCGCTTCGCCAGCCGTCCCCCGAATGCCCGCCATACCTTTGGCTGGCTGCGTTTGACCACCCTGGCGGCGTTTCTCAATGCCATTGCCCTGGTGGTGATCACCATGCTGATTGTCTGGGAGGCCATTCAGCGCTTCCAGCACCCGCAGCCGGTTGCCGGCGTGACGATGATGGTGATTGCGGTCGCTGGCCTGCTGGCCAACGTGCTGGCTTTCTGGATCCTGCATCGTGGCAGCGAAGAGCGGAACCTCAACGTGCGCGCCGCGGCGCTACACGTGCTCGGCGATCTGCTGGGCTCGGTTGGCGCGATTGTGGCCGCCGTGGTGATCCTCACCACCGGCTGGACACCTGTCGACCCGATCCTTTCCGTGCTGGTTTCCTGCCTGGTGTTACGTAGCGCCTGGCGTCTGCTGAAGGAGAGTCTGAATGAGCTGCTGGAAAGCGCGCCGCGTTCGCTGGATGTGACGGCCCTGCAGCGGGATATCCGCCGCTCTATCCCGGAGGTGCGCGATGTTCACCACGTCCACGTCTGGCTGGTGGGGGAAAAACCGGTGATGACGCTGCATGTGCAGGTTGTGCCGCCGCACGATCATGATGCGTTACTCAACCGCATCCTGCATTTCCTGGAACATAAATATGAAATTGAGCATGCCACGGTGCAGATGGAGTACCAGCCCTGCAGCGGCCCGGAGTGCCATCTCAACACGATGCACGCCGGGCACGATCATCACCACCACCATTAGCCAGAAAACGCGTGAGAACCTCGCTCACGCGCGCTGTTTATCCACATCCGGCTGCCGTTCAGCGCAATGAACGTCAGCAAGAGATATTCCAGCGACATCGCATAGACGCCCTGACGGGCAAAAATCACCACGCTGATGACGTTGACGATGACCCACAGCAGCCAGTTCTCAACGTATTTGCGGGTCATTAAGATCATCGCCACTACCGACAGCACCGTCATACAGGAGTCCCAGAACGGGAAGGCGTCCGGCTGCAGTTCCGGCATAGTGACCTGCAAACCGAGCGCTTGCATCAGGCTGACCGCGATCCGCGTCAGGAAAGCAAAAAACGGATTGATAAACAGGGTCAGCAAGCCGATCGCCACCACGCAGGCCGCCAGCCAGCCCAGGGCTTTACTGCGCGGTAGCCAGCGGATCTGCAGCTCAGCCTCATGGTTGCTGCTTTGCCGCGACCAGGCATACCAGCCGTAAACGTTAGCGGCAAAGAAGAACAGCTGCAGCAACAGGCTGGCATACAGCTGGATCTGAAAGAAGATGATGGCGAACAGCGTGACGTTGACCAGACCGAAGGCATAGTTACTGATCTTCTCCAGGCTCGCCAGCCAGATGCACAACAGCCCGGCGATGGTCCCCACGGCCTCTATCCAGGAGAGATCGTACCCCCCGGCGCCGATGGGTATATGTACTAAAATATTCTGCGTGCTAAAAAAATCCATTTTATCCTCTCAGCGCCAGATGACGCGGCAATAGGTTATCCCCGTAGTGTAGCCGCAAAATCCAGCATCCGGTTAAGGGGAATTAATGCGCCAGTCCGCAGCGCTTCGTCGACGTGGATTTCATGTTCAGCGCCGCCCTGCTCGAGACCCTCGGCAATGGCTTTCAGGCCGTTCATCGCCATCCACGGACAATGCGCGCAGCTGCGGCAGGTCGCCCCTTCACCGGCGGTGGGCGCTTCCAGCAGCGTTTTCTCCGGCACCGCCTGCTGCATTTTATAAAAGATACCGCGATCGGTCGCCACGATCAGCTGGCGCTGGGGCAGGCTTTTCGCCGCCGCGATCAGCTGGCTGGTGGAGCCTACGGCATCGGCCATCTCGACGATCGCCTGCGGCGACTCGGGATGGACCAGCACAGCGGCTTCGGGATGCAGAGCCTTCATCCGCTTCAACGCCTGGGTTTTAAACTCGTCGTGCACGATGCACGCCCCCTGCCAGCAGAGCACATCTGCGCCGGTCTGACGCTGAACGTAACGGCCAAGATGGCGGTCCGGCGCCCAGAGGATTTTTTGACCAAGGCTATCCAGATGGTCAATGAGTTCCACGGCGATGCTGGAGGTCACCACCCAGTCGGCGCGAGCCTTCACCGCGGCAGACGTATTGGCATAGACCACCACGGTGCGGTCAGGATGAGCGTCGCAAAAGGCGTTGAACTCCTCAATCGGACAGCCCAGATCCAGGGAACACTCGGCGTTCAGGGTCGGCATCAGAATGGTCTTTTCCGGGCTGAGGATTTTGGCGGTTTCCCCCATAAAACGCACCCCGGCGACCAGCAGCGTAGAGGCCGAATGGCGGGCGCCAAAGCGCGCCATCTCCAGCGAGTCGGCAATACAGCCGCCGGTCTCTTCCGCCAGCTGCTGAATTTCAGGATCGGTGTAGTAATGCGCCACCATCACGGCATCGCGCTCGCGCAGCAGACGCTTGATTTTTTCGCGGTAAAACTGCTTTTCATCGACGGTCAGCGGCTGCGGTTTCGGTGGGAAGGGATAAATCGCCGTTTCAGGATCAAACATTACGCTCATCATGCAATCTCGTTTTACTGGCTTAACTCTAAGACCGTCAGTATGGCCTGCCCGCGCCATGATACGGTCATGGTGTTTTATATGCTAAACAAGATAGCCGATTACGCGCCAAAAGTCGTGATGAATTTTGTACATCAGCGCCTGTTCCAGGGGACGAGGCTGCGTCGCTGTCCGGGCTACCGGTTCGCGCCCTGTGCAGGCGTGGTAAGCGCAGCGCGAGCGTGGGAAAGCGCTGAATACAATATTGTGGCAATTGATGGGCGGGCAGATAGCAAAAAGGCGCCTTTAGGGCGCCTTTTTACATTGGTGGGTCGTGCAGGATGACTCGGCTTCGCCTCGCCCTTC